>NZ_PDZH01000158.1 GCF_002735695.1 Chitinimonas sp. BJB300
TCATCGACAAGAAAAAGCTGACCGATACGCACGCGCCCGTCGCGGTGGAGAAGCTAGCCCCCAACGGTAAGCGCGTTACTGTCTATGAGATTCACCCAAACCCCGCCCAGCCGGTACAAGAAGCCGCGGCGTCCGCGCCATTCAAGGCGGACGCAGTTGAAAAAACGGCAGCGTCAGAGACACCCCAATCAGACGCAAAGCCCGAGGCACCGGCAAGCCCTGTTGTTCAGGAAGCGTCTGCCGAGTTGTCCCCTGTGCCGACCACACTGGAAGTGGTGGAAAAGAAGGCGAACAAGCCCAAACCATCCGTATCAGCCAAACAAGCAGTACCGACGCAACCTACCGTCGATGACCTTCAGGCAAACACGCCGACTAAAAGGCCCGCCCAAGTTGAGGCAAGGAAGACCAGCCGCAAAGCAGCTGAATCTAAAGTACAAAATTCAGAGAGCGGATCGCTTCTATTCTCGCGTGCTGAAGTATCAGAGGAGAGCGCAAAAGGCAGCGATGCAGCCCGCCTGCGCAAGCAATTCGCCCCCCTGATTGCCAGATGGAAGAACGCGCCGCAGATCACCATCGTCCAGTCCGTGATGGATTTACCGGTCCGGTATCTCGATAAATTGCGTTCGCAAAATGCTGACGGCGATGTCGAAGGCTTCTTTGACCAGAAAGCCAATGCGGTTTATTTGGTGGCAGATCGCTTGGCCGATACGCCGCGTGCCCTGCATGTATTGGTACATGAAGTCTTGGGTCATGCCGGTTTGCGCGGCTTGTTCGGCAAACAACTGAACCCCTTGCTCGCCAGTCTCTACCGTGGACACGCCAATGTGCGTGAAGCTGCCGACGGTTTGGTGGATCGTTATGGTTACGACAAGTTTTTAGCCGTCGAGGAAGTGCTGGCCGATATGGCTTTGCACGCCAGCCTGACCAAACAGGCATTCTGGCCCCGTATTGTGACGGCCATCCGCAATCTACTGCGCCGGTATGGATTTGTGCGGCAGTGGACAGACAACGACATTGTGTCCTTGCTGGGCAGCGCCCGGCGCTATGTGACCGAAGCACCGGCAGCAGGGAAGGACACAGGCAGGACTGACGGCAAGCCCCTTGCCACGAGCCGGCAGGATGACCCTGCCCAACGGATGGCGATGGCGTGGAAGCTGTTGGCGCAGGCGGACGAACTGTTTCGTTTTCCGCGTCCGCAAAGCTTTGGCCTGGCCGACATTGCCGCTGAGATTGACCCCGGCCTGAGTGTCGTCGTGGATCAAAAAGCGTATTCCAAAGCTGAGCGCGACGAGCAGAAGATTGCCCACGTCTGGAAAATGACCATGGCTGACCGCAAAGAAGCCTGGATCATTGAGAACCAAAGCGGCGAAGTCTGGATCGATGCCTCGTCGCTGGCGAAGGGCGTTAGCGGGGGCGGTAAGCTCTATGCGGCGGTTGCTTCCTATGCGGCAGCGAATGGCAAGGTATTCATTGGCGACCCGGCTGGCTTGTCTGAGGCGGCCTTGGTCCGTCGTACCGAACAAATGCTGTCGTCTGCGTTAAAAGAAGGCATGACCCAACACCTGATGCCGCATGAAAGGCAGATGGCACCGGACAGCTACCAAGCCAATGCCAAGATCAATGACGCCATTCGGCCGATAACTTGGGTACCCGGCGATGATGCGCATAATTTGCTGGAGCTGCTAAAGACTTCCTACCATAATGTCCGTCAGTTAGTGCCGGATGTCGCGAAGGAGTTAAACCATGTCAGCTACAGCTTTGAGAAAAGTCGATTCGAACGCGACGGCAAGCCCGTTGACGACGAATATTTCAACGACCTCGCCGCTGACAGTGCGCGAGAACTCCGACGGCACGGTTTCGCTGAACTTGTCACCCGAAGCACGGGAAATAGCGGACGCACGCAAGACAGGTCGGTTCTTGGAAGCGCAACGCTTAAAAGAACGGTTATCACGCGTACCCTTCTACGCGAAGCGGGCCGCGGCGCGTGGGGAACAATACTGGCTCGACTTGGCGAGCACTTATCAGGGCAGCAACTAGGCGGCCTGGATGACCTGCTGTACTCCCGCACCAAACAGCGGGAAATCACCGATGCGCTTGCCAAAGCCTTCCAATCTGACCGCACCTTCAATCGCTGGTGGCACCGCACGGTAGGCACCCAGTACCACAAAGCCACGATCCATCCTGCCTTCAAGCGTGTGTTTGACGCTGGGCAAGCCTATCTGCACGATGTGTCCCGCCTATCGATGCGCGCTGAAGCCGCTGCACCGGGCTTGCTGCCCAAGGTGGGCGACCTGCGCGAATTGATCCAGAACGGCAAGAACGCGTTTTCCAAAGCACGCCGAGAGGCGGTCAAAGCGGCGACACCTGCGATTTTTGCGGGCACGCTGCAATACACCCGTGACAAAGACGGCAACCTGCATCAAGTAGAATGTGGCGTTGCCGAGGGCGTGGTGTTCACTGACGACGAATTGCGCCGGTTGTTCACGCTCGACCAGCAAGCCATCGACCTGTACCGGGAAAGCCGCGCAGCAATCGATACCAGCCTGGACGACGTGACCCGCTCTACCTTGTTCAAGCTCTTACGGGAAAGCGCCTTGAATCCGCTGTTGGTGGAAAGTCTGCGCGAGACCGATACCAGCCTCACGAGCCTGAAGCAGACGATTGGCGCAGCACTGACCCGCGCCGCACAGGATCAGGAGCGTAGCGGTCAGACCAGCCAGTCAGCCCGGATATTGAAGTTGGCCGAGCGGGTAGATGACATCATCGACAAGGCCGAAAGCCTGAAGGGTCGAGGCTATGCGCCGCTGATGCGATTCGGCAATTACGCCGTGGATGTGATCGACCGCAAGGGGGAGCGTATTGCCTTCCAACTGTTTGAAAGCCAGCTTGAAGCGAATCGGGCGGCCTTCAAGCTGGCCAAGACTTACCCACAAGCCAATGTACGCCAGTCCCTCCTATCGGAATCAGGCTACAAGCTGTTCAAAGGCATGACGCCTGAGACGGTGGCTTTGTTTGCCAAAGAACTGGGCATCGACAAAGACGCAGCGACGCAGGAATACCTGCAGCTTGCCGTGTCGAACCGCAGCGCCTTGAAGCGCATGATTCATCGCAAGGGCGTTGAAGGTTACAGCGACGACTTAAGCCGGGTGGTGGCCAGCTTCATTGTGTCGAATGCCCGCCAAGCTTCGGGCAACTTCAACCGGGCTGAAATGCTGGAAGCCGCAGAAGCCTGCAAGGGAGATGTGAAGGACGAAGCGGCTAGCCTGGTGCAGTACCTGACCGAACCGAAGGAAGAGGCAGCCGCCCTACGTGGCTATATGTTCCTGCACTTCCTGGGTGGTTCGGTAGCGAGTGCTGCGGTCAACCTGACCCAGCCCGCCATCATGACCTTTCCGTATCTGTCGCAATTCGGTGGACCCACCAAGGCAGCCCGGTGCCTCGCCAGTGCAGCCAGCCGCATTTATGCGAAAAACCATGCACCGGATTTAGCCAAAGCACTGAAACAAGCGGAAGCCGATGGCATTGTGGCGCCACATGAAATCCACCAGTTGATGGCCGAAGCCGGCGGCACGATGCTGGACCGCCAGCCGGGTTTGCGTGCCTTCAAAGCCATTTGGGGTTCGATGTTCGCCCTGGCTGAGTCAGTCAATCGGCGCATGACCTTTATCGCTGCCTTTGAAACGGCAACGCAAGAGAAGATCAAAGACCCGTACCAGTTTGCTGAGAAAGCGGTGCAGGAAACCCAAGGGCTCTATAACCGGGGCAACCGACCGAATTGGGCACGTGGCGTCTTGGGTGCAACGGTGTTCACCTTCAAGCAATACAGCATCAGCTACCTGGAAATGTTCAAGCGCATGGACCGCCAGGGCCAAGTGATTGCCTTGGCAGTTCTACTACTGGCAGCCGGCCTGCAAGGCTTGCCGTTCGCCGAGGACATCCAAGACTTGATCGATACCCTGGGCCGCTTCATGGGTTTCAACACCGATAGCGAAGCCTCGTTGCGCCGTGCCGTGATGGGCTCATTGGGTAAGACAATTGGGGGAATGGTATTGGATGGGGCCAGCGCGATGCCCGGTATGCCGCTGGATGTGCAGGGCCGGCTAGGACTGGGCAACTTGCTACCGGGTACACGCCTGCTGACGCCGTTCGAGAACAACAAGACCGACGATATCGCCCAGTTTGCGGGGCCGGTCGGTGGCCTGATGAATCAAGCCGGCAAGGCATTCGGTAATCTGGCCAGCGGGGAAGTTGCAGCAGCATTCGGCGCAATTACGCCGGTAGCGCTACAGAATATCGCCAAGGGTGCTGACATGGCCATGACCGGCATGTACCGGGATACCAAGGGGCGTAAGGTCATCGATACCGATACCACGCAAGCCATCATCAAGGGGATTGGGTTTCAGCCGAGGGAAGTGGCAGAGGTACAGCAGGCAATGGGGGCGGATCAGCGCCGCATTGAATTACAGCGCAGCGTCAAACAGTCAATTTCCGACCAATTGGCTCAAGCCATCGCACTGGGGGATAGCGAAGGGAGGGAGGCAGCACATCGTCGTTTGAAGGAATGGAACGCGACGAATCCAGACACGCCGGTCCAGATTACACGAACGGCTATCAGTCGTCGGGTGAAAGAGATTCGGATGAGCAAGGCGGAGCGGATTGCCAAACGGATGCCGAGAGAGTTACGAGGAGGGGTTTAGGGGTATGTCCAAACTATGACCAAGTAAGGTTAGATTGTCGCTGAATGTGGCTGATTTAGACTGTAATTGGCACGCGGCAAGCGTTGTTTTCCCATTTAAATCAACTGGTTACGTTTCATGTTGCGCATTCGTAATGCGAAGGTCGTAGGTTCGACTCCTATCTCCGGCACCATGAATTCAATGACTTAGCCCGCTTTTATAGCGGGTATTTTTTTAGGGTATGACAAAACTCTGACACAATTTCTCATCAAGCACGCTTGCATGCACCGCTAGATGCTGCGGAGCTAGGTGGGCGTAACGCCTTACCATCGCTTCACTTGCCCAGCCAAAAAACTCTTGGACTGCGAAAAGTGGCGTGCCATCTTGGACCATCCATGTTGCAGCGACATGGCGCAGGTCATGCCAGCGAAAAGACTTGATTTCTGCCCTTTTTAAGGCAGCCCGCCAAGCTTTTGTGTTCGCTTGTTTAATGGGGTTGCCTCTATAGGTAAAAATGTAAGAACTATGTTTCCCGCTGCACTGCTTGAGGATTGCAATTGCAGTATCGTTAAGCGGAATGCCATGGTCGTCGCCATTCTTGAAATCCTCTGCATCTATCCACGCAGTGCGTCGTTCTAGGTCAATTTTGTCCCAGGTCATGCCTAGAACGTTGCCTTGCCGTAAGCCGGTAGCTAAGGCAAACACAACTACCATGCGCTGATGTTCAGGTAGCTCTTTGATTAAACGTTGAGCTTGTTCCTTTGTCAGAGATCGAATGCGTCTTTTGGGCTCTGGTAAGAGGCTGAAGAAGGGGGATTTGTCTAACCATTCCCACACTCTTTCTGCTCGACGCAGGATCGCTCTGAGCACTGCCATATACTTGTTTTTTCTAGCATTGCTAACTTCAAGCGCACCCAGTAGCTCTAATGCATAGCTGCCCCGGATCTCATTGAGTGGCATGACTAAATATTGTCGCCACCAACGAATGATTACTTTGTCATCGGTTAAAGAGCGTTTATGCGCTTTTTCTTTAAGCCACCTAACGGCAGCCTCATCAAAAGTGCGGCTTGGCTTGTCGCCAAGCTTATGTGAGCGCCATAAGTCAGCTACTAAGCGATCATGGAATTCTTTCGCCTTGTTTCTGACTTTTGTGCCAGTAGAGCGTCTAATTCTTTCGCCGCTTGGCGTGGTGATGGCAACGTACCAGTTGCTGGAGTTTTCAGGTAAGTAGAGTGACATGGAGTATCTTTCCTTGCCAACGCTTGCCGCGTGGCCGGATTGTATTCGCCTCTGGCGTATTGAAGAAGGTCTTGCTCTAGATAAACGTAACAACGCCCGACTTTTCGTCCTGGCGCTTTGCCTTGCTTGGTTAGTTGTCTAAGTGTTTCTGGATGGCAGCGAAGGAGCTTTGCCGCCTCCTTGATTGAGTAGGTTTGCACCTGGGCTCCTGAGATGGTTGTCTAGGTCTGGTATTGTGAAACCGTACCCACCAAAAAAATCACCCGGCAGATTGGGCTCGGGTGAGGGGTACTTGTTTGGCACATTCGGCCATAGATCAAAGGGGCAAGACGAGTAACTCATGCAGCCACCTTCAACATATCTGACCCTAGAGCAGCTTTAACCCCTTCTTGTGCCGCAGCAATAATCCGGCAAAGGTATTCGTACTCCGGGTTGGGTTTCTGCGGCAGCTGGTACCACCACTCATACCCGAACACGCGTTGTATCAGATCGTGGTCGATCATCTGATAATCCATATATTCAGCTTCGTCATACATCTCTCTGGCGTCGTCCTTGGATATCTCGCCAGCACGCCGCTGGCGCATCACTTCTGCCCGCATGTAATCGCTCAGCCCATCCTCATCGTTTATTGTGCTCTGGATGCCTAGCTTGAGCTTGCTGGCCAAATAATGGCAGTCACAACTAGTGAAGAATTGTTCGAGGTTTCGATCGCCCCCCATTGGCCCCCAGTAGCTCGACCAAGCATCGCCGAAGCATTCAATGGTGATTTTTCCCTGCCCTGGCTTGTAGTTTTCGATGTAGACCGTGATCGGATCTAGCTTCCAGCCAGCGCCTACTTGGGCGCCGACAATGCGCAACTTTTTAACTGTTGATTGTTCAATCTGCATGATCATTCCCTATTTCATCTCTATGCAATGTAGGCATCTATTGCTGAGATATCGGCTGCGTGAAGTAGTAAATCGTCGCGCTCCTGCTGACAAAGTAGTCCTTGCCGCAGTCCCCGCAGGCATTTTCGGCATCCCCCTCAATACTTGGCCCAAAATCGATTTCCCAAGCGTCGTGTTCAACGTGACCGCAATAAGGGCAAACTGGTGAAGGACTTAGATTTGTGCGCATCGCTCGTTTCCTTTGTTGTTTAGCATTTGCCATCACGTACCCAGCGGCGCACGCGCAGTTCAAAGCTTGAAGTTCTCTAGAGCATTAGTAACTGATGTTACGCAGTGCATACGATAACCTGTCGCCATGAAGAACAAAGAACTCGATTTGTACACCGACTATTTGCTGAGCACGTTTGGTGCGGCGACAGCAACGGGCTTGTCGGCGATGGT
>NZ_PDZH01000159.1 GCF_002735695.1 Chitinimonas sp. BJB300
TTGTATGTGGCGTTTGTGATTGATGTGTTTGCCCGCCGAATCGTGGGTTGGCGGGTCAGCCGCAGCATGCGGACCGATTTCGTGCTGGATGCGCTGGAGCAAGCCCTCTACGCCCGTCAACCGAAACAGCAGGATGGCCTGATCCACCACTCAGACCGTGGATCGCAATACTTGTCGATCCGCTACACGGAGCGACTGTCAGATCAAGTCTGAACTTCTACATATCAAACAGTCGGGTTATTCGAGGCACCCTGTAGTAAGCGTAGCTTGATCGCTAACTTCAAACTAACCGCCACCGAATGCCCTGCCTAGTACGATGCGAATTTGCAACAAAATTCTATTCATCAACATCCTCTTAAGAATTTCAGAATCAAGTCAACTCGACCAAGCCTTAAGCTAATAAAAACAGAATATTACAAGTGGATTGGGATCGGAAAATCAGATTGCTTAGGGGCCGCTTAAGTGCCCCACTGACCTTTTATTCTATATATTTATGAAAAGTGTTATGTATGGAAATGGATTTTGATTAAAATAAATACGCGTTCTTGATTAAAAAATAACGGAGTTCTAAAGATGACAAAACACGCCTCAGATATTGCAGTTAACGATGCAGAAATTAAGGTGTCCTCACAGGAAAACGCACTTATTGAAATTGAGCAAGTGAGTGCGGATGAGCTGCCTATGTTTCGCGTTTTGCTTCAAAATGAGTACCAAGGCTAATAAATAGCATTTTGTAGTTCCGATCCTATTCTTTTAAGTTTGTTTGGGATCGGAAAATGAAATTCAATGTTTCATGCAAGACAGTCTGGCCTACTCGTTATAGAAATCAAACCATTCAGGTCAGCATGAGTAGCTGAGTTGGACAGCGCTGAGTTACAGCACGCTCAGCCGATTTGAAGCAACATTACGCAAAGCCCTAGTACGTCACTGTAGTGAGCCTTTATCCCAGCTGCTAAACAGCACCTGCTATTAAATTAAACGCTAAAGAAAATACCATGCACATCGACTGGCGGCCAAACGCTGACATTGCCTGTGTTGAACGCTCCAGGCTGGCACAACGATTTCTTGGATTTTTAAAGAAGAAGTGCCCACAAAATATTGACAAATACGTAAGCAATGAAAAAGGTTTGGATGTCGACTTGATGCTAGATCCAAGTTTGATAAGTTGCTGCTACGAGATCAATTCATATAGCGATGATCACCTATCGGGCGCAAAGGATCGTGTAGTAAGAGCAATACAATCTGCAAGTGAGAGTCAAAAAAGACGTACATTATATGAGCAAGACTATGCAATCCCATTTGATCTAAAGTATGTAGATACCGATTTTTTCAGGCCTATTGAAAGAGGTTTGGAGATGGCGCGACAGGCTGTCAAGGATGCGGAGCTACAGTCTTTAAGTAGAGAACTTGAAGATGAAGAAAAAAGAATCGTTGCAAACGCATGTAAGATAATACGGGAAATTTGGCCTGAAGCTTATAACGAACTATGTACATACGTTAAGCGACTACATTTCTTTGAAAGCAAGACTGCAATTGGCTTTGTTGACTTTGAAGCAAATGGTACGATCTTCTTGCGATACAAAACAATTAATAATCCCGTTAAGTTAGCAGAGGAAATTTTGCATGAGGCCGGACATGTAAAGCTAAATTGTACTCTGGCAAATTCACCTCTCTTCCTAAATGATCCTACAGAAACGTATTCATCCCCATTGCGACGCGACCCGCGTCCCATGTTTGGCGTATTTCATCAAGTCTTTGTACTGGCTCGTTTGCATCAATACTATACTAGACTAATTAAAAATGGACAGGCAGAAAGTACACCGATTGATTTGATAGAGTCTCATCTTGAGCGGGCAATCAAAGTAGTGACAGACCACGCAAAATTAACAACCTCTGGTAAGTCAATGGTTGACAGTATCGTGCTATATGCTGCGAATATAAAAAATGCAGATATGCATTAACGTCTAATTCTGTCTCATCGGCACTGAGAAATTGTTCGACTTTGGTACTATTGAATAATCGGTGGCTTTTTGAAACGTGTCAGGCAGCCACTTTGCCTCAGTACCACTTCGTATTCCAACGCATTCTATACATCAACCGTTTTTGACTCCAAGGTGCACCAATGCACCTTCGTGAAAAATTAGCATGAGAATAGTTTACCTAGAAATTTACTATGAGAAATATTAATCAACTGCACCTCAATGATGCAAAAAGCCAATTCGATAATTATATTAAGTCACGAACTCCCGTTGTGTTTAAAGGGCTTTTTGCTGAGAGTTTCCTTGAGCAGCTAACTGATTTTAATACTGCACTCGATAGGTGGTTTAATGTACAACTCTCCGTATGTAATGAACATTTTTATGATGTGCGGAGATACGAAGATGCCTGCACACAGGTATACCAGACTGTATGCCTGGGTGAGTTTTTTCAGAAAATTAGAGAAAAATCGTTTAACCCAAGGTTGTTGAGTTCCGCACGTGTTGCACCAAAAGATATAGTTGCTGATTTGAATATGGAGCACATGGCATTTTTGGTAGACGACGTGGCAGAAATTCGCCCCTATTTTTTTGCAGGTGCAAAAGACAATTTTGCTCATCTTCATTATGATGGTGACTATAAGCACGTCTTGCACTACCAGATATGTGGGAGAAAGACATTTGTATTGATTGATCCTACCCAAGCAAGAAAGCTTTTACCATCCAGGAATTGGAGTTGCGTGAGTTTAGAGAATTTCACACCAAGTGACCTTCATAGTTTTCTGGATATGGTGGATGGATGGAAGATAACGTTGGAGCCTGGTGATACGATCTACATGCCTCCAGCCTTTTGGCATTACGTAGCGTATGAAGAAGATTCTCTGTCGATTGCTTTTAGGTATGGAAGAAGTAAGTTGGCTGGTATCCTATCTACAAAGTTTCATGAAGACGTAGCGCTTCAACGGCTCGTTTATGAGCTTGGTGGGCCGGCTGATACTCATTCCGAAATTCTTCGTCACCTCAAGGATCTTATCGAGATCTACAATAGGCAGTATCAGGATTTTTTACATAAATTCCATTCTATCGAAGCGAAGTATAGGGAGATAAGAGCCTACTTTGATATTGACATAAATAGCGGCTATTTCTTTGCGCCAGATGTTATTGCCGAGAACACTAACTTACGGATGCTTCGAAGCGGTCATTATTACAGTGACTTTGATAAAAGGAATGTCATTGATGTTCTATCTATTCCAATGCTGGATAATCGCTAGATATTCCAATTTTCTTTCTAGATTTTGTGTGTATCCAAATGTGGAATGTCCATCGGTTTTGTAAGGGCCAAAATTCAAAATCAATCGCATTTAAGACATTCTGGCTGGGGGAAACGATCTCATTGCTTGGTAGCCAACTTTCTATAGTTGCACTGCCAATTATCGCCCTTCAGGGGTTAGGTTTGTCCACCTCTCAGTATGTGTCCCTGTTTACATCTGTAGCTTTAGTCAATATTATTTTAGGAATAATATCCGGGCTGGTTTGTGATTTGCAGCGAAGTACAACAGTAATGTTAGTATCAGTTGCAGCCAGAATCAGTTGCGTTTTTCTAATTGTGCAGATATTTGCTAATGGCCATCTCACGTTGTTGGTGCTTGCAGTACTATTGACTTTGGATCGTAGCGCAAGAATTTTGTTTGACTCAGCAGTGAATGTATTTATCTACGACACGCAGAAAGATGACATTCTTTCTGCGACGTCAAAAATCGCCATAAGTCAATCATTTACAAGTATTGTGGGTGCAGCAGTTGCTGGGCTAGTTATCACTGAGATTACCATTCCTAATGCAATGTACTTGGATTGCATAAGTTATGCCATCTTTTTTTGTTTGATACTTTTTATTAGAAATTCTGTAGGTATTCCTTTAGGCACTGGGCATAAGGAAACATTTTTGCAGCGTTTTCGTCTTGGATTAACTGCAATTTGGGAAGATTCAAAGCTCAGAGCCTTGCTATATTTGGGTGGGAACTGGTGTTTATTCTCTGCAGCATTTGAATTGCTTTCATCGGTAATTTATGTAAAATATTTGGGTTTCAATGCACAAGAACTTTCAATTCAGTTTTCTTTGATGGGGGGGGGGATGTTTATTGGAAACCTTACCTTAGTGAGATTGAAATCAAGTGCTGTAGTGCAACCGAGGAATTTGTATATTGCTCAGTTTGCAGGGTATTTTATCGGCGTATTATTTGTTGCATTTTATTTCTTTGGTTGTAAGAACGCTTGGGCTTTTGGTGTAATTTCTTTCCTCTTGGGACTGATCTATGCCACGAGAAATGCACTGTCTATTACGCTGCGCCAAGAAAATATACCATTGAATATGAGTGGTAGGATAAATTCGGTTTTTAGTTCTTTGATTTGGATAATCTATCCATTAGTAGGCATCTTGGTGAGCCCTGCTTCTGCATGGATAGATGCGCCGAATATTTTGTTTCTCGTAAGTGTAGCCGCTATAGTGCTAAGTTTGGTCAGAACGCTGTTCGTTACTTCAACGCAGGAGCAACCGTGTTGAATGTTAATGGTAACTAAGTAAAATTAACCCGCGTATTCGAATCTGTAAGAGGCGTGAGTCGGTAATGGCAACCCTTGCAGTGACTTGGCCACCTATTAAAAGCTGATGATGAATAAATTATTAATTACAAGAGCAAACTTTAAAGTAGTCTGCAGTAGTCCTAATGAATACTATTTCTTTGATAAGGAAGGCGTGAGTTTCAAATTGAAAGCTCAAACAGCTGATGAGGCTTATAGGCTGTGTGCTGCACTTATCACCGGCTTGCCTGTAAGTAACGAACTGTCAGATTCTTTCGAATTGCACGGATTTTCTCTGCAATCACTTCAGGCGTCACAAGCTTTGCTAAAGCATGGTGTTCTGGAAATAATTGACAACTTGCCAGATTTTACAGATCGACTAAATCACGAATTTCGAAGGGAAATTGAATATTTCTCTGATACAGCAAATATTGGGACTTCAGGTTCAGAATGTTTTGAGCGAGTTCGGCAATCTAATATTTTGATGATTGGTATGGGAAGCTTGGGTTCATGGGTTTTTCAACACCTTTGTGCAAATGGTGTGGGTAAGATAGTCATGGTTGATGGCGATGTAGTTGAACTCTCAAATTTGCCGCGACAGTCATTGTTTGATCATCAGCATTTGGCAAAAAGTAAGGTTGATTCTGCAGCTGAGATTGCTACCCGCCAGTTTCCGCATACCACGATCTCACCAATTCACCAATTTGTAGAATCAATTAATGACATTATTTATTTAATAGCTAAATATGGGAAATTTGATTTGATGGTATTGACAGCTGATTTTCCTCGTTGGGAAATTGCACGGTGGGCGGCATCTGCGGCCAAGAGCACTGGCACACCTCTCATTCGAGGAACAAGCCAAGGTATAGGCCCGTTGTTTTTGCCTGGACAGTCAGCTTGTCCATACTGCGAATGGGCTTGGTTCCATGAGAAAGAGCCCAACGCGCAACGAGTAGCTTCGCTTACAGCCCAATTACCAAGGCGTAGTACAGGAGCTTTAAGTACCATCGTGAGTATGAGTGGCGCGCTCCTTGCCATGCAGTCTTTGACTTACCTTTCAAGGGTTTCGCTTCCTGAAACTATTAACCATCAATTGATTATAAAGCTCGGCGGGCTTGAGATCAGCAAAGTCCCCTATTCGAAGCATGAGATGTGCATGGCATGTGCAGAGCCATACACAGAATTCGTCGGTAATTAAATATTATTGATTTCAGGCATGAATTATTCAAATGGATAGTATTCCCAGTTATGAATACCAATACGATGGGATCGCATCATCGCGCCAGGTTAAAATCGAACCCTATGCTGATGCGAGTTCGGAACTTTTAATAGGACGAACTGCGATAAAAGTTCGCAGTGCGGACAATTCCCTTTATCAACTTACTGGTGCCTCTCTTGGGATAGATGAAGCATCTACGAGACTACGCGCTTTTGCTGAATTGGTTGAGCGACTATCTGCATTTCATTCGCAGTTTACAGCGGAGATTATTAATAGAAGTTACACAACCTTTGATGAAATGAACAATGCTTGTGCTATTAAGCCGAGCAACCTGCAACATTTCAATGCATTACCGAAACTGCTGCTAGATTCGAGGAATCCTGATACCTGCAATCTAAGCTGGGTTATTGGGAGGAGGGTTCTCACTGAGTCTCCTGTGTGGGTTCCCGCACTTGCAGCTTTCTTGTGGTGGAAGATGAAGGAAGAGGATTGTCTGTTTTTGTGGCCGAGTGCAACAGGGCTTGCCGCTGGAACTGAAAATGAAGCAGCGGAAATGCATGGTCTTCTTGAAGTGGTTGAACGAGACGTCTGCATGCTCTCATGGAGGGTTCCAGGCTTCCCACTATATCGACTGTCTGCTGAAACATTACCGGACTACCTCCAAGAAGAATTGTTACGTCATCAACTCTTTGTAAATTTATATATTTATAGCCGGGCCAATCTCCCTTTCGTTGTCATTGCTGTTATGACTCGAAAAGACGGCTCGGCGCTTACTTGCGGTTCTGCTGCTGGATTTACGATTGAACACATTTCGGAAAAGGCTGTTTTGGAGTCTTTGATGCTACGCTGGACAATTGCACGAGAGCCTAATACATCAATATCCGAGGATGAATTGCCAACCAATTCATTTGGCCATGTACTCTATGCTTTTCATTATCCGAAGCCGATATTGGATTGGTATTCAAATGTGTGTATCGGTAATTTTCAACCTGAGACACAGTGCATCTTCTCTAATAAAGAAGTTATTTCTGCTGTGGAGGAAGAGTATGGCTGTAGTGTCGTGAGCGTTGATCTCACTACAGCGCAAGCTCGGAAAAGTGGATGGCGCGTAGTACGAGTAGTCGTTGCAAATGCACTTCCTAGAGAGACTGACCATCGCTTGATCCATGATGGAGGAGTGCGTCTCTTACAAATTATCGATCGTTATAATGTCGAGCTTTCGAAAGTAAATTTAAACCCCAATCCGTTCGGTTAGAATTATCTAGCAATGGCGGATTTAAAAACGAACCTGACGGATTTTTATTTATCACTGGATGGTAAATCCATTGGCAAGACTGTAATTCATCCCGGTTCGTTCGGTAAATACCTCGATGGGGGTTTTATATCCATGTCGCTT
>NZ_PDZH01000015.1 GCF_002735695.1 Chitinimonas sp. BJB300
CCACCTACCATCGCCGACAAGCCCGTTGCTGTCGCCGCGCCAAACGTGCTCAGCAAATAGTCGGTGTACAAATCGAGTTCTTTGTTCTTCATGGCGACAGGTTATCGTATGCACTGCGTAACATCAGCTAATTAGATGGGTATTTATTTATTTTCGGAATCTACGCGCTCAGTTTACCTGCGGACAAGCCTGGCGTACGCCGCAGCTAAGGGATAGGCGTTAAAATCGCTCCCATTCATCCTATCAAGGAAGCGCCATGCCCGTGATCGAACCGATCTCGCCTCAGACTGCCGCAGCCAAAGCCGCAGTGCTTGCCGAAGCCATGCCCTACATCCGTCGTTTTAATGAAAAGACGATTGTGATCAAGTACGGTGGCAATGCCATGACCGACCCCGATCTGAAGGAAGGTTTCGCACGCGATGTCGTACTGCTCAAACTGGTTGGACTGAACCCTGTCGTCGTGCACGGTGGTGGCCCGCAGATCAATGCCATGCTTGATCGTGTCGGTAAGCAAGGCCAGTTTATCCAGGGAATGCGGGTTACCGACAGCGAAACGATGGACATCGTCGAGATGGTACTGGGCGGCCTGGTGAATAAGGAGATCGTCAGCCTGATCAACCAACATGGCGGCCGGGCAGTCGGACTGACAGGTAAGGATGGTCACTTTATCCGCGCCAGGAAGATGTACCTAAAAGGTGATAAAGACGGCGAACAGATAGATGTCGGCCAAGTTGGGGAAGTGGAATCAATCGCGCCCGAACTGGTTGCCCTGCTCGACACACGCGATTTCATTCCGGTTATTGCGCCGATTGGTGTTGGCAGTGCTGGCGAAGCTTTCAATATCAACGCCGACTTGGTGGCCGGTAAACTGGCTGAAGTGCTGGACGCTGAAAAATTGATCCTGATGACCAACACACCAGGGGTGCTGGACCAGAAGGGCCAGCTACTCACGCGGCTGACGCCAAAAATTGTCGATGGACTGGTCGCCGATGGCACGATCTCCGGCGGCATGATTCCCAAAATCGCTTCCGCTTTGGAAGCCGCCGTGAATGGCGTCAACGCTGTGCACATTATCGATGGACGGGTAAAGCATGCGCTTCTCTTGGAAGTACTGACCGACCACGGGGTCGGCACCATGATCAAACGTGACGAGTAAGCCTCCGCGCCGAGAGGGCAATTTATCCGGCATACCAAACAAAAAAATCATGCCGAGCCCTCCATTTCATCCAAGTACCAGGGCTAATCTGCAACATAAGCCTTATGAGCCGGTCCAAAAACCCAAGCCGAGCTATTGCGCTGCAGCATGCCTGCTGGTTGGGTCTGGCTCCAGCGCTGCTATAGTGGCTTCATGTCTCAGTTCAAAGCAGTCCTGACTACGAATGGAGAAAGTGCAGCATGAAAACCGCCCAGCAACTTATGCAGGAAAAGGCTCGCCCCGGTATCTTTACGGTGCCGCCTGACGCCACGGTCTACCAAGCACTGCAACTCATGGCCGAAAAAGACATCGGTGCCGTGCTTGTGATGGAAGGGGAGCGTCTGCTCGGGATTTTTTCGGAACGTGACTATGCCCGCAAAGTGGTTCTGCAGGGCAAGACATCAGCAGGCACACCGATTGTCGACATCATGACCAAGCGGGTCATCGTAGCGAGACCAAACCAGACAGTGGATCAGTGCATGGCCATCATGTCGGAAAAACGCTTCCGCCATCTACCCGTATGTGAAGGCGACCACGTACTCGGGGTGCTGTCCATTACAGACCTTGTCCGCGAGCAGATCGCTGAACAAAAATTTCTGATTGAACAATTGGAACATTACATCCACGGCTAGACTCGCCAACCTTCTATCTTGTAAGCCGGCCTATGTGCTGGCTTTTTCTTTTCCCAAGAACCTGCTTTCGATCTATCGCGAGCAGTCGTCAGCAGGGTGAAGCACAGCGCAAAAACCGAAATGTACATAGGTACATGAGGATTTTGAGCTGCGCATGAGCCCTGATCTCGGCTGCGCAGTAAGCGCCGTAGACAGGTTCCAAGTAGTCTGAATCAGGATGTCATAAAGCCCTATCCAGACCTCATCGACAATTACCCACTACCCCATCCTATGCCCACCGTGTGGATTTTCGACCTGGATAATACCTTGCATGATGCCGAGCCCTATATCTTTCCAGAGATGAACAGGCTGATGAGCAACTATATGGTGCAACACACCGGGTTAAGCCAGGCCGAGGCCGATGTACTGCGTATACTTTATTGGCAACGCTACGGTACTACGTTGTCCGGTTTGTTACGACATCACAGCGTGAAGGCCGAACACTTCCTGTACCACACGCACCAGTTTCCCAACCTGCAACAACAGCTACGACCCATGCGTGCCCTGCACGCCGTATTACGCCAACTGGCAGGCCGTAAGATTCTGTTCACCAATGCACCGGAAGCCTATGCACGCGCTGTCCTGCATGGCTTACGCATCACTCACTACTTCGATGGACTGATTGCAATCCAGCACACGGACTTTCGCCCCAAGCCCCATTTCGCTGGCTACCGCCACCTGTTGCAACGCTACAAGATAGATCCACGCGATTGCGTCATGGTAGAAGACACCCGCAATAACCTATATACAGCCAAGCGACTTGGCATGCGCACGGTATGGCTAAATCCAAAGCCACGGCAAAGCGCCATCGTTGATTTGGCCTTACATCAGTTAAGTGAACTGCCCAATGCGGCAAAACAGCGAGGCTGGCTTTAATTTAATAACCAAAATCAAAAAATTACAGGAAAACACCCACTTCGCAGGAATAAAAGCCTTCGATAGAGTACAGTCACCGCCCTTGCCTAGAACGTAAGGGTGTTTTTTTACAGAATTGGAAAGTGGATATCCCGTGATCGCCCTTCATCATCTCAATAAGACCTATGAAGGCGATGGACGCCAAGTCATTGCACTGCGCGATATCAATCTTCAGATTGAGACAGGTGAAGTCTTTGGCATCATCGGCCGCTCCGGTGCGGGTAAAAGCACCCTGCTGCGCACGCTGAACCTGCTGGAGCGCCCCGACCAGGGGCAGGTACTGATTGATGGCCAGGATGCCACCTGTCTCGATACTGCGGGCTTACGTGTCTTGCGCCGTCAGGTCGGCATGGTGTTCCAGCACTTCAACTTGCTCAACCACCGCAGCGTAGCCAACAACATTCGTTTCCCATTGGAGCTAGCCGGGGCAC
The DNA here is from genome assembly GCF_002735695.1 of Chitinimonas sp. BJB300. GTDB lineage: Bacteria > Pseudomonadota > Gammaproteobacteria > Burkholderiales > Chitinimonadaceae > Chitinimonas. The sequence continues at coordinate 3,213 of NZ_PDZH01000015.1, forward strand.
TTTCCAAAACCGCGATCAATACACGGGTGGATGAGTTGCTTGAGTTGGTTGGCCTGCATGCCCAGCGCGAGCAATATCCATCCCAGCTTTCAGGCGGACAAAAGCAGCGCGTAGGCATTGCGCGAGCCCTCGCAAATCACCCCAAGCTGCTGTTATGCGATGAAGCAACCAGCGCGCTGGACCCGCAGACTACTCAATCCATCCTGCAGCTCCTGCTCGACATCAATCGTCGCCTTGGTTTGACCATTGTTTTGATCACCCACGAAATGGCTGTTGTACGAGCAATATGTGACCGGGTAGCTGTCATCGAAGGGGGCCAGATAGTTGAACGCGGCCCTGTGGCCGACGTATTCCTGCATCCACAACATGAAGCCACACGCAATATGGTGGCGGAAGACGGTCACGCGGCAACGCTCGACTTGGCTGGCAAGCTTGGGAATGTATCTGGGACGCTTCTACGCCTTACCTTCGTCGATGCAACAACCTACGAACCGGTCATCGCCCAGATTGGCCAAGCGCTTGCTGCGCCAATGAGCATCTTGCAAGGCAGTGTGGGACGAATCAAAGACCGGCCTTATGGCCAATTGATTGTGGGCTTCAACGGCGATGCCGAATTGGCAAAACGTGCATTTGAAGAACGCGGCGTACGCTGCGATGTGGTGACGGTATGAATGAGATTGGTTTTGACTGGAGTGTAATCGACTGGGCTGATATCTGGCTGGCAACCCAGGACACACTCACAATGCTGGGCGTATCCCTCGGCTTCACCATTATCTTGGGCTTACCGCTCGGTGTATTGCTATACCTGCTGAGCCCTCGGCAGCTGATGGCCAACAAGCCTGCCTACAGTTTGCTGTCATTTGTGGTGAATGCGTTGCGTTCCCTGCCCTTTGTTATTTTGCTCATCATCCTGATACCCGTCACCGTCAAGCTGGTTGGCACCTCCATCGGCGTGGCAGGCGCGATTCCTCCACTCGTCGTTGGCGCGGCTCCCTTCTTTGCCCGCTTGGTGGAAGCCACCTTGCGCGAAGTCGATCGTGGCATTGTCGAAGCCAGCCAAGCCATGGGTGCCACGCTATGGCAAATCGTGACACGCGCCCTATTACCCGAAGCGTTGCCGGGCCTATTGGCGGCAACTACCGTCACAGCCGTCACACTGGTGTCCTACACCGCTATGTCGGGTGTAATCGGCGGTGGCGGCCTGGGGGACTTGGCAATTCGCTTTGGTTACCAGCGTTTCCAAACCGAAGTGATGGTGGTAACCGTGCTGGCGCTATTGGCATTGGTTCAACTGCTGCAAATGACGGGTGACTGGTTGGTAAAGCGTGCAACGCGTAAATGAATTTAAACCGGTGCGTAGGCTATGTGCGCCACCGGGCTCCCCAACGCATCCATAAATACAAACAAGGCTTGAATCATGCAACGTTTCAAATCACTCTTAATCGCAGCCGCTGGGTTTGCCGCTCTGTCTGCCCAGGCTGAAAAACTAACCGTGGCAGCCACCGCCGTTCCCCACGCCGAGATACTCGCGTTTATCAAACCCACTCTGGCCAAACAAGGGGTGGAATTGGATGTGAAGGTCTTTACCGACTATGTTCAGCCCAATGTGCAACTGGCTGAAAAACGCGTCGATGCCAATTACTTTCAGACCAAGCCCTATCTGAGTGAATTCAACAAAAATCGCGGCACCAGCCTGTTACCTGGATTGGCAGTCCATCTGGAACCATTCGGGGCTTATTCGAAGAAGGTGAAGTCGATTACTGAGCTACAGGAAGGCGCAACAATCGCCATCCCGAATGACCCTTCCAATGCCGGCCGGGCCTTTATTTTGCTAGCTAAACATAAGGTCATTACGCTGAAAAACCCCACCAACATTCTTTCAACAGCGAAAGACGTGATTGGCAATCCGAAGAAATTAAAATTCAAGGAATTGGAAGCGGCGACGCTACCACGCGTGCTAGATCAGGTCGATATCGCCATGATTAATGCAAACTACGCACTGGAAGCCAAGCTCGTCCCCGCCAAAGATGCGTTGGTGATTGAGGATGCCAATTCGCCCTATGCGAACTATGTGGTAACCCGTGCCGACAATGCGAACACACCGGTCATCAAGAAGCTGACCGCCGCACTCAGCTCGCCTGAGGTTAAAAAATTCATTACAGACAAATACAAAGGCGCAGTGGTCGCGGCCTTCTAACAATCTGTTCAATGTCTGTGACTATCATGCTTTAGTACTTGTTTACGATCTTATTACGCAACTCAGGGTGCAGGTGCTACTCGATAGCCCCTGCAAAGGGGGCGAAATGCTAAGGTGCTTTGCACCAAGAAGTTCGCAGCCTCATGTACTACTTAGTCCCACCACGCCTTTGCGTGGCTTTTTTTTGTATGGATGGCACAATTGGGGCCATTACTACGTAGACCATCGCTAATGCTAATCCGCAAGCTATTCAAGTTCGAGAATGCGCACATCGTGCGCAATTGCAGCAGTGACCGCTGCCGCTATTCCATCCACGGCCACAGCTACAAGGTGGAAGTACTGCTGGAAGCCGATGCGCTCGATCACGGCCAGATGGTGTACGACTTCGGTCTGATGAAAGGCACCATCCGCGACATAATTGATGCCTTCGATCACGCTATCTGCTTTTGGGATAAAGACGAATCTGATTATATCGCCTGGGCAAAACGCTATTCAGCTCGTTGGATTTCGATGCCGGTGTCCCCCTCCGCCGAGCAATTCTCGCGCATGTTTTTTGTCATCATTGATGCCATCCTGCAAAACACCCGCATGGCCAATGGAGAACAAGGCGTGACCCTACATTCCGTCATCGCGCACGAAACCGAAACCGGCTATGCACAATGCTTTCGGGCCGATGCGTATAACCCGCGCATGGGTACCATACAGCTAACGGATGTGATGTTCTCCGATCAATGTCGAGCCGAATGGAAAGACCCCAGCATGTATCAGAAGCTGCTTCGGAATGAGCCTTTCGTGAACAGTGCGCTACCGCTGCAAGTAACGCCGACTCCATGACTGCTAGCTGCTAACAACCGTGGGCTGCGCAGAGCGACGCCAGTCATGTGCAATCCGCCAGATAAGGTAAACCGTAGCCAGCCAGGGCCAGACTTCCGACAACGTCTGGGTCAGGCCATTGAAATCCCGCAAGTGGCCATAGCTCCATTTGAATAGGCTAGCCATGCTGTGGCTGGAAGCAGTCAACGGCCAGAAGGCTTCAACCAATTGTGCCAGCCCCAATGACACCAAGGCAGCCATCATCTGCCAGCGCCTTTTCAGCTTCAATAACACGGCCAGTAACGCCCATGCAACCAATGCCCCAATCAAGACATTCAGATTGAACCATGCCAAAAATTCCGTGGGCTTCAGCAACATACCTGCAAAGAGCACTTTGATCAGCAGAGACAACACTACCAAAGCTGCAATCGCCCTCACCGCATAGCGCCGCTGAGCAAGCGTACCCACCAAGATCAGGGTCACCGCCAATAAACTCAGCATCACCCCCAGAATCTCCAGACCACGCAAAAATAGCAATGCATCTGCAATCGGAGAAACCCACGGCTGGGGAATACCTTCCGGCTTTACCACTACGCCAAATAAAGGTACCGCTGGATTTAATTGGGTCAACAACCACAGTACTAACACCGTCAAACCAAAGTCAGTCAATGCACCCTCAGCAAACCAGCGCTGCCTGAGCACATACCACGCACGGACAATCAACAGCTTGGTCGTTATCCCAGCTAATAAAGCGCCACAAAGCGCACCTACTGAGTTGTAAAGAATATCGAGATTAGACGCGACACGGTCTGGTAGGAATTGTTGCGTAAACTCAATGCCAGTAGATAATGCCGCCCCAAACAAGAGCGCTAATAAGGGTGCATACCAACGACAGCGAAAAGTTATCGCCCAAGCATACCCCAGAGGGAGATAAGCCAGCCAATTCAGACTGTTATCGGCAATAGTATGGTAATAAGGCAGCGGATAAATCAGGAAAGCCAGAATTGGCTCACCCATATAACGCCAACCGGTAAACGGGTAAAGGCTTGTCACCAGTATGACTGCGTGCCAAGCCAGCAGAAAGTGTCTACCTAACCACGAAGGTACGCTTGCACGCGCAAGATAGGAGATTGGCAATTGGCCACGCATGGCGCCAAGCTTATCACGAGCAACCTTAACGCTCATCACCAACAAGTAAGCTGCACCAAAGCTAAAAAGGAAGCACTAGGCTTCCTTTTTAGCTTTGGTGCGCTGCGAATTAAACGCGCAGGGCGTCAATACTTCCGCCGCTAGCCAAATGATCGGCTACCCACTGTGGCTTACGGCCACGGCCAGTCCAAGTCTGCTCTGGATTAGCGGGATTCTTGAATTGGGCGGCGACTGGGCCACGCTTAACAGAAACGCGCTTATTGGCCGAACCTTCAGCACCCAACAGCTCAGAGAGGCTAAAGCCACGATCAGCAGCAAGCTTTTGCAAATCAGCAATTGCCTTTTGCTTATCTTCAACCTTGCGGCGAGCAATCTCACGGCCAAGGTTCTTTTCCAATTCATACAGTTGCGGCAGGTTTAAACCAGACAGATCTACCATTTTTCGATTCTCCAGAAGCGGGATTTGGAATTATATGTTTTGAAACACGTTGCACTAATTATGCAACGTAGTGTTACTTCAAATCAACCCGCTTACCAATAAAAAATACGGCAATCAAGTTAATTATGACAAGGTAATTTGATTTTTTCATGCTGCCTGCCTAATTACAGGCTCCATCTGTGCATTAAGCGCCTCATACGAGCCTTTGAGTCGCGCCTCAAGCTCAGTTAATTGCTGTCGAATACCCGTATCAATTTCATTTAGCTCTTCGATCCGGTCTTCCAGCGTGTCAGTCGCTTTATGAATACGTTTTACACTCTCCAAACGCCTACGCAGTTGCATTTGATGCTCTCTTACCTGCGTTTCCATTGGCGCCATTACTGCTTTCAGCCAGTTCTCTACATCACGATTAGCTACTTCATAGACATAAACGACACGACTGGCGATCGTTTCAAAGAATTTCTTGGTTAAAGTACTTTGTGTCGTCGTTAGAATTGCGCCAAAAGTATTGAAATGCTCATGGAAACTCTTTTCTAACCGAGCAATTTCTTTGTGGTATTTCAAAGTAGAAAAGGGAGGTGGACTTACCGCACCCAAGCCATGTTCTTCGCTGAATTTCTTATACATGCCCGCCATCATGGCCTGAATTTCAGCCACTTGTTCAGCCGACTTACTGATATTACCGTTAACATCCTTGAAGAATTTCTGCATGGCACTGGTAAGCCCGGAAGAGAAACTCGACGCCTCCATTTCTGTGCGCGCGCGCGTAATACGGTTCTTTAAGCCATCCATTCCTAGATAACCAAATAACACATTCGTTTGCTGAGAAAACACGCTACGCAAAGCCTGGAAACGCTGCATACCGCGCTCGAAATGCACCTTCTCTTCGCCGATCTTGTCCAGCATATGCTCGATCACATCGCGATTCTTGCCGCGCAGGGCCGTCAACTCATCAAGCTGTTCTTTCACACCTTCTCGACGGGTACTCAAGATACCCCTAGTCGCAAGAACGAGGTCTTCGACCTCTGTGTGCGTGTTATCGCGCACAATTTCCTGCTTGAAGGGAATCAAGTCTTCCGATAGGGCCCGCTCCAGATCAGCTAAGCGGGCGCGGGCAAGCAGCGGCTGATCATCACCAATTTTGGCGACCAAACCCTTTTGTGCAGATACTGGAAATACCTGGCTACGGCGAATTCCCAATAAATCGGCGCTGGTCTGTGCCTGCTTTTCTATTTCCGCATCAATCTGCGCAGTGGTCTTGAGGGTATCCCATAAACCATCAATTTTATTCAGCACAACCAATCGACCACGCTGACCACTTTGCGCACGGCCAATGTGATTACGCCAGACATCGATATCCGTTTTGGTTACACCTGTATCCGCCGCCAAAATGAACAATATTGCGTGGGCATTCGGCAAGAGATTAAGTGTCAGCTCTGGTTCGGTACCAATCGCATTTAGGCCAGGAGTATCAAGAATGACCAAGCCTTGCTTCAATAAAGGGTGCGGGAAATTAATTATCGCATGACGCCAGCACGGAATATCTATCTCGCCGTTTTGGACGGAGATTTGATGATCCGCATCCTCCGGATCAAACAGACCCAATCTCGTGGCCTCGGCAACCGTTACTCGCTTTTGCATACCAACCTGTTGGAATGCATCCAGCATGGCATCACCCGACTCCACGTCGAGCGCCACCGTAGTCCACTCTTCCGGATAGCGCTTGTATTCGGACGTTGTTGTATCGCTCGCTCGCGTTTCAATCGGCAACAGCTGGATGCAATTAGGTCGACCAGCATCGTATTGCAATTCCGTCGGGCACATTGTGGTACGCCCGGCGGAAGAAGGAAGTAGTCTTTGCTTATATTCAGCAAAGAATATGGCATTGATCAGTTCGGATTTACCACGGGAGAATTCCGCCACAAATGCAATATTGAGCTTGTCATCACGCAGCTTGTCGAGCAGATGCTGGATTCGCATATTAGTTTGCGCATCGTTCAGATCTTGCTCCGACAACCAGCGTTGTAAATCACCAATACGCTGAATGAGGTTGCCACGCCATTCGCTGTAAGCTTCGAAATTGGCAACCAGATTGTCTTGTGGCATTTGTAAACCCCCTCTTGGCGGCGACCAACTTAATGGTTTTGTGCACGCTCTACGATTAAAACCCGTTGTCATTAAATAACGCCATGCCCGGTGATGCAAGCACGGCTATCCGCTGCAGATTACCGCCCTTCAGGTCTAAAGCGATATTGCGGATAAAGGCATCGATTAACCGGGCTGACAGCGAGCACACCACCAAGTGGAACGCTGACCCAACCGGGTTTGACGAATTTCCGTACCACAACGCAAACAAGGCTGCCCAGCACGGCCATAAACAAAATAACTCTGCTGAAAATATCCCGGCTTGCCATCACTATCGACAAAATCCTGCAACGTGCTACCACCTGCTGCAATTGCCTCTAGTAAAGTCGTCCGAATCACCCCCGCCAAACGCTCACATTCCAACAACGTCAATTCACCCGCTGGTCGGTTCGGCGCAATCCCGCTTCGAAACAATGCTTCATTAGCATAGATATTCCCTACGCCGACTACAATTTGACTATCCATCAGTGTTAATTTAATCGCTGAACGTTTACCCCGTAATGCGGTAAAAAGATAAATCGCAGTAAATTCCGAGCCAAGGGGTTCAGGCCCCAGTCGATGGAGTAATGGGTGAGAAAACAGTTCCCCCGGCTGCCAAAGCACAGCGCCAAAACGACGCGGGTCGCGATATCGCAATGCGCGACGTTCCGAATGATTGGAAAATACCAAATCCAAATGGTCATGTTTTTCCGCTGGTAAGTCCGCCGAAACAACGCGCAGACTACCCGACATACCAAGGTGTAAAATCAAGTGTCCATGTTCAATATCAAATAAAAGATATTTTGCCCTGCGTAGAACCTGAACAACTCGACGACCGGCCACAATGTCAGAGAGATCAGGTGGAACCGGCCATCGTAAAGATGAATTACGTACAAGCGCTTTCTGCAGGGTGTGCCCCACAATGGCTGCTTCTATGCCACGTCGGGTTGTTTCGACTTCCGGCAGCTCGGGCATGGTTTATGACTTGAGGAATGAAGGCGACCGACTATACCATGGCCGAAAATGCCGCTTCGGCGGCCAAGGATAACTTGCTATGCCTCACTATTCCGCCAAGACCTCCAGCCTGCTCCTAACAGCAGCCTTGCTTACCGGCTGCGCCAGTACAACGGGTATAGGGCCCGCCAAAGACCAAGCGTCATCCGCAAACCCAACCAGCAGCAAAACCGATATCGAATCGGACCCTAGTGAGGCGAATTCAACCGAGGATGAGGCCAACTACCCCAAGCAAGTCCTTAGCAAAGAGCTGTTGTTCGGCTTTCTATTGGCTGACGTTGCCGCCCAACGGGGCGACAAACCACTGGCCGCCAATACATGGCTGGAACTGGCGCGCCTCACCAAAGACCCTCGCGCAGCGCGCAGAGCGCTGGAGCTAGCCTACTCTGCCGGCAAATTGGATAATGCGCTGGTTGCCGCCCAGCTATGGCGCCAGTTGGAGCCGCAAAAGCTCCCACCCCGGCAAATGTTGCTCAATCTGCAGGCGCGCAGCGGTCGCCTACAAGATGCAGAAGCCGAGCTTAGCCAATGGCTGATCGACCGCCCGATGGATGCCCCGGGTATTTTCCTTCAGACACATACACTTTGGCCTGCGCAAGCCGACAAGCAAGCCGTTTTGCAACTCACGCAACGACTGACCAAACCTTATCCGCAATTGCCAGAAGCAGCGATGGCAAATGCCCTCGCCGCCAACAATGCCGGCGAAATAGAGATGGCACTTGCAGCAGCGGATCAAGCGGTACAACTGCGGCCAGATTGGGAAACAGCCATCCTGTACCGCGCAGCGGTTACTGAGACCAAGTCACCTGAAGACGCCATCACCTATTTACGGGCCGCCAGCCTAAGACTGCCAAAATCGCGCGACATAAAATCCGGCTTAGCCAGGGAACTCGCCGAAGGCAAGCATTACGATAAAGCCCGCCAAGCCTACGCAGAATTGAGTACCGCCTATCCAAATGAAGTTGAATTCCCCATCGGCGAAGCATTGGCCGCCATCCAGATGCGCAACTATGCCTCGGCAGAAGCCGCCCTCAACCGTGCCTTAAAACTAGGTGTTCGCAAACCCGACGCTTTGCGCTATTACCTCGGCATTGTGGCGGAAGAGCAATTCAAACTAACAACCGCGCGTGACCACTATGCCCTGGTGGGCGATGGCGAACTCGGCATACAGGCCGCTACGCGACTGGCCCGTATCGAGGCAAAACTTGGCAACAAGGCCGGTGCTTTGGCTGCATTACATCGCTTACCCAATGACAGTGAAGACGACCAGATCGCACGCTTGCAGCTTGAAGGCCAGCTGTGGCGGGAATTAAAGGACCTTACTCAGGCACGCACCACGCTGGATAAGGGGCTTCAGACTTTCCCAGATAACACCGACTTTTTGTATGACCGCTCTCTTATACTTGAGCAGCTCGGTGAATTAGACGCAGCAGAGCGCGACCTACGCCGATATCTCAGCCTGAAACCAGATAACCCGCTTGGTCTCAATGCATTGGGTTATACACTGGCCAATCGCACTCAGCGTTTCGACGAAGCAGAGTCGTTACTCCGCCAAGCACTGGCCAAAGAACCCGACAACCCTGTCATCCTGGACAGTATGGGCTGGCTGGAACTGCGGCGCGGCAATATAGAACAAGCTGTTGGATGGTTAAAACAAGCCTATCAAGGCCTGCCAGACCCAGAGATAGCAGCACATTATGGCGAAGCGTTATGGCGCCATGGGCAACATGGTGAAGCGCGCAAAATCTGGGCTGAAGGCAGCAAACTAGACCCTTCACACGAGGTGCTATTGGAAACCATACAGCGGCTTAATGCCAAATAAGCCCGGGTATCTCCGCATGTTTTTCCAACGCACTATAGCTGCCATCGCGGCGCTGTTTCTTATGTCGGCCTGCGCCAGTTACAAACCTGCGCCCGCTGCACCATCCTCACTACCCAGCCAATACAGCGTGAGCGGCAGGGTTGCTGTCAATGCAGCTGGCAAAGGCTATAACGCGCGCTTCAATTGGGCGCACCAAGATCAGCAAGACCGGGTTGATATCAGCAACCCCTTGGGCCAAGTAGTTGCCAGATTGGAAATGGCTCCCGAAGGTGCGCGCTTCTTCGATACGGATGGCCAGCTCCATGTAGCCGACGATATCGAGTCCTTAAGCGAGCGCGAACTAGGCTGGCGATTACCGGCAGCAGGCCTTCGCTACTGGTTACTAGGGTTGGCAGACCCTACTCATGCTGCCAGTTGGCAAGAAGAAGGAGGGGCTCGCATCCTGTTACAGGATGGCTGGCGAATTCAATACCCTGTGGTCACCAATGCCGGCGCACCCGACAAGCTATCCCTTAAACGTAATGACCTCGAAGTACGTATAGCACTCTACGATTGGCAACTCGCACCCCAATGACGGTTTTTCATTCCTTTCCAGCACCTGCCAAACTCAATCTTTTTCTGCATGTGACCGGCCGTCGACCTGATGGCTACCACTTGCTACAAACCGTCTTTCGCTTAATCGACTTTGGCGACACAATAGAAATCGCGGATGATGATAACGGCAAGATCACACACGAAAACCCATTACCGGGCGTGCCGGCAGAAACTGATCTGATGGTGCGCGCTGCTCGCCTATTGCAGGAACATACCGGCAGTACCCGCGGCTGCCGCCTCCGTATCACGAAACGCCTCCCCATGGGAGGGGGGCTTGGCGGCGGCAGTTCCGATGCCGCTACCGTCCTCATGGCGCTTAACCATCGTTGGCGACTAGGTTTAAATCGCGCAGCACTACAAGCATTGGGGCTTCGCTTGGGGGCAGACGTCCCTCTTTTCATCTTTGGGCGTGATGCCTTTGCCGAGGGCATTGGCGAGGCACTAAAAGAGATTTCCCTTCCACAACAATGGTATGTCGTGCTGACCCCGCCGGTATCCATACCTACCATCGAAATATTTTCAGACCCGTGCTTGACACGCAACACCCCGCCCATAATAATGGCGGCCTTTCCGAACAACAGGGTCAGAAACGACCTCGAAGCAGTTGTGAGGAAACGGTATCCGATAGTTGAAAAATACTTGAATTGGTTAAGCCAGTTTGGTAACTCAGCGATGACAGGATCCGGCGCTTGTGTGTTTTCTGCTTTTGATACACATGATGAAGCAATGCGTGTTTTGTCTCTCTTGCCACCCACGATGCAAGGGTTTAGCGCGCAAAGCATTAAGCAGCATCCTTTGTTTAATTTGGCGGATTGATTTTTTGGATCAGTTCGGCGGATTCGTAGGGGAGTCGCCAAGTGGTAAGGCATCGGATTTTGATTCCGACATTCGTAGGTTCGATCCCTACCTCCCCTGCCAGTCATTATGTAGTAAACGTAATCGGCCCATGCTGATATACGCAGCTAACACAAAAAAGAAACCAGAAAGCGTGTAATAACGATTACACGCTTTCTCTTTTTCAGGGATCAGGACATGGCCTACGAAAGTTTGATGGTCTTTACCGGCAATGCCAACCCACAGTTGGCCGATGCTGTCGCTAAGCACCTCGATATCACCGTAGGCCGTGCCACGGTCGGCCGTTTCAGCGATGGCGAAGCGACTGTGGAGCTGCTGGAAAATGTACGCGGTCGCGATGTTTTCGTGTTGCAATCCACTTGCGCGCCCACAAATGACAATTTGATGGAAGTGCTGCTGATGGTTGACGCGCTAAAGCGTGCCTCTGCCGGCCGCATTACTGCTGCGATGCCCTATTTCGGCTATGCACGCCAAGATCGCCGCCCGCGCTCCGCGCGCGTCCCCATCTCAGCCAAGGTGGTGGCCAATATGTTGCAAGCTGCCGGGGTTGATCGTTTATTGACGGTCGATCTACATGCAGATCAGATTCAGGGCTTTTTCGATATTCCGGTGGATAACATCTATGCCACCCCGGTTTTACTCGATGATGTTCGCACCAAAAATTACGAAGACCTGATGGTAGTCTCGCCTGACGTTGGCGGCGTATTACGGGCGCGCGCCATGGCTAAACAACTGAATACCGAGTTGGCCATTATCGATAAGCGTCGTCCAAAAGCCAATGTGTCTGAAGTAATGCATATTATCGGCGACGTTGAAGGCCGTACCTGTCTGATCATGGACGATATGGTCGATACCGCAAATACGCTGTGTAAAGCGGCGGAAGCACTAAAGCAGCATGGGGCCAAGCGTGTATTGGCTTACTCTACCCACCCGGTACTGTCTGGCCTGGCGGTAGAACGTATTGCGCAATCAGAACTTGATGAATTGGTAATTACCGATACCGTCCCGCTAAGTGACGCTGCAAAGAAATCCGACCGCATCCGTGTAGTCAGTTTAGCGCCCCTGCTGGCGGAAACACTAAGGCGGATCAATAACGAAGAGTCTGTTTCGACACTATTCGTTGACTAGAATTTCGACGGCCAACCCTAGGGTTGGCCGTTTATCCAAGCATCGCCTGGTCGCGGGTGGTGTTTTTTCTTGTAGTTCAGGAGTTATGTTATGACTATCGAAGTTATCGCCACAGGCCGTACGCAACAGGGCACCGGAGCGAGCCGCCGCCTGCGTAACGCTGGCAAGGTTCCAGGCATTGTTTACGGTGCAGATCAAACACCGGTCGCCATTGAGCTGGATCACAACAATCTGTATTACGCTATGCAAAATGAAGTGTTCCATGCTTCGGTGCTGAGCTTGGTTATCGACGGCAAAGCCGAACCAGTGCTGATTCGTGATGCCCAGTACCACCCATGGAAGCAAATCATCATGCACGTAGACTTCCAACGTGTCGATGCCAACAAGACTATCCACACCAAGGTCCCATTCCACTTCATCAATGCCGAAAATGCACCTGGCGTGAAAGCTAGCGGCGGCATCGTGTCTCACGTGTTGAACGAAGTTGAAGTTTCCTGCTTGCCAAGCAAGCTGCCTGAGTTCATCGAAGTAGACCTGATCGATTTGCAAGCCGGTCACTCGATTCACTTGGCCGATATCAAACTGCCGGAAGGTGTTGAGTTGGTTGCTCTGAAGCATGGCGACAACGGTACCGTGGCTACCATCCTGGCTATTCGCGGTGGCGCTACCGAAGAAACTCCTGCTGCTTAATCAAATTAGCGCGCTTCGGCAAAACGGCTCGTCGCCTTTGGGTTGGCGGGCCGTTTTTCTATCTGTTTTGGACTGATTGATGAGTACAACCACACAGCCTATAAGACTGATCGTCGGCTTAGGTAATCCTGGGGCTGAATATGCCGCTACCCGGCACAATGCTGGTTTTTGGTGGGTAGAAGCCTTGGCGCGCGAGTTAGGGGTGTCACTACGCCTGGAAAGCAAGTTCCTGGGATTGGCGGGTCGCAGCCGCGACGACATCTGGCTTTTGGAACCGACTACCTATATGAATCGCTCTGGTCAATCTGTGGCAGCGCTGGCCCGCTTCTATAAGATTCAGCCCGAATCCGTCCTGGTTGTACATGACGAATTAGACCTGCTGCCCGGCGAAGCCAAGCTCAAGCAAGGTGGCAGCCATGCCGGCCACAATGGTCTGAAGGATATACAGGCGCTACTCGGCACCCCTAATTTTTGGCGCTTGAGGCTCGGCATCGGCCATCCGCGTACGCTGAACCTAAACCAGTCAGTGGTGGATTTCGTACTGCAAAAACCCCGTCAAAACGAACAACCCGATATCGATGCCGCTATCGAACGTAGCCTGAAAGCTTGGCCCCTGCTGGCAGCCGGTGAGTTTCCCCGCGCCACAATGGTAGTCAATACCAAGCCCAAGGCTGCAAAGCCCGCGGAATAGCAGCGATTTCACCAATGCTACGCCTCACCCTTGATAACTGACGCCTAACCGCGCCCCGATTTAGAATTACGCTTTCTCTGATAGGAATCCTCCATGAGCCTCCAATGCGGCATCGTCGGACTACCCAATGTAGGTAAATCGACCCTTTTCAATGCGTTAACCAAGGCTGGCATCGCGGCGGAAAACTATCCTTTCTGTACTATCGAGCCCAATGTCGGCATTGTAGAAGTACCCGACACGCGCTTGAAAGCACTGTCCAGCATCGTCAATCCCCAGAAGATCCAGCCTGCCATTGTTGAATTTGTTGATATTGCGGGGCTGGTCGCCGGCGCCAGCAAGGGCGAGGGGCTTGGTAATCAGTTCTTGGCGAATATCCGTGAAACCGACGCTATCGTAAACGTCGTACGTTGCTTTGATGACCCGAATGTCGTTCACGTCGCGGGCCGTATCGATCCGCTGGCGGATATCGAAGTCATCGTCACAGAGCTCGCACTGGCCGACCTCGCCGGCGTCGAAAAAGCCATGCAACGCGAGGGGAAAAAAGCCAAGTCTGGCGATAAGGAAGCCCAAAAGCTGATTGCTGTATGCGAAAAATTGTTGCCGCACCTGAATTCCGGCCAGCCAGCCCGCACCCTGAAACTGGCGGACGAGGATAAGGCTTTACTCAAGCCTTTGTGCCTCCTCACCATCAAGCCCGCCATGTATGTGGGCAATGTGCTTGAAGATGGCTTTAAGAACAACCCTCACCTTGACCGCCTACGTGAACATGCCGCCAAAGAAGGCGCGCCCGTTGTTGCATTGTGCGCAAAGATCGAAGCAGAACTTGCCGACCTTGACGATGAAGACAAGGCCGCCTTCATGGCTGACCTGGGGTTTGAAGAACCGGGACTCGATCAACTCATCCGTGCCGGCTACAAGCTACTGGGCTTGCAGACCTACTTTACCGCCGGGGTGAAGGAAGTACGCGCCTGGACAATCCATACGGGGGATACCGCCCCGCAGGCTGCCGGCGTCATCCATACCGATTTCGAACGCGGCTTCATTCGCGCCCAGACCATTTCCTACGATGACTTCATCACCTACAAGGGTGAACAGGGGGCCAAGGAAGCCGGAAAGATGCGTGCGGAAGGGAAGGAGTATGTTGTCAAAGATGGCGATGTGCTCAACTTCCTGTTTAACGTTTAAGAACCTGTTTACGATCTGTCTCGAGCAGTCGTCAGCAGGGTGAAGCGCAGCGCAGAAACCGGAATGTACTTTTGTACATGAGGATTTTGAGCAGCACATGAGCCCTGATCATGACTGCACAGTAAGATCGTAGACAGTTTCTAATGCAGTGGCAGCCTGTGTGGGCCGTCATGCAGTTTTGCTAAAGTCTGAAAGGAATACCCGCCATGGCCAGAATGGTTAACTGCATCAAACTCGGCCGAGAAGCCGAAGGACTGGATTTCCCTCCCATACCCGGGGAATTGGGCAAGAAGCTGTTCGAAAGCGTGTCCAAAGAAGCCTGGGCCGCCTGGGTAAAACACCAGACCATGCTGATCAACGAAAACCGGCTTAACCTTGCCGACGCACGCGCGCGTCAGTACTTGACCCAGCAACTGCAAAATTACTTTTTCGGCTCGGGTGCCGACATGCCGCAAGGCTATGTTCCCCCTCAGCAGTAACTTTGCTGAAAGCTTGGATGGCCGCCATTGTGCGGCCATTTTATTTTGTCGTGCTCAATGCGGCCAAGTACCCCGGCGCTTCGCTATACTCAGCACCTGAACCCGCATTGCGATTTGCTCCATGAACCTTGCCCACAAGCACGAAGCCACTACCGAACTCTTCCTGAACCGCGAGCTTGGGCTGCTTGAATTCAACCGCCGGGTACTGGCACTAGCGGAAGACATCAATAATCCACTGCTGGAACGGCTTAAATTCCTCTGTATCGTGTCTTCCAACCTCGATGAGTTTTTCGAGGTGCGGGTAGCCTGGGTAAAAGAAAATATCCGCATGCATTCCACCCGGCCAGCACCGGATGGCTTGTCGCCCGAAGCCGCATTTCATTGCATATCTACCGAGGCTCACGCCCTGGTGGAACGGCAGTACTCGATACTGCGCGAGAGCATCCTGCCCGCGCTGGCGGAGGAAGGCATCGCCTTTCTACGCCGTATCCGGTGGAACGACATACAACGTACCTGGGTGCATGACTACTTCAAGCGCGAGTTGGCGCCCGTACTCACACCGATTGGGCTAGACCCTGCACACCCCTTTCCACGCCTTTTGAACAAAAGCCTTAATTTCGCGGTAGAGCTTGATGGTCGCGATGCATTTGGACGTTCTTCCGGCATTGCCATTGTGCAGGCACCGCGCATATTTCCACGCTTTATCAAACTGCCGCCCGAGGTTTCGGGGGTTGAGCACGGTTTTGTTTTCCTATCCTCAATATTGCATGCCCATGTCGATGAGCTGTTCCCCGGCATGGACATAAAAGGCTGCTACCAATTCCGTGTCACGCGTGATTCGGACCTGAACGTGGACGAAGAAGACGTGAAGGATTTGCGGGCAGCGCTGCAAGGCGAACTGACACAGCGCCAATATGGTGACGGTGTGCGCTTGGAAGTCGCCGACAATTGCCCACACCATATATCGGACTATCTCAGCGAGCAGTTTGGCCTTCTGCGTGAGGATGTCTACAGGGTGGATGGGCCGGTAAACCTCGTGCGCTTGATGCAGGTGCCGGACCAAGTAGACCGGCCTGACCTCAAATTCCAACCCTTCATGCCCGGCGTACCCAAAGAACTACGCAAGCAGCCTGATATATTTGCCGCGATACGCCATGGCGACATTCTGCTGCACCACCCTTTCCAAAGCTTTACCCCCGTTATCGACCTCCTACAACAGGCCGCGCGCGACCCTGCTGTCGTCGCAATCAAGATGACGGTGTACCGGACTTCCAAGGACTCGGCGTTGATGGAAGCGCTGATTGAAGCGGCAGAGGCCGGCAAGGAAGTCACCGCCGTGGTTGAATTGATGGCGCGGTTTGATGAAGAGGCCAATATCAACTGGGCAGCCAAGCTCGAACGCGTCGGCGCGCATGTCGTGTACGGCGTCTACGGCTACAAGACCCACGCCAAGATGCTGTTGATTGTCCGCCGCGAAGAAGGCCGCTTACGCCGCTACGCCCACCTGGGCACCGGCAATTACCACCAGCGCACCGCCAAAATGTATACCGACTTCGGCTTGATGACCAGCAACGAGGACAAATGTGCCGACGTCAACGATGTGTTCATCCAGCTTACCGGCATGGGCAACCCAGGCAAGTTGAAAGCGCTTTGGCAATCACCGTTCACCATGCATTCTTCGATGGTGGCAGCAATCGACCGTGAAGCAAACATCGCCAGGGCCGGCCGGCGCGCCATTATCATCGCCAAAATGAATTCGCTGCTGGAACCGGCTCTGATCGAAGCCCTATATGCCGCAAGCCAGGCAGGGGTAACCATCCACCTCATCGTCCGCGGCGTATGTACCTTGCGCCCAGGTGTAAAGGGGCTGAGCGAAAACATCAAGGTACGCTCCATCGTCGGGCGCTTGTTGGAACACACACGGGTGTTCTACTTCTTCAACGACAGTGCCGAAGATGTTTATCTAGGCTCGGCCGACTGGATGGGCCGCAACTTCTTTCGGCGCGTCGAAGTGGCTTTTCCCATCTATGACAGCAAGAGCAAACGGCGGGTGATCCGTGAAGGACTTCGTCCCTATTTGGTCGACAACGCACAAGCCTGGGAAATGCAGCCAGATGGGCGGTACCGCAAAAAAACTACCCGTGGGGGAAAAGTACGTAGCGCCCAGGGCATGCTGTTGAGCGAACTCGCTGCCAAAGCCAGAGACTGATAATTTTCGGCGAGGAGAACCAACGATGAATCTGATTTTGTGGCGACACGCCGAAGCAGAAGACGGCAATGACGATATTGCGCGCAGGCTCACCAGCCGGGGGCATAAACAGGCTGCAAAAATAGCGGCTTGGCTGCAAACACGGTTGCCTGCCGACACCTATATCATCGCCAGCGAAGCCGTGCGCGCCCGCCAAACTGCAGCGGCCTTATATCCGAACCATGCCGTGGATGCGCGGCTCAACCCAGGTACATCGGTAGCCGATCATCTGGCCGTGGCGGGTTGGCCAAGTTGCCGGGGCAATGTGGTCATTGTTGGCCATCAACCACATCTGGGGCGATTGGCAGCCAGCCTACTGGCCGGTTTCGAAGCCGATTGGAGCGTCAAGAAAGGGGGCATCTGGTGGTTACAATGCCGGATACGCGACGAAGCCAAACAAACCATCCTTAAAACCATTATGACGCCAGATCAGCTTTGAATTACTTGCGATCAAACCATTTCAAAAAACAAAAGCCAGTCCAAAGACTGGATTTTGTTTTTTGACCACACATTCACCCAGCACCTACACCGCGCGCCATAAAGCTGGCCAATATAGGAATCAACAAGAGCAGAAGCAATTCCAGGCGTACCAGCATTACAACGCGCTTGATTTCCGATGGCGACACTCCACTGCTGCCCGCTACAACTCGCCGCCAAGCAATAAAACGAAAAGTGGGGTAGATGGAGAGGAGACCCAGCACAACATAGACCGTCATCTTGGCGTGGAAAAGTGGATTCTGCAGATAGAAATCCACACCCTTCTCACTAAACAAACGGGCAATACCGCTGCCAATCTGCGCCAACGCGGCCACACCATAAACCATATCCAAACGCGCCAAACTACGTATACACGGCTCGTCCATTTCAGGCTTGAGCAGGAGATGTTCGCCCATCAGGCACGCCATCAAAACCATGGCACCCAGATAGTGCACAGCTGCTAGCAGCGCTGCGCTCATCCCCGTCTCTCCAATAAGTCCAGCGCCAGCCCAAGACTAGCGCGGTATTGCTCGTTGGCTTCTTCACGTTCGTCCAATTGCTCCAATAATTGGCCAAGCTCGGCATGAGCCACCGGCGTCGCCGTCACGGCCACGCTGGCTTCCAAATAAGTACGCGCCTTACCCCAAAGGGCTGCATCGCGGCACAAACGCCCCAAGGCCAACAAAAGCGAATGGTCATTGGGGTGATGCCGCAGCCACTCCTCAGCCCTGGCAAGGCGCTTGACTGCATCTCCCTTGCCATCCATGCGGCCCAACTCACCGTAAACCTCCAGGAGGGAGACATCCCAATTGCTTTCCAACGCCTCCACGACGATGGTCTCTGCCCGCTCAATCAACGCCAGCCGACCAAACTCACGTGCGGCAGCAGCCGCCAAGCGAGGTTGATGACGTTCATCCTTACCCAGGCTTGCCCACCAGCGCTCCAACTCCCGGCTATCCATCGGTACCAGTTTAAGCTGTGCCAACCGCGCCTGAGCTCGGACGCGGAACGCTTGCCCCGCATCGATTGCCTCGCTTCTTTCCAGCATATCCGCCAACTCAATCACCCTTGCCGGATGATTCTCCTGCTGACGTAACTTCAACTCAAGTTTCAGTGCAGACGTCAGTTTGGGGGAAATCGCATACACCTGATGCAACAGATCAAGCGCTTCGCGAGTGCGGTACTGTTCGCCGAGCAGTTCAGCCTCCAACATCAGCCGCGCCAAAGACCGCGGACCGCCAATTTCACGCGCCTGCGCCAAGTAGGCATCCCGGCGTTCGAAATCACGGCAACTATGGCTCGCACGAACAGCAATCAGGGTATCGGCAAGACGCAGTTCCGGATTGTCCTGCGACGCCAACGCTACCCGAAGATTGCGCTCGGCACGTAAATGTCGTCCCTCAAACATTGCCAATAGCGCCTCGCGGTGATATTTGCCGGCATTGCTGGCACGCCGCGCCGCCTGATACTGACGTACATTGCCGGGCATACTGACAAGCCAATCAAGCAGCTTCAGCAAGCCATAGCCACCGCCCAGCAAAAATACAAACAACAGGACAAAGGCATTTAGCGACAACTCCATCCGCCACTGATTGAAAAACAGCAGCGCATAGCCGTTGTTTTCGCGGGCAAACAACGCCAACAGCACCGCGAGGGTAAACAGCAGCAGCAGCCAGATCACCGACTTCATTTGCTGTCCTCCCTAGCCGCCGTCGTACGACGTGCGTCCCGGGCGGCGTTCAAGCTGTCAGCCAATGTTGGCAAGACCTGCGCGGGCCGGATCATCTGTATTTCGGCCAGGGCTGCCAGTACGGCTTTGACGGGCTTGCTGCGTGTATCGAACTGCTCGCGCAAGGAGAGCTGGGTTGCCGAAAGATCAAGCCTGAAGGTTGTCTCATCACGCTGTAGTAAGGCCAAGCGTGCATTCAATAAGCGCAGCTTGAGGTGCTCGCGTAGGTAGAAAGCCTGCTCTGGCGCCAACAAAACCGGATTGGGCCGATCGACACGGCGAATCTCCACCAAGGCGCCGAGTGCGCGACCCAACTCGCCCAGCAAGCTGCCGGCTGGCTCGTGGGATTTAATAGCATCCTCTGCGGCTTTCGCATCGACCAACAACGGCAGCTTGTCGACCTGTGTCACCAAGCTATCCAGACGCGCCGACAGTCCAACGTAATCGACCCAGGGTATGCTCTTGAGGTGATCGATATCCCTCACCACCGTACGTCGCAAATTCTGCAGCCGCGGCTTGTCATTACCGACCAAGCGTTCTTCCAATCGGTACAAGGCAGCCAAGGCAGCACCAACATTGCCGGTAAGTTGCAATTGCTGGCTGGCCAGCGACAAGGTCAACTCAGCATCCGCCAGTACCGCTTCCTCATGATCGCCAGCGACCGAACCATAAAGCGCTTGTAAATCAGTCTGCTGAGCGCGTATTTCATCCTGCTGGGCTTGCGTCGCCAGTTGGAGTGCATCCAACTGGCGTAGCTGGGCGCTGTCGCGTTGCGTATCGACACTCAGGCTGCGCTGCTGCGCTTCCAAATTGTTCAAACGTGCACTCAACTCACGGTGCGGGGCTTGTGCTTGAAACTGGTACATCAACACCGAGATGCCCACCATAAGCAGTGCCCATTTAATCGTACCGCCCAACCTCTCCCCCCACGTCCGTGCCGGCTTATCAATAGCAGGACTGACAGACAATGGGGCAGCCGGTTCGCGGGGCGGCGTGGCAGCCGGCGGCGCTTGCACAGACACCGGCTTTGGCGCAAAGCGAATCTGCAGATCGGCCACCATGGCGGCATCACCGGTTGCCAGCAAAGACAACTCATTCACGCCATGACGGCGTACGGTTTCGGCAATCGCAGGATGGCTGGCAAAAAAGGGAAGATGTCGCAAGCGATCGGCCAATACGCTATCGGCCAACGTAAACAGATTGTTCACGGCTTCCGAGCTGGTCACGATAACGCCGTCACACCCGTCGGCCAACAAGGCGAGTACATCCTCATGCGTCAAGCTTGGCATCTGCCGGCGATAGGCTTCGACGATCTCGACCTGGGCACCCCTTGCACGCAAAGTATCAGCCAGCAATTCACGGCCGCCGTTACCGCGGAACAGCACTACCCGCCGGCCAGCCATTTGCTGCAATACCGGGTTAGCCAACAGGCCTTCGCTATCAAATTGGCTGTCGGGGCTGATGACATCATGCATGCCCAGTTCCTGCGCCCGCTCCTTTGATGCCTGCCCTATCACCGCAACGGGCAATGCATCGGGCCAGGGGGCTTTATGTTCAGCGATCACATCCAAGGCGGTAGGGCTGACAAAGACAGCCAAGTCAAACTCGTCCAAACGCTGCAATACCGCCGCCAAGGCTGCAGGGTCGCTGCTCGCACCGATAGCGATCATCGGCGCGAGTAACGGAATAGCACCGGCTTCACGTAAGAGACCGGCGAGGGTGGCGGATTGGTTTTCTGGCCGGGTAATCAAGAAGCGACGTTGGTCAAGCGGACGACTCATAGGAGATGATCTCAGCGGTTTACTCGGCAGGCTTAAGGAGAGCCCGGGCACCTTCGGTCAACATCAAGTCAGCGACTTGGCGACCCAGCCCTACAGCCGCAGCACGGCTGCCGTTTGATTCGGCACGCAGCATCTGTTTGCCATCGGGGCTGGCGACAAAGCCACGCATGCGCAGGAAATGTTTATCGACAATCTCGGCATACCCCCCCAGCGGGGTTTCACAAGAACCATCCAGGCGTAAGCTCATGGCACGTTCAGCCATCACACAGTCTGCGGTTTCGGCATGGTTAAGCGGGGCCAACAGCTCAGCCAAGTCCACCCGATCTGCGCAAATCTCTATGCCCAAAGCCCCTTGCCCTGGCGCAGGCAGACTCTCTTCCGGCGTAAGGCAGGCACGGATACGATAGGTTAGGTCCAAGCGCCTCAACCCTGCCGCCGCGAGAATGATGGCGTTGTATTCCCCCGCATCCAACTTGTTCAAGCGGGTCTGCACATTCCCCCGCAGGGGCTTCACCACCAAGTGTGGAAACACGGCGCGAATCTGCGCTTCCCGGCGCAGGCTGGATGTGCCCACCACCGCGCCTTTGGGTAGCGTACCAAGGCTGGCGTATTGGCTACAGACAAACGCATCGCGCGGGTCTTCACGCTCGGTAATCGCCGCGATGGCAAAACCCTCAGGCATGCGCATCGGCATATCCTTCATCGAGTGCACTGCCAGATCAGCCCTGCCCTCAAGCAAAGCGGTTTCCAGCTCTTTAACGAACAAACCCTTGCCGCCAATTTTGTTCAGCGTCACATCAAGAATACGGTCACCCTGGGTAGTCATACCCAGTAGTTCAACCTTGAGGTCCGAATAAAGCGATTCCAGCCGGGCGGCGATGTGGCGGGCTTGCCACAGGGCCAGCGCAGATTCACGGGTGGCAATGACGAGGCGTTCGGGGATAGGCACAGCGGAGAGTCTCGTGAAGAATAATCGTTTGCGGGGGATTCTAGCACGCTCGTAAGTCATGTCCCGATGCGCGGACATTGTGGTTTTTCTGCATTCACCCAGGCGCTTTTAGAACCTGTCTAAAGTCTCGCGAGCTAGGGCAAGACAAGGCGAAAACAGCCGAGGAAGCGGAGTTTACGCGTGGTAAATGAGCATTCCGAGGGTGTTTTCAACGCCGTATTGCCGACGCACAGCAGACTTTAGACAGATTCTTACTGCCTCTATCCAGAAATTTATGCTGTTACTAGCGCCCCATCCCCCCCACCTGTTGCGCCAGATAGGTAGCATAGTTGTCGGTCATCCCACCAATAAAGTCGAGCACCCGCATATAGCTCTCATACAATGGCCATTCCTTATTGGGGGCGTTGTATTCCATCAGGTCGAGAATACGTTTATTGCGAAAGCTGAGTCGATCGGGCTCGGTACGCAGTTGGTATGCCGCACCACAAAAAGATTCCAACAAGATATCGAGGCAGGTAAAGCTACCAACCTCGATTTCGACCTTACGCCGGTTGTTGAAGATACGGTCCTGCGCCAACTGCTTTGCATCATGGATGCCATGGCGGACAAAATCCGGGCAGGCGGCAATCAGGTCACCTTCATACTCACCCGCCAGCAGCTCGTCATGCTTGCGCAAGAAAGCTGCCGTGACTTCCCGGGTACAACGGTCAATCGCCTTGGAGCGCAAAAGCGACATCCTGCGCCTTACGCTGGGTGCGCCAGCGACTTCCAGCCGCAGCAGGTCATCATCGATTCCAGCCAGTTTAATCAGCATCGGCGCAATGGTTTCAAACGGCAACATGCCGATTTCAACGCCATCCTCCAAGTCCAGAATCGCGTAGCAGATATCATCTGCTGCTTCCATCAGATAGCTCAACGGATGGCGGCACCACGTTCCATTCTGCTTGGCAATCAGCCCCAACTCATGCGCCACTTCGTCGAGCAGTTTCTTTTCAGCTTGGTAACAACTGAACTTTTCCTTGTGACCGGCATGCTCGCTGGTCCACGGGTATTTGAGCGTCGCACCCAGCGTGGCGTAGGTCAGCCGCATGCCGCCATCAAAGCGATGGTTTTCCAATTGGGTCACAACCCTAAAACCCTGCGCATTGCCTTCAAAGGTCTGGACATCGCGCCGCTCCTGCGGGCTGAGATTTTGCAACATGTACGCATTGGACGACTGCCGGAACCAATCGCGAATCGCATACTCGCCCGCATGGCCAAACGGCGGGTTGCCAATATCGTGCGCCAGGCAAGCCGCCTGGACGATAGCGCCAATATCGTATGGAATAATGTGCGTTGGTAATTTGGCGCCCAATGCCTGACCCACCATGATGCCGAGCGAGCGCCCCACGCAGCCGACTTCGATCGAATGCGTCAGCCGGGTATGCACATGATCATTCTCGGTCATGGGGTGTACCTGCGTCTTGCGACCCAGGCGGCGGAATGGGGAAGAAAATGCGATCCGGTCGTGATCTTTGTGAAAGTCCGAGCGACCAATGGCAGGGCCGGTTTCAGGCTGGCGGCGAGGTGCGCCAAGGCGGTCGGCGGAAAGCAATTGTAACCAGTTCATTTGCGACATGTGACGTTCTCTTGCTGACAGCTTAGAACCTATTCCACTTCAGCGTCGACCAACCCTTGCTGGCGTAAACATCCCACAGAAATTCGAATTGGTTCTTTGGTGCCAGTCCTAAAGGCAAAGAACGCCATTGTAGATTGAAGCTAGGTCATGCAGCAGTATGCATTAACCCATTAACAAACTAGCCCGCTTCTGTTGTTAGCAATGGTTTCATCTTCACCCACCGTAACTAGCACCAAACCCACAATGGCGTCGATGCGATCCCAAAAAAAACGCCTCAGCATGGCATAGTCAAAAGATTACAACCTACGGCGCAACGCGCCTTGCATGAAAAGCAGTGGGCAGTAAGTCCGTGTTCTGCGGAACGCAATATCGGGCAAGAATGCTTTTTACTTTAAACATGACTACGCTGAACAAGGACAACCAGTGAGTTGGCGCTTGGAAGGGCCACGCACTTATTAAAAGCAGAGTTAATTCACAGATAAGCGACGCGCTAGCCATAAGGAGATGTCATGAACGTGCATACGGTAGGAACCACCCTCCTCATTGGATTGGCTGTACTAACCAGCCCACTTACGCGCGCGGCGGATAAACTTATATTCATTCTAGAAAGTTACCATACTGATTTTGTATGGGATATGAATTACAGAGAGGCATTACAGACTTCGCTTGGGCCAGGCTATCGCTATGAAATCTTTGGCATGGACACCAAAAGGTTACCAAAAGAAAAGCATGCCGAAATGGCAGAGCAAGGCTGGAAGAAGATTCAGGAAGTCAAACCAGATCTCGTGGTAATGGGTGATGATATTGCGCTTTCTTCGACAGGGCCAAAATTGGACGCCACTAACACTCCCGGGGTTTATCTGGGCATTAACAATAATCCACGCAATTATGGCAATTTCAAAAACATTACTGGCGTAATAGAACGCCCATTCGTCAAACGTAATGTGCCTCTTATTCTTAGCTTGGTGCCTGGTGCCTGGTGCCAAAAAATTATTGCTGTTGTTCGATCACTCAAAAACCTCAGAGGTCATTTTAAGTGAAATTTTGGGTGGTGAAGCCTCACAAAACATCATGGAGGTGACCTTAGAAATGCGATTAGTATCGAACTACGCCGACTGGCAAAACATCGTAAAAAATGCACGCACCGCCGGCTATAATGCAATCATAACGGGCCTGTACCATGCCCTAAAAGATACTGATGGCAGTACAGTAAATGACAACGTAGCAATTAGCTGGACATCGACCAACACACCTATTCCCGTGTTTGGTTTATGGGATTTTTCGGTTGGTTCAGATAAAGCCATTGGCGGCCTGGTAATATCCCCAACCGCACAAGGAAAAGCAGCTGGCGAAATTGTAAAGAAAATACTGAAAGACAAGATCGCCCCGAGCGAGATAATTCCAGTCACGCCAACCTCCGGCGAATATCTATTCAGCAAAGCACAATTGAAGCGCTTCAACCTTTCATTACCTGCAGATATTGCCAAGCAAGCGAAATACACCGACTAAGAACCAGATTTAAGGGTTCGCCATATCGACGTAATGAAATCTTTAACGTCAATGTATTAAGGCGACAATTAAATAGTGCATATGAACAAAGACAAAAGATCTTTTAAAACAATGCATTAGGAATTTTGTACTGTAAGCCTATATGCGCTTTCACATTGCCGGATTAATAGCTTGGCATCAGCTGATGGTGCTGTAACACGGCATTGCCCAATCCAACTTCATCATGCGCACCAGGCTGTTCGTAAGACCGCACACCTGGTGCTAGCACTGCTGTTGCGGTGCCTTCAACGTCAGCATGATTCGAATGACCTGATCGCTGTAAAGCGTCGGCGCGCCTGCCTTGCCTTCCCGCTCATTGTGATACCAAGTGACTTCTGGTGAGTACCAGAAGGTCACCTCGCACCTGCTGATTGCGATTGTATTCAGGCCCGTTCGACGTGCAGTAGTGGGGTTTGGGAGGTTTCACCGAATCGGCCTACAACCCGCGTCAAGCTTGGTGCGATGAGGTTATGCAACAAAGCCCCGCTCAACTACAAATAGTCTTAATGGCTTGGCGATCCTGATTGTTGGCGCAGGCGCTCACCTTGTCATTATCAACACTGCTAGGTGTTGCTTATTGCAGTGCGCTATCTCATCCAAATTCAATCAGGAGACAACATGCACCTTCAATACTCGGCATATCCGCATAAGCTAAGCATAACGCCAGCCGCATTGGCGGTACCGCTGTTGGCAATGCTGTCCAGCATGCCAACACAGGCACATGGTGCGATGGCCATACCGGTAGACCGGGTGTACAACTGTTTCCAGGAAGGGCCGGAGAACCCTAAATCAGCTGCATGTAAAGCGGCCCTGACAGCAGGGGGTAGCCAAGCTTTCTATGACTGGAATGGTGTTAATCAGGGCAATGCCAATGACCAGCACCAAGCCGTGGTACCCGACGGGAAACTGTGTGCAGCGGGCAAAGACACCTTCAAGGGCTTTAATCTGGCGCGCGATGATTGGCCCGCTACCAATATCGCACCCGACACCAACGGCCAGTTCGACTTCCTTTATCGGGCCACCGCACCGCATTCAACTCGGTATTTCAAGTTCTACGTGACCAAGAATGGCTACAACCCCAGCCAGCCGCTGAAATGGGCCGACCTGGAAAGCCAGCCCTTCTGTACCATCACCAATAATGTCCTGACGAATGGGCACTACAAGATGAGCTGCCCATTGCCACAGGGTAAATCCGGCCGGCACGTCATTTACAGCATCTGGCAACGTAACGACAGCCCTGAAGCATTCTACTCCTGTATGGACGTAAGCTTCAGCGGCGTTACCACCCCGACCACCTGGAAAGAAATCGGCCCTGTCCGTGCGCAGCAGGATTTACCGATCAACAGCAAAGTCACATTCCGCTTGTTCGACTCCGCTTTCAAAGACCTCGAAACCCATATCCTCACACTGGCAAGCGGAATGACAGGCGCCAGCCAATGGCCTTTCTATCTGGCGCAGAAGGTGAATGCCGCTTCGCAGTATGTAAAGGTGGGGGTGCTCGACAATAGCGGCAGCATTGCGCCGGTACAGAGCAATATGGATAACCGGGTGTACGAGCGCAGCAATGTGACCGCCGATTACAGCTTTGCCATCGATATCAACAGCGATACCGATGGCGGCAGTCAGGTTGACTATATCTATCCCGCCAATATCGCCAGCTATAAGGCGGGCACCATCGTGCGGGGCAGCGACGGCAAGCGCTACCAATGCAAGCCCTACCCTTATGCCGGTTGGTGCAGCCAATCACCGGCTTACTATGCACCCGCGACTGGATCGAACTGGCGAGATGCCTGGGTGCTCTTTAGCTAAGAACGCAGTCAGGCGGGGCTTACACCTCAGCCGAGGGGTAGAGCAGGCCCTGCCTACTTAACCCAGTAGCTTGCGCTCGGCTTGTAGCCGTTCAAGCGGGGCGTCATCGAATGACGAACCTTGGGGTTACCAAACTGAAGCCACCGCCTCCGTTCTTGGCAATGACCTGATCAAGGTATATCGGCATAGCGCATACGCCGTTCGATAATCGCGGCTTTACGGACCAAGCCTCGCGCATTGCGGTTTTTATCGTAGTAGCGCGGATTTGGCACCATCGCCGCCAACTTGGCAGACTGGGCGGCGCCAAGCTTTGCCGCGCTGGTGTTGAAGTAATGACGCGCCGCGGCTTCCGCCCCAAAAACACCGTTTCCCCACTCAATCACATTCAGATAAATCTCGAAGATACGCCGCTTGTCCATGACGGCCTCCAACATCAAGGTAATCGCGGCCTCCTCCAGCTTGCGCAGGTAACTACGCTGGCCGGACAAGAACAGGTTCTTTGCCAATTGCTGGCTGATGGTGGAACCCCCAGCAGCAATCCGCCCTTTCTTCATGTTCTTTTCCCAGGCCGTTTGCATGCCTTCCCAATCAAACCCCTCATGCGCCAGGAACTTGGCGTCTTCACTCGCGACCAAGGCGCGTTTCAGGCTGGGAGAGATTTGGTCATAGGGCACCCACTGATGCTGCAGATCTGCCTCGGCGTCTTTCTGTTGCAGCACATCACGCTGCTGCGTCATAAAAGCAGTACCAGAGGGGTTGTAGTACTTCCACCAGACCACATGCGCAAACAACCACAACTGGTAGAGCACAAATACGGTGAAAAGCACCAGCAAGATGCGGCCGATTAAACGAGAGAAGGTCATGGCGCGCGATTATAGTCGTGTAGCACCCCATGCAAGCGCATCAAAAGCGCCGGGCGAAGCTATCCGAGGGTTGAATGCAGTGGCCAACCTCAGTAAGAGCCAGCGCATGCCGCCTAGTCAGACTTCCGCTTGTTTGCAGATTGGGCGGCACGGCGCAGAAAGTTGCCCTGCTTGGAAAAGTTGCGACAGTAGTCACAGATAAACAAGTGCAATTGCAGGCGTAGCTTTTCACCCAGGGCGAGATCGCGGTCCAGGCCCTCTGACACCATACGGGTGGCTTCTTTGCAATTCATCATGAACGCTCACCAAACCAGTTTTTTTCCAGGCACAGCCGCAGACTCATACGGGCGCGATACAACAGCACTGAACAATTGGTCGCGGTAATTTCCAGATTCTGACAAATTTCTTCAATTTCATACCCCAGCGATTCTCGCATCGCAAACACCAGCGCCGTACGCTTGGTTAAACGCTCGTTGCATTTCTCATACATACGCCAGAAATCCTGCTGCTCCAACGAAGCATCGGGGTTGGCCCAGGTACGCGGGCCATCACTGCCCCAGTGGCCGGTTTTATCGAACAAGCCGTCGAAGTCACTCACGTCCCCGTCGCTGTCAACACGCTCATCAATCTGTAAGGGTTCGCGGCACAGCTTGCGTTGGGCGTCGATGATCTTGTGTTTGAGTATCCCCGTCAGCCATGTCTTGACGCTGGACTGCGCCCCAAAGCCGCTCTTGGCTTGCAAGGCTGCCAACAACGTATCCTGTACAGCCTCTTCAGCCGCTGCTTCGTCACGCAGGCGGTAAAGCGCATAGCGCAGTAGGTAATCACGAAATTCAGCAAGCTGCTGGTCGTCAGGCAGAGTCAATATGAGGTCACTTTATGTAGACGAAAGTACTGGAACACGGTGCCAACCGGCAGGTACACATGGCACCGCTTGGCATGCTCGCCATTAAAGCCAGTGCGCAGCCTCTCCACGCCGCTGGTGTGTATTCAGGATGTGCTGGAAGGTCATCGGGTCCCGTCTATAGGTTAGTTCGCCCACTGGCGGTTTGTGCCAGTCCCACAGGCGCGAAACCCAGAAACGCAGCGCTGCAGCACGCAACATCAACGGCCAGGCTTCCCGTTCGGCTTCACTTAGCGGCCTCGCCGACTGGTAACCGGCACACAAGGCCTGGGCGAGTTCCGGTTCGATCTCACCATCTGGCTGGGCACACCAGTCGTTGACGGTAATGGCCAGGTCGTAGATCAGGATGTCATTACAGGCATAGTAGAAATCAATAAACCCGCCAATTCGGTCGCCATGCATCAACACATTGTCGCGAAACAAATCGGCGTGGATCACGCCGCTGGGAAGGTGCGTGAAGCGCGCACGGCTTTGCTGACCAACCTCCGCCTTCAGCATCGCCGCATCGTCATCGCTCAAATAAGGATAAAGAGCGGGCGCAACCACATTCCACCATGCTGGCCCACGAGGATTTGCCATATGCCCAGGATACGTTTCACCCGCACGGTGCATTTGCGCCAGCATCGCGCCTAAGGCAAAGCACTGCGCAGCATTGGCCTGCTCCACCGGCTCGCCCGGCAACCAACCCACCAATACGGTAGGGCGACCACAGATCGTGTCGATCATCTCGTCGCGCTGGTTGGCGATAGGTGCAGCACAAGCTACACCGTGGTGCGCCAGGTGCGCCATCAGGTTCACGTAAAACGGCAATTCATGGGTTTGCAGGGCTTCAAACAGCGTGAGCACATACTGGCCCTGCGTGGTTGTGACTGCGTAATTGGTATTGGTCGTGCCGGCGGCGATGCCCTTGAGCTCAACCAGCTCGCCCAATGCATAACGCTTGAGCCAGCTGGCGAGTTCGGGGGTTGAAACGGTAGTGAAGACAGACATGGGAAGATCACTTAAAACTTCGGGTTTGGACGCCATCAGGCCGCGAGTACTCTCTATATTGTCTCACTCACATCCCTTCTCAAGGATTAGGTGTTACTCGGAAGTCCTTTGTCAGGCAGTAAGGGCACTTGCATAAAAACCCTTACCCCACAAATACACGCCTCGAACAACCCCTAGAACCTGTTTACGATCTGTCGCAAGCAATCGTCAGCAGGATGAAGCGCAGCGCAGAAACCGAAATGTACTTTTGTACATGAGGGTTTCAAGGAGCACATGAGCCCTGATCACGGCTGCGCGGTAAAATCGCAGACAGGTTCTTAGAACCGTTTGATAATCCATTTGGGCGGCCGCACCGTCGGCTGCCCGTCGCGTCGCACCATCCGGCCCGTGCCATCCTCATCGCTGAGGTAATACTCCGGCCCCACCTGTGGCTTGACCTTGATCATGTACAAACGACCCGCAAGCCGGTATTCCGACACCGTCGCATCACCCTTTTGGATAATCGTGACCTCCGGCTCGATAGAAGCTTCATCAACCACCCCTGCTGGTACGGGCGGAGGTGGCGGCACTTGCAACGGCTTGTCGGCGGCCTGCAAACCACTACTCAGCAGGGCCAGGGTAATCAAACAATAACGCATGGTGTTACTCCTTCGGCGTGTCCGCAAACGGAACAACGCCTATAAACTCAATTGCATTTCCCGCTCGGCAGGGCTCAGCCCAAAACCGCGGGTCTCGTAGAATTTGAAGATCGCATCGACCACCTTATGCGGCTCGTCGATCACCTGCATCAAATCCAAATCAGCTGGGTTGATCATGCCCTCAGCCAACAGCGTGTTGCGAATCCAGTCAAGCAAGCCACTCCAGAAAGCGCTGCCTACCAAGATGATGGGCATCCTGCGGCTTTTGCCAGTCTGGATCAACGTCAACGCCTCGCTCAGTTCGTCTATCGTGCCAAAACCACCCGGCATGACCACGTAGGCGGTGGCGTTTTTCACAAACATGACTTTACGAGCAAAAAAATGGCGGAAAGTTTGGCTGACATCCTGATAAGGGTTGCCATGTTGCTCATGAGGCAGCTGGATGTTGAGCCCCACGGAAGGCGACTTACCGTGAAAAGCGCCTTTATTAGCTGCCTCCATAATGCCCGGTCCACCACCGGAAATCACGCTGAAACCGGCATCAGACAACAAACGGGCGATCTCTTCGGTAAGCTTGTAATAAGGGTGGTCACGCGGGGTGCGCGCCGAACCAAACAACGAAACTGCAGGCTGAATCGCTTGCAGGCGTTCGGTGGCTTCGACGAATTCGGACATAATCTCGAAAACACGCCAGGCTTCGCGCGAGCGATAAGCTAGGGTTGCCGCCATGGCAGCCGGGTCCGTATCGCTAGGTAATTTGCTGTGGGCACTCATTTTTTCTTCTCTTTCTTAGTATTTGGTAAGCGCAGGCGAATCAGCCAAGCGCCTACTTCATCTTGCTGGAGTACTACGCATGTCTACCAAGACGCTCTTACTGATCGACGGCTCTTCATACCTATATAGAGCGTTTCACGCCTTGCCGGATTTGCGCAGTCCCAGCGGCGCGCCGACCGGAGCCCTACGTGGCATTCTCGCCATGCTGAAGAAGCTGGTGAAAGAAGTACCTGCCGATTATATCGGCTGTGTCTTCGACGCCAAGGGCAAGACCTTCCGCGATGCACTGTACCCTGAATACAAGGCACAACGCCCCTCCATGCCGGACGATCTGCGCGCACAGATCGAACCCATCCATGCTGCCATCGCCGCCATGGGACTACCTATTTTGATGGTAGACGGCGTTGAGGCGGATGACGTGATTGGCACACTGGCATGCCAAGCGAACGCCTTGGGTATGGCAGTGGTGGTGTCGACGGGTGACAAGGATATGGCACAGCTGGTGACATCCAATGTACGGCTGGTCAATACCATGAGTGAAGAAACCCTCGATGAAGCCGGTGTATTGGCCAAATTCGGTGTGTCGCCAAATCGCATCGTCGATTACCTCGCCCTGATCGGCGATACGGTAGACAACGTGCCCGGCGTACCCAAATGCGGCCCCAAGACCGCGGTAAAGTGGCTTAGCGAACATGGCAGCCTCGACGGCGTCATGGCCAATGCGCACCAGATTGGCGGCGTGGTGGGCCAAAACCTGCGTGACACGCTGACGTGGCTGCCAATGGGTCGTACCCTGGTCACCATCAAATGCGATGTCGACCTCAGTGCCGAAATGCCCCAAGGCTTTGATAACCTGGCCCCGCGCGATGCCAACAAGGCAATGCTGACCAACCTGTTTGAAACCTATGGCTTTAAGAGCTGGTTGGCTGAATTGAAGGGTGATGCCGCTATTGGCGACAAAATCGCGGCTGAAGGCAATGCCTCGGCCTTTCGCAGTTTTGCACCGGATGAAATGGGCGAATTGTCCGAACTCCCACGAAACTACGAAGCCATCCAGACCGAAGCGCAGCTCGACGCCTGGATTGCACGGCTTGACGCTGCCGACCTTGTCGCAGTCGATACCGAAACCGATAGCCTGGAGCCGCTCGTGGCGAATATCGTCGGCATCAGTGTTGCATTGGCTGAAGGCGATGCAGGTATTCGCGCTGCCTACCTACCTCTCGGCCACCGCTATGCCGATGCACCAGTACAACTGGCATTCGATGCCACGCTGGCCAAGCTCAAGCCCTGGTTAGAAAACCCAAGCAAGAAAAAGCTCGGCCAGAACCTGAAGTATGACCAGCACGTGTTCGCCAATCACGGCATTGCATTGGCAGGCGTTTCTGAGGACACGCTGTTGCAAAGCTATGTGCTGGACAGCACCGAGCGGCATGGCATGGACGAACTGGCCGCAAAGCATCTGGGGTTAAAAGCCATCAGCTACGAGGAAGTCGCCGGCAAAGGCGCCAAACAGATCGGGTTTGCCGAAGTCGCTATCGATGTCGCCACCCGCTATTCCGCCGAGGATGCCGATATCACGCTGCGCCTGCATCAATTGTTTGCACCGCGCCTGGCTGCCGACGCCAAGCTCGACTATGTCTACCGCCAAATCGAACTCCCCAGCCGGGAAGTGTTATTCAAGATGGAACGGCAGGGTGTGTTGCTGGACAGCAGCCTGCTGCAAAAACAAAGCCATGAGTTGGGGCAGTCCATGCTCAGGTTGGAGCAGGAAGCTTATGAACTGGCCGGGCAGCCATTCAATCTCGGCTCACCCAAGCAGATTGGCGAAATATTGTTCGACAAGCTCAAGCTGCCCGTCATCAAGAAGACCCCCAAAGGCGCACCGAGCACCGATGAAGACGTGCTGAGCGAACTGGCGCGCGACTTCCCATTGCCTGCCAAGCTGCTGCAACACCGTAGCCTCGCCAAGCTCAAATCCACTTATACCGACAAACTGCCGCTGATGGTCAACACCAAGACAGGTCGGGTGCATACCAATTACGGCCAAGCCACGGCGGTAACCGGGCGGTTGGCCAGCAACGACCCCAACTTGCAGAATATCCCGGTGCGCACCACCGAAGGCCGGCGCATTCGCGAAGCCTTTATCGCGCCGCCGGGCCACCAGATCGTCAGCGCCGACTATTCACAAATCGAGCTGCGCATCATGGCGCACCTGAGCAGCGATGAGGGCATGCTGAAAGCTTTCGAAGCCGGTATCGACATCCACCGCGCCACCGCCGCCGAGGTATTTGGCGCGACGCCGGAAACCGTCACCGCCGACCAGCGCCGTTACGCCAAGGCCATCAATTTCGGCCTGATCTACGGTATGAGCGCGTTTGGGCTCGCTGCCCAGCTCGACATTGAACGCAGTGCAGCGCAGAACTACATCGACCGCTACTTCGCCCGCTACCCTGGCGTAGCTGCCTATATGCAAACCACGCGCGAAACTGCGCGCGAGCAGGGCTATGTGGAAACCTGGTTTGGCCGCCGCCTGTGGTTGCCGGAAATTCGCGCTTCCAACCAAGGCCGTCGCCAGGGCGCAGAACGCGCCGCCATCAATGCCCCTATGCAAGGTACGGCTGCCGACCTGATCAAACTGGCTATGATTGCCGTGCAGGACTGGGTGGAGCGCGACAATCTCAAGACCCGGCTGATCATGCAGGTGCATGATGAACTCGTACTGGAAGTACCAGACGAGGAGCTGGCGCTGGTCAAAGTAAAGTTACCAGCGCTGATGTCTGGGGTGGCCGACCTGAAAGTACCCTTGTTGGCCGAGGTGGGCATAGGTTTGAATTGGGAAGCTGCCCATTAACTACGAGACACGGGCTTCGTCCGATCGTGAAACCGGCGAGCCCGCTATTTTCGCGCCCATTGCGCCACACTTTTTGCCAGCCAAACCGCATCATCAAGCGGTAGGTCATGTCCCGCACTGGGGTGCAAATGCAAGGGCCAATCGGTGGCAGCCGCCAACGCATGCGAGCAATAGGGGTCAACCAGCCTATCCCGCTCGCTCGCCAACAATAGGCAAGGCATCGGCGGCCAGTTTGCGGGTGGACGATAGCGGGCGGCGGCGGCAAGCTGACGTAGGAGGTTCCGCTTGCTCACCGGGGCTTCAGCCTGCCAGCGCTGCCATGAATCCAGCGCCATTGCCCGCGCTTGGCCCGAATTACTGAGAAGATTCAATATGGCGGCTTCTCGGCGATCCCGCCCCCGGCCCAACAGGCTGAGCAAGGCTGGGTAACGCTGCCAGCGCACCCTGCGCCAGAAGGGCGCCAACCCCGCCAGGCTCGTGTTGACCAGCACCAGCCGTTTTATCTCTTCGGGGTAATGCCCAGCCCACTCCAGTGCCACCATGCCCCCCAGCGAAATAG
Source organism: Chitinimonas sp. BJB300 (assembly GCF_002735695.1). Classification (GTDB taxonomy): domain Bacteria; phylum Pseudomonadota; class Gammaproteobacteria; order Burkholderiales; family Chitinimonadaceae; genus Chitinimonas. The sequence goes on from NZ_PDZH01000015.1 coordinate 38,131, forward strand.
CCAATACATTGACCGGCCCCTGCGCCAATACGCCTTCAAACTCGGCACGTACGACTGCGCATTGGTCAGCAACGCTGAGCGCACTACGTTCCTTCCAACGACGGCCATTACCGGGAAGATCAGGCGTCAACACCGCAATACCGCCCAACTCATCCGATAGGCGCAGCGGAAACTCCCCCCAGTGCCGACCTTCGCGTCCCAATCCACGCAGCAAGACCCAAGGGCGTTTGGGTTTAATCGCCATGACGTCGCCCCAAATGCCGGGCATGGCGATACGAACCCGCCAACCGATAGGATTCACGGGGAGTCTGATAATCAAAGGGATTCATAAAGGCTAGTTGAGTAGGCAACGCCCGCTGCCAGAAATGGCTAGCGATAACCAGATGTTGCCCGGCAGCCGAATGAGCCAAGCAATCCAGCAACAGGCGTTTAAAAAGTAATGGGTGAATCCGGTACATGGCGGTAGCAGTAGCGAAATGCTTCAGCATAGTCAGCACGCAAGCTGCATACATCACGATTTTGTGACAATCCGGCGCAAGCTATGGCTACTGCCTAGCCTTCAAGCTAAACAGGTCCGGCCAAGAGCCTGTTTAGCAACGCACCATCTACCGAATCAGTCCACCCAGTTCACAAGGCCGGAGTAGGCAGTCACCAACACCACCACACCAAAAGCGATGCGATACCAAGCAAAGCCGATAAAGGTATGGCTGGCCAAAAAGCGCAGCAAGGCACGCACAGCAATCAACGCAAAGATGAAGCTCGCAATAAAACCGACGGCAAACAGCGCAAGGTCATCTGAACTGAGCAAATGCCAGTGTTTGTAGATGCTGTAGAGCGAAGCGGCACCCAGTACCGGAATACCCAGCAGAAAGCTGAACTCGGTAGCGACCGTGCGCGATATGCCAAATAGCATGCCACCGATGATGGTTGAACCTGAACGCGAGGTACCCGGAATCAATGCGAAGCACTGCGCCAAACCCACCTTGAGTGCATCTTTCCAGCGCATGTCATCGATAGAGTGGATTTTCACCGCTTGCGGACGTTTCTCAGCCCACAGAATGATGATGCCGCCAACAATAAACGCAATCGCCACGGTAAGCGGGTTAAACAATGCAGCCTTGATCTCGGTACCGAACAGCTTTGCGAGCCCCATAGCAGGTACGGCAGCCACGGCGATATTAATCAGTAACTGGCGCCCTGGGCCCGGTTCACGAGCATGGGTTATGGCATGGACAAGCCGCTGGCGGTATTCCCACATCACGGCCAGCATCGCACCTAGTTGGATGAAGATTTCAAAAACCTCACGTTTGTCCGTATCCAAAAATCCAAGCAAATGTCCCGTTAGAATCAGGTGCCCTGTACTGGATATGGGCAGGAATTCGGTAATACCTTCAACCACACCCATGATGAACGCTTCAAACAACAGTATTAAATCCATGCCACCAGCCTTTGCGTAAAAAGGCGTTGATTATAAGCCGCTTGCCAACCGCAACGTCCTGTCATTAGGGTGCCGCCCAGCCGAGCAAACCTACCGCTTGCGCCATATTTGATCGTTTATTAGGGAAAACCATGTCTGATGAGTCACCGCCAAATCCAATATCTGCCGCACCTATAGCACAGCAACTCCCCCTGCGCTTTCACGGCCAGACCAATGAATATTTTCATATCTGGATCATCAACCTGCTCTTGTCCATCGTCACCTTGGGCATCTATTCAGCCTGGGCCAAGGTACGTAGTACACGCTACTTTTACGGTGCGACCGAGCTTGGCGGCAGCCGCTTCGATTATCACGGCAAGCCCGTCGCCATCTTGATTGGTCGGTTGATCGCCTTAGTCCTCTTTATCCCCTACATCCTGCTCGGCAAAACACATTCGCTCGTGGCTGGCTGCTTTCTCTTGCTGCTGTTTGTGGCTTCGCCTTTTCTCATCACCCGCGCGCTGCGTTTTCGCCTTGGGATGACCAGCTATCGCAACCTACGCTTCGGATTCACCGGTTCAATTGGCGACGCAGCAGTGAATTACCTATTGCTGCCCATGCTGTTGCTGCCCACTTTGATGCTTGCTTTGCCTTCGGTAACCCACCAACAACGCAAATGGGTGCTTGACCATGCCCGTTACGGCCAACAACAGTTCGACCTGAAACCTGCGGTAGGAGGTTGGTATAGGGCGTATTTCTGTGCACTCGGCAGTTTCATCATCTTTACCATCTGCATGTTCATCCTTATCGGCGTAGGAATAGTGAGTATTGGTATGTCGGCCAAGACGGGGGCCAATCCCCTTCTTTCGTTTGTCCCTCTCGCCAGTTATATCGTGATGCTTGCCGCCTATACCACCATCTTGCGAACACTGGGGGGCTGGCTTCACAAACTGGTATTCGAGCGACTCACCCTGGGAGAGCTGCACTTCAGCCCCAATTACCGGGTCACTGAATTGTTTTCACTGCATCTGATCAACAGCTTGGCGCTGTTCTTCAGCCTCGGCTTAGCCTATCCATGGATACGTATACGCACCACCCGTTACATGGTCGAACGGCTCAGCCTGTATGCGCCTGCGGGTCTTAATGCGTTCATCGCCACCACCCAAGGCAAGACCAGCGCTGCAGGTGAAGAAATAGCCGATATGTTCGATGTGGATATCGGTCTATGAGTGTCTGGCGCGCCAGCTATTTCAATGGACAACAGTCCACAGCGCACGATATTGAAATTGCGCTTACCCCAACCGGACTCTGGCTAGGACTACCCGAAGGTGAGCAGATTGTTCCATTGGACCAACTCCGCCTGGTCGAACCCATAGGCAGCAGCCAACTATGGCGCATTGAACTCGCCAGCGGCGGCATGCTGGACGTAACCGATGGCGCAAGCCTTGCGCGCACGGTTGGCCAACAGCAGCCTTGGTTGGGGCGTTGGGAATCATCCTTGAAGCTGGCGTTGCTGGTCATTCCGTTATTGGCGGTGTTTCTATTTGCCGCCTATCGTTGGGGCCTGCCGGCTGCAGCCGACCTTGCCGCATACGCGGTGCCGGCAAGCAGTGAACGTTGGCTGGGAGAGAAGACGTTACAGCTACTGGATAAGCAAGGTGTGCTGGCGACCAGCCGTTGGCCGAGCGAACGGCTGGCCCTCATCCGCCAGCAACTCGCCCAGCTAGGAGGGCAGGCAGCGCCCTACCAGCTCGAATTCCGCCGTAGCGACAGCATTGGCGCCAATGCCTTTGCCCTGCCGGGCAACGTGATGGTGGTAACCGATGACCTGCTGGCTATCTTGACGCCAGATGAACTGATGGCCGTGCTGGCACATGAGGCGGGCCATATCGAAAAACGGCATGTGATACGCGGCATGCTCCGCGCCAGTGGCTTGGCTTTGAGTGTCTCCATCCTGGTGGGCGATGCCAACTCCATTATCGACGCGCTGATCAGCCTTCCCATCGCCTTGGCAGACCTTCGCTATAGCCGGGAATTCGAATTGGAGGCTGATGCTCATGCTTATGCTTGGCTACAGATGCCCGGACGTACACCTTGCAACTTTGTCAGCGCACTAAAGCGTATCGAGAAAGCCCAGCACAACCGGAACAAAGACCTGCCTGAAGTCCCCAGCTGGCTCTCGTCCCACCCCGACACACGTGACCGTATGGCGCAATTTCAAAGCCATTGCCCGGCCGGCTGATGCACTTATCAGCTCGATTTGGCTTCGCTGCCAACTGGGCTAGACTATCTACTATCGATTCGAATCCTTCCTGAAACCTGTTCACTGCCCACTGACTTGGCTGTACACCATAGCGGCAGTGGCACAGAACCGTATCAATAGCCTTGAATAGTGCACAGTGAAAGCCCACCTTCATGATCAAGCGTATTTCTTCAAGCGAGCTAAAAGTCGGTATGTATATCCACGATCTTGCCGCCGACTGGTCAGTCCATCCGTTTATGCGCTCAGCCTTTCCCATCAAGACAGACAAAGAGATCGAGACCATTCTAGAGTGTGGCATCCACGAGGTTTACATCGATAGCGATCTGGGGATGGATGTGCCCGATGCCCCCACCAAGGAAGAGGTACAGAACGCGTTACAGGCGGAAATGATCGCCATCGCCACCAGTGCGCCACCGCCAAAGATTCGCATCACTACCGCGGAGGAAATGGGCAAGGCCAAGGGCATCAAGAACCAAGCTGCTGATTTGGTACGCACAGTTATGCAGGATGTACGCCTAGGAAAGGCGGTCTCGTTAGATTCCGTCGAACCTGTAGTGGCGAATATTACCGAGTCTATCCTACGCAACCCTGGTGCGTTGATTGGACTCATGCATATCAAGAACAAGGACGACTACACCTTTTTGCACTCAGTGAGTGTTTGTACCTTCATGGTGGCCTTTTGCCGCTCGGCCGGGATGGATGCCGAAACAACACGCCTGGCCGGATTGGGAGGGCTTTTGCACGATACGGGCAAGGCTTTGGTACCCGACGAAGTATTGAACAAACCCGGCAGACTCACTGATGAAGAATTTGCCTTGATCCGCCGGCACCCGCGGGACGGCTACGAAATCCTGCTCAAAACACCCAGCATTGGCGATATCCCCCTGGAAATCACACTCCATCACCATGAGCGTGTCGATGGATCCGGCTACCCCGACAAACTGCCGGGTGACCAGATTGGCACACTGGTGAAAATGGCCTCCATTGTCGATGTCTACGACGCCATCACCGCCGACCGTTGTTATCACAAGGGCATGCCACCCACCGATGCACTACGTAAGCTGTTCGAATGGAGTACCCATCACTTCGACCCGACCTTGGTAAAGGCCTTCATGCGTTGCGTGGGCATCTACCCGGTCGGAACACTGGTATTACTGGAAAGCGGGCGGATGGGGCTGGTAACCGAACATAACGAAGACAGCCTGCTGCAACCCAAGGTAAAGGTGATCTTTGACATCAAGAAGGGCTATCAGTCACCGGTGGAAATCGATCTTTCCAAACCCATGGGAAAAGGCGGGGCCGACAAAATCGTCAGCCATGAAAGCCCCAGCAAATGGAAAATCGACGTCCAGCGCTTTATGTAGGGTGAATGCAGCTGAAGTAAGTTGATGAAGGGTGCGCCCCCCCCAACCGCCAGCCCCTGCAAGCAAAGGTTCCCGCCAAACAAACCCGGACATCCCCAGTCAACAGGGTTCGGTCTGCAATTCCAACCAGTGCAAATAGTGCAGTGCCTGTTCGCGATTCTCGCCACACATGTCGATGACGGGCGGCAGGCTGCTGCAAACGTCGGGACGTTCCCGCTGGCCAAATATACGGCAGCCATTTTGCTCATCAAGCTGCACACAACGCACCCCTGCCGGCTTACCTTGCGGCATACCAGGGATAGGCGAAGAAATAGAAGGCGCTATGCAACAGGCGGCGCAACCCAGGCGGCATTGCATGCTCATTTACCCAGCTTGTCGCCAAAGTTGACCAACAGCACGCCGACCACCACCAATAACGCACCCAAAAGGCGTGGTGTTGATAACGCCCGCGTCGCCAAGCCCAGCCAGCCGAATTGGTCAAACAGAAGTGAGATCAGAATCTGGCCGCTGATAATCAACGACACCATGGCAGCGACACCAATACGCGGGGCCAGCAAGGTGGTGCCAAATACAAAGGCCGCCCCCATCACCCCGCCTGTAAAGTGCCACCATGAGGCTTGGCTTAACCCTGCCAAACCTTGCCAGCGTTGGCCCGTAATCAGGGCAAGGATACCCAGCGTAGCGGTACCCACAGCAAAGGAAATAAATGCCGCCAGCACGGTGCTGCCGCCGATCAAGCCTTTGAGCTGATTATTAATAGCCGCCTGTAATGGCACCACACAGCCGATGGTGAAAGCAAAAAGAAAGTAAAAAGCCGACATCTTGTTCCCATTCGGGTTGGGGGGACTTTCAAGCGACACTGCCTGATTAACCTATTTGACAGCGAAACAGCGCTTGCAAACCCAGATCTATCCTAACGATGGGTCGTAAAGCACGACACGGTTACGGCCTGCTCGCTTGGCAGCATACAAGGCCTGATCTGCTTGTTTGATCAACAACGTCAAATCCGTCGTTTCCACCTGTAAACAAGCGCACCCTATACTCATGGTGACTATCAATTCGCAACCGCTCTTCAGGCGGATAGGCGTCTCTGCAACCCGCTGGCGTAGGCGCTCTGCGTTATAAACGATGCCGCTATCCGGCTCCTCTGGCAGCAACACGCAAAACTCTTCGCCCCCCATACGACCGAACAAATCCGTTTCACGTAGCTGCCGCTGTATCCGCTGGCATAACACCTGCAATACCTCGTCGCCAACGTCATGACCGTACGTGTCGTTTACATGCTTGAAGTGATCGATGTCAAGCATCAATACCCCTAATGGACGCTGATAGCGGGCCGCCCGCTGCCATTCCACCATGGCGCGCTCCATGAAGTAACCTCGGTTCGCAATACCGGTAAGTGGATCCATCGTGGCCTTGAGCCAAAGCGATTCTTGTTCGGACTTTCGCGCTGAAATATCGCCAAGCGTCAGGAAATAGACCGACTCATCCGTATAGACAATCAACGAACCCGACACCGCCGCCCAGAAGGGCTCCTGATTGGGACGCAAAAGCTTGATTTCGTAATCGGTCAGCGACTGTTTTTCAATGAGTTGCTGGATGACTTCCGCATGCTGTTCCGCCTGCACACAAAGCGAAGAGAGTAGCTGCCCTGCCAACACGTCGCTTGGCTGGCCACATAACTGCGCCGCAGCCTCGTTGGCGACCAAAATCATGTTGTCGCGCGCACGTACCAATAGAATCGGGCGCGACAATGTCTCCAATGCGCGCAGGATATGCTCATCATGGGCTTGCAACCTTTGCTGGCTTGCCAATACCGCCAAAGCCAACTGGGATTCACGCCAGCCGCGCCATAACATCACGACAGAAAACAGTGCCAATAAGAGAAAAATAGCGACATACGCTGCCGCCTTCATGCGCCAGTCACTAAAGCGCTGTTTTTCCGACAGCCCCACCATGACGACAAAAGGAAAATTATCGAGCCGATAGAAGCTATAGCCACGCTCCACGCCATCCAATTGCAGTGCCTTTACACCGTAATCGCTGCTTTGCCCGGCCATCCATGCCTTCAGCATCTCCGCATCTGCCGTCAGTTTCCCTTCTACGCCAGCTGCCGTAGGAAAAAGGCCGACAATCTGCATATTGCTGTCGTAGAGAATAAAGTTGCTATTGCTTTGGGGGTTCAGCCGTCGCACCAGCTGCTCGAAAAGCTCTAACTTGACCAGCCCTGTCACCAACCCTGCCGGACGCGGACCGGGACCGGGCACCCTCCTGACCATAAGAAATGCCTGCGCCTTTTCCTGATACATCGCAAAAGGCGCGGAAAAAGCCGCCTTATCGCTATGGGCTGTAAGCAACTGCCGGAAGAATTGCTGCAACTTGTCATCTACCGTCAACAGCTCTTTACGCGTCAGCGCACGGCCACCATCCGGTTGAATAAAAGCAAGGCTGGCCACCTGGGGCAGCGTTGTCAGCTTCTCTCTCAATACCTGACTGAGCTCGGCTGTCTGCGCGCTTGATAGGGATTCCAACCGAGCCAGCACCGCGGGGTCGGCTTTACCTGCCAAGTCGCGTAAGACGAGGTCCGTGGCCCTGAATGCACCTTCCAGTTGTTCCTTGAGTAATTGCGCAATGCTCTGCGAGGCGACCCGGGCGTTCTGCCGGGTTTCCATAAAGGAGCTGCGCAGCTCCCAGACGATGAGCACCGCGAGTACGCTCAGCACACCAGCCAGCCACACCAGCAGTATGCGACGAGCGCACAGGAAATCCTGCCAACCCGGGTTTTCGGTATGGACAGGCGTTTCGGAAGGCGGCTGAAGCATTGCACGGTCCCTGCAATTCAAGGTTTGCGCTGCCGATTATAGGTTTTGACAAGAAGCTTGGCTGGGCAAAGAAAAGGGCCAGTAGACTGGCCCATAACACTAGGACTAGCTGTTTACCTAGCGCATTTTCAACCAGTGGGCGGCTTGTGGCGCAAAGTACGTCAGTATCCCATCGGCGCCTGCCCGCTTCATCGCCACCAGTGCCTCCATGGCGACAGCTTGCTCATCCAGCCAACCGTTTTGGGCGGCGGCCTTGATCATCGCGTATTCGCCGGACACCTGGTAAATATAAGTTGGGGCGCAGAATGCATCTTTTACCCGTCGCACAATATCCAGATAAGGCAGCCCAGGCTTCACCATCACCATATCGGCGCCCTCAGCCAAATCAAGCGCCACCTCGTGCAAGGCCTCATCTGAATTCGCGGGGTCCATCTGGTAGTTATATTTATTGCTTTTACCCAGGTTGCCGGCCGAGCCGACAGCATCACGGAAAGGGCCGTAGTAACTGGAGGCGTATTTGGCCGAGTAAGCCATGATGCGCGTATGAATATAGCCCGCGGCGTCAAACGCCTGCCGAATCGCACCGATGCGGCCATCCATCATATCGCTGGGCGCAACAATATCGACTCCGGCTTCGGCATGGCAAAGCGCCTGCTTGACCAGCACTTCGGTCGTCTCATCATTCATCACATAACCACTGGCATCGATGAGGCCATCCTGACCATGGCTGGTGTAAGGGTCCAACGCGCCATCGGTGATCACCCCAAGCTCAGGGAAGTGCGACTTGAGCGCACGCACTACCGTGGGTACCAAGCCTGCCGGATCGTATGCCGCCTCGCCGTTGGGCGTCTTGGCACCGCTAATCACAGGAAAGAGCGCGATGGCAGGAATGCCCAGTGCCAGGGCTTCTTCAACCTGCGGTAACAGCGCTTCCAGACTCATGCGCTTAACACCGGGCATCGAAGCTATCGATTCTTCCCGCTTTCCTACGCCCTCGAGTACGAATACCGGCCAGATGAGGTCATTCGGCGTCAATACGTTTTCACGCATCAACCGGCGGGAAAACTCATCGTGACGCATACGGCGGGGGCGATAGAGCGGAAAGTGACGATTGCTGTGCATAACTGAACTCATAGCGTGCCGGCAGGCTGCCAGCGCATATCAATATGGGAAATGTCGTCTTCCAGATAGGTATCGCTGCACGGCTCAAAACCAAGTGAACGATAGAAATCGAGCAAGTAGGCCTGAGCACCAATCCGGTTCGCCCCACCTGGATAACGGCTTACATGCCCGGCCAACCCTTCGCGGACCAACTGCCGGCCAGTACCATTACCCCGTGCCATCGCGGCAGTCAGAATGCGCCCCAGCGATGCTTCACGGAACTTCAACCCAGGCGGTACCAAACGCAGATACGCTTGCAACGTACCATCCGCATCCCTGCCCAGCAGATGTTCGCTGACCGGATCAAGCGCATCAAGATCGGGATAGGGGCAGGACTGCTCAACCACGAAAACAGCTTGGCGCAGCGTGCTCACTTCATGCCATTGGAGCGCGCTGAACTCAGGTAGCGTGTACCACTTCCAATTCAACTGCATAGTCAACCTTCCAGCCGGGCACGGGCACGGATAATCGCCATCTTTACCTGCCGGGGCGCAGTACCGCCAATATGATCACGGCTGGCCAACGCCCCCTCTGGCGTCAGTACAGTGAACACGTCCATACCAATCAAGGGCGAGAAGGTGCCAAGCTCAACCATGCTCAGCTCTTCGAGGTCCTTGCGCTGCTCGCTGGCGTAACGCACCGCCAGTGCTACAGCCTCATGTGCATCGCGGAAGGGCAAACCTTTCTTGACCAGGTAGTCCGCAAGGTCTGTTGCCGTGGCGTAGCCTTGTTTGACCGCGCGACGCATTGCCTCAGGCTTCACCACGACACCTCGCATCATGTCAGCAACGATGCGCAGAGTGGCTGTCAGTGTATCCACCGTGTCGAACAAGGGTTCCTTGTCTTCCTGATTATCCTTGTTGTAAGCCAGCGGCTGGCCTTTCATCAGGGTCAGGAGGGCAACTAGATGGCCATTGACGCGTCCGGTCTTCCCACGCACCAGCTCCGGCACATCTGGGTTCTTCTTCTGCGGCATGATGGAAGAACCCGTGCAGTAACCATCGCTCATGTCGATAAAACCAAAGCGGGGGTTCATCCATAACACCAGCTCTTCCGACAGCCGCGACAGATGCGTCATGATCAATGCAGCGGCGGCGGTGAACTCAATAGCGAAGTCGCGGTCGGAAACGGCGTCGAGTGAATTGAAGCAAACTTCGTCAAAACTAAGCTGGCGCGCCACGTATTCACGGTCTATAGGGTAGCTGGTACCCGCCAAGGCAGCGGCGCCCAGTGGCAATCGGTTGACGCGCTTGCGCGTATCAACCAGCCGCTCGACGTCACGCGACAACATTTCCACATAAGCCAAGATGTGATGACCAAACGTAATGGGCTGTGCCACTTGCAGATGCGTAAAACCCGGCATCACGGTGTCGACATTGGCTTCCGCCAGGTCAAGCAACGCCTCTTGCAGGTCACGCGCCAGTTCAATCAGGATATCGATCTCGTGACGCAGCCAAAGGCGGATATCCGTCGCCACCTGGTCATTCCGGCTACGGCCGGTATGCAAGCGTTTACCCGCATCGCCAATCAGGTCAGTGAGGCGCTTCTCGATATTCATATGAACATCTTCAAGATCAACCGACCATACGAAGTTTTCCGAACGAATATCTGCGAGTATCTTACCCATGCCATCGGTAATGGCGGCCAGGTCGGCATCGCTGAGCACACCGACCTTGTTGAGCATCTGAGCATGCGCTAGCGAACCTTGGATATCGAATTCAGCCAGGCGCTTATCAAAAAAAACGGAGGCGGTATAGCGCTTGACCAATTCAGCAACCGGCTCGGAAAAGCGGCCAGACCAAGCTTTGGGGGAGGCGTCTTGCATGAACGCAGATTCCAATATGGGATGATGGCGCGATTATAAGGGATCGGTACTTTTGTCGCAGCGCGACAAGTAAGCGACGGTTCAGCATGCGCCGCTATAATGCGTCGATTCGCGCGGCACCAGCCACGCAGCAACAGGGCAAAACATGAGCAAGGACTACAAACAGAGCAGTCGTAAAAGCAGCAGCACTCGCCGTAGCAGTGGGGGAAGCAGTTCGGTATTCGCCGGCCTCCTGATCGGCTTGTGCCTCGGTATCGCAATTGCGGTAGCTGCCGCGCTCTACCTGAACAAAACACCCAATCCATTTGCCAGCCCGGCGTCAAAGAACACACCCCCAAAGGTAGAAGCACAGCCACCCGAGCCGGAAATTATGCAACCGCCAGGGCAAGCCAAGTCAACCACGACAACGCCGGCCGTACCACCTACGCCAGCCAAATCCCAGGGCGACCGCTTTGACTTCTACACCATGTTGCCTGAGCTTGGCGGCGACCCCAAGCCCAAACCACCTGTTGCCAAAGCACCTGATGCTACTCCTCCGGCAACGGTTGCGCCGCCAAAGGGCACTTATTTGCAGGCGGGGGCATTTCAAAATGAAACAGATGCCGATAATCTGAAGGCCAAACTGGCCCTGGTTGGTGTTGAAGCCAACATCCAAACAGCTGACATAACCGGCAAAGGGGTGATTCACCGGGTACGCATCGGCCCTCTGACCAGTCCTGAAGACATTGACCGCATACACGCGCAACTCAAGGTCAACGGCATCGATTCCAGTCTGGTTAAGCAGTAAACACCTGGCGCACAATCCAAGCAATAAACCGCTGCGGGGTCCGTGCCCCGCCGGAAAAGCGCATGGGCTATAGATTGTGGGCAGGTTCGCAACGGTTTTAAGAACTGATGTTACGCAGTAGCTGCGAGAAGCAGCTGTAACTGATCATAAGCCGCGCGGGAGGCGTTGATCAGTAACTTGCGGCAAAGTGCGAATGGGTTCTTCTGCGTCTTGATGCTCAGGCATTCAA
>NZ_PDZH01000160.1 GCF_002735695.1 Chitinimonas sp. BJB300
GGAGTCGTGCCGCTAAGGATTGGAAGACGGCGATGAACCAATTCGCTATTCTTTACGCGGACCGGTTTATTCGGCCATCCGTGTGAATCTCAAACCCGCCCTGAACACGGAAATCCTGACACCCCCGTAGAGAGAAATCCGGAGCGATATTTCGCGCCTGTCATTGTGATTACCGTCGCACCGGACTTCGACAGAGGCTAAATCATAAGCGGCGAGCCTTTTAGCGTCCTCAATACAGGTAACATCGATCCCATATACAGCTATACCGCAGTGGCAAATGGCACCTCATCGGTCGAATCGAAACCGTTCAACTCCAAGTGCAAACCACAGGCAAGCATCCAGATAACTTACACATTGCGCTCGTTTCTCTATCGGGTACCCGAAATACCATTCTGCGTGTACTTGGCGCAATGTCATCGTGGCTTACCAACGATACCAGTCCCATCCCCAGCGGCCACGTTCCGACCATTGCCTTAGACGCTCTTCCTGGCGAATAGCCTCTATCTGCGTCTTCTGCATATAGTCCAATACAGGTTCAGGCAAGCCGCTCTTACTCAGGCGCAGGATATCGCTCGCGCTGAGGCTATAGCTGGACCGGCTGGCGCGCATCATCTCGATAATTGCATCAGGGCTATTCCCTTCCTGACTCAACTTGAGCGCTTCATCCACACTGACGGGCGGCGGCAACGTAGCACACGCCCCCAGCAACAAAGCCAGCGGCAGCAACAAGGCAACGGTTATTCGCATTTCTCTTCCTCCCTACCCCGCTTATTCCTCTGGCCGACCAGGAACAAGCTGAAACGTGCACCCATTTCCCAGCGCCGCGAATATGTGGCAACGACTTCAACGGCGCGTACATGAATACGATAAAGCATCACCCTACATTGACTATCCAAGCACACCGGCTGGGCTTCTTCCATCAGTAGTGGATCATCGGCAAATCCAGGGTACACGTCTCTGCCAATGTCACCTCGGTAGTGGGTCTCTCACCAACAGCCCGTTCACAATCTTACTGCGCAGCCGTGCAGAAAAACAACAGCCAAAAAACGGGTCCTGCTCCTCGGAAAGCCGCATGAGCTCTAACTGTCTGACCAAAATTGGCCTAAACGTACTGATCTATTTTCGTTACTAAGTAATTACTTATATTTGACAATTAGTCTACTCAAATCTGACAATCGCGCCGATTCTAAAAACGACCAGCCAAACCCGCATCAATACTTGATCAATAACCAGCACACCCAGGCTCTACCTGGGGAGACAAACCGCCTAGCCAACGTCAAGCCAACCAACCTTTTTGCACTCACGGCTTTAGCAATACCCGCCAAGGTGCAGTGAACAACCCCCCTCACGAAAAAGCAGACCGTGCCGCCATCGTGCCTATGGGCTCTTCAGGGAGCGGCTATGCCTAGCCCTGTGCCGCGATGTGGCGTTGTTCAAGCCCCTATCAACCCTAACAGTCCTGGAGACACATCAGCATGTTCAACACACGTACCAGCACGATTGCACTGAGCCTTACCGCCGCCCTGTCCGCTACCCCAGGTTCTGCGCTCGACTTCAACGCCAACATTGAGTTCGATACCAACTATGTGAGCACCAAGGCGGGTAACACCATCGCGAACTCGCCGGTTCGTGGCGCATCGCAAAACGGCCGGGTCGAACTGATCACCATGGCGCGAGGCCTCAATGGCGATGCGTTCGTCGCTGCCAAGGCAAGCTTCCTGGCCAATCGTAACAGCACCGCAAACGATGACGACCTCTGGGTGCAATTTGGTACCAAGGCCGTGGACCTGAAATTGGGCCGCTTCGAAGCAGCCGATTTGTTCCCCTTGGGCCGCGACACACTGGTGCCTTTCGCCGGCTTTGACCCCTATCGTGGCCACTTGCTGCGCGGCCGTACCAGTTCGGACTTGCTGCAAGCCGCACTGACCGTCAACCCATCCGAAGCCTTTTCACTTGAACTGGGCATCGTGGAACACAAGGCCGATGCAGCCAACCCCAGCGTAGTCCGCGGTGTACGCCCTGTAGCAACGGTAAAATTCGGTGATTTCAGCCTGCGTGCGGGTGTGGAAGCACTCAAGTATGAAACCCTGTCCGCCAACAGCGTCAGCCGTACTGGCGCAGCCATTACCGGCAGCTACTACCTTGGCAACGATGGCAGCTTGAACCTGAGCGTCGCGCAGAGCAAAAACGTCGCCAACGAGAGAATGATCACCGCGGGCTTGACCGGCGTCCTGGGCGCATGGGGCGGTGGTGTACTCGCCGGCAAGGCGGGGGATGCCAAAGTCAATACGGCTTACGTTACCTACGCTATGTCGTTGATGGGTGTGAAAGGCGCGGCCATCACCCCAGCGCTGGCCTACTCACAAGGCGCGGGCAGCAATAATGCCGACGATGTCACGGCCCTTCGTGTTCGCATCAACTACGCGTTCTAAGAACCTGTCTAAAGGCTCGCGAGCTAGGGCAAGACAAGGCGGAAACAGCCGAAGAAGCGGAATTTACACAGGGTAAATGAGCATTCCAAGGTTGTTTTCAACGCCGTATTGCTGACGCACAGCAGTCTGTAGACAGATTCTAAGCAACAGGCCAAATAGCCATGTACTAGCCCACCTACCATTGCAAAATGGTAGGTGATTGAATTGCAAGAGGGGCGAATACGCGCGAAGCCCGGACGTGATCGAACCTCAGGTCAGCAAGGGCAAAGCACCATAGAGTAAGGCCGCAGCAGGAATAGCCGCCAAGGCATCATCCAGCATCACGCCAAGCCCACCTTTGATACGCGCATCAAACCAACGAATCGGCCAGGGCTTCCAGATATCGAAGACACGGAACAGCGCGAACGCCAGCGCATAACCCCACCCAGTTTGCGGCGCCAATGCCAGCAACGGCAACATGGCGACGATTTCATCCCAGACGATACTGCCATGGTCCGACACGCCCAGCGCTTTACCGGTTTTGTCGCAAGTCCACACGCCCAGAACAAACAACGGTATGGCCAGTAGCGCAATCGCCAAGGGGCTGAGCCAGAAGGCCAACAGCAAATAAAGCGGGATCGCTGTCAACGAGCCAAAAGTGCCGGGTGCCCTGGGGGCCAGACCACTGCCGAATCCCAAAGAAAGGAAATGCGCGGGGTGGGAGAAGAGAAGACGAAGGTCAGGTTGGCGTATAGCAGACATGGTGCTCAAAAGCGGTTGGTAGAAAGCAATACGGTAACGATCAATCGTTAACAGTTCATTCCATCAGGCAAAGTGGTTAAAGCCCGCGCGCGCCAATGAGAGTGGGTTGCCTTGATCATCCAGTACATCAACGCCCTGCCCCACAAGCATGGTCCCCACTCGAGCCAAGGGTAGGCACAGCGCCTCACCTAACGACATCAGCCTGCTGCGGCAAGAAGGTGAAGCAGTAAAGCACAGCTCGTAATCATCCCCGCCCGCCAACAAACAGCTTTCAAACACAGGTAATGCCAATGCCTTATCGCTCAACGCCGGCAAAGCAAGTGTGGCCCGATATAGGTGAGCCGCCAAGCCCGATCGCCCAGCAAGGTGGCCGACATCTGCCACAAGACCATCCGAAATATCAATAGCTGCCGTAGCCAGCTCCAGCAACCCTCTCCCCAGCGCAATGCGCGGTTCAGGTCGATCCAACCGCACCGTGCAGTAGACCAAGTCTTCCGCATCAAGGCCAAGGTTGCCGTAACGATGCTGCACCGCCAATGCCGCCGCCCCAGTCGGGCCAGACAGCCAGATATCATCACCGGCTTGCGCACCATGACGGCACAGGGCTCGCCCAGTCTCGACCTGACCGATGATTTGGATGCTGATGGTCAAGGGGCCGGCCGTAGTATCGCCACCAATCAGCTCCACCCCGTATTGCTCAGCCAGTGCAAACAAACCGCGCGAGAAACCATCGAGCCAATCGGCATCCGCCGACGGCAACGAGATGCACAGGGTAAACCAACGTGGAATTGCCCCCATGGCGGCCATATCAGACAAATTAACTGCCAGGCTCTTCCAGCCCAGGGAATAAGGGTCGGCACCCGGAAAAAAATGTCGGCCTTCGACCAGCATATCTGCCGATATGGCCAATTGCATCCCCGCAGCGGGAGCAACCAGCGCCGCATCATCGCCTACCCCCAGCACCGTGGTGGACGTGGGGCGGGAAAAATAGCGGTGGATCAGATCAAACTCGTCAAGCACCATGGTCTGTGCTGTCTGTAACGTAGCTTAACGACGCTTGTTGCGTACGGCTTCTACTTCAGCAGCACGCACTTCCATTGCCAGCTTGTCGAGCACGCCATTGACGAACCGGTGGCCGTCGGTACCACCAAATGTCTTGGCGATCTCAATCGCTTCGTTGATGATGACCGCGTAAGGTGTTTCCGGCTTACTGATCAACTCAAACGCTGCCACCAACAAGGTTGCCCGCTCTACCGGGCTGACATCGACTTCATCACGGTCCAGATGCGGCACCAGCCGTTCTTTCAATTGCGCGGCATCGCGCATCGCGCCGTAGAAAACCTCGCGGAACAACCCTTCATCCGCCCGAGGGAAGCTGGTGCTGCTGTCACGCAGAAAACGCTCGATGGCTGCCACACTATCGCCCGTCAGCTGCCATTGGTACAGGCCCTGTACCGCGAATTCGCGCGCACGGCGACGCGACGATTTTTGTGGGGCCTTCTTAACTTCCTTGGCGTCTTGGGTCATGGTGGTTCCAGTCAATGCGAAAGCGCGGCCAAAGCCGCGCCAGGGTAAATCAGAGTCGGCACAAGGCCGGGTTTACTGCTTATGTACCTGCTCAATGCCCACTACGCCTCACGCCAATAGAGGATGATGGCACAGACATGGGACAGGTACTGGCTACTGCTTCAACAACGCACGCAGACTTTGCTGCAAACGTGCCATTTCCACCGCCACTTTGGCGGCATCACTGCCTTTTTCCTGCATGCGGACCAAGGCTTGGTCGTCGTTTTCCGTCGTCAGGATGGCATTGGCGATGGGAATACCAAAATCCAGCCCTACCTGGGTCACCCCCGATCCAGACTCGTTGGAAACCAGCTCGAAATGATAGGTCTCGCCGCGGATAATCGCACCGAGCGCAATCAAGGCGTCGAACTTGCCCGACTTGGCCAGGGTCTGTAATACCAAGGGGATTTCCAACGCACCGGGCACACTGCTAAGCAGGATGTTGCCATCCGCCACGCCCAGTTTGTTGAGTTCATCGCGACAGGCCGTCAACAAGCCACCGCAGACATCACTATTGAAGCGGGCCGTCACAATACCAATGCGCAGGCCAGTGCCGTCGAGGTTCGATGCGATTTCCGGGATAGTTTCAAAGTGGGACATAGCGGACCTTGCGAACCCCTTGCGTCAGCGTAACCGTTGAGGGGTGTCTAATTCGTTGAAAAAAGGGCGAAATTCTAGTGTTTTAAACCCCGCTGGTCAAAACAATCGTAAATACCCGGCGGGCAGCATCTACCCACGGAAGGCGCTTCTGGTTTATGGCGTGCGCCGTGCTTCGATGAAACGATGGAGCAGTTCGTAGGCCACGCGCCACTGATGCCCATCAACCCGCAGTGTCACTGTCTTGTCATTCAAGCGTACGATGCGGCCTACCCGTTCGTTGTGGTCGCGGTCCCGGAACCCAACCATGTCTCCGATGGCGACTTCGTTTCGACCCAGCCCCCGTTTGGGCTGTTCGCGGATGCTTACGTCCAGGCCGTCGACGTTGATCGATACGTAGGGGATCAGCCAACAGACACGCGTAGGTTCATCCAACTCTACGACGGCTTGTTTGCGACGCATTTCCACGAGCCGCCCTGTGCGTAGGCGATTGTCCTGACCATCGAAGAACTCGATCATCTGCCCAATGTGCAATTGGCGCTGAATCGCAACCTGCCAGTGCGGCTGTTCCAGTGCTCGGTCAATGGCAACGCGAAGGCGGAACAGCTCGAACCCGGATGCCTCGTTCAAGGCTTTAAGAAGTGCACTGAAGTCCATGGAGGGTGGCAATTCAACAAGGGATGGCGGGACGGTCGGCAGCCCAACGATGCGGTAGCAGATGATCAAGGTCGACAGGCTTGGCCGATGGGTAGCGGGTCAGCACGTCCTTGAGATAGGCGTAGGGATTGACTTCCCATAGCCTGCACGAATGCACCAAGCTCAGTAACACGGCAGCAGCCTGACCGCCTCGCACCGAACCGGCGAATAGCCAATTACCACGGCCCACGGCAATCGGGCGCAAGGCTTGCTCGCTCAGGTTATTGTCCAGGCGTAGCCGCCCGTCCTCCTGGTGGCGTATCAGCGCCGCCCAGTTCCTCAGCGCATAAGCCATCGCTTGCGCCAAGGGCGACTTCGGCAGCAACTGGGGGTGGTGCAGGTCAAGCCAGCATTTGAAGTCGTCGAGCAGCGGACGAGTATCCTGTGCTCGTCTTCGTCGTCGCTCATCGGAGAGGAGTTCGCGCAGGGCGTTGTCAGCATGGTAGAGCGCGGCAATGCGGTCGATGGCCTCGTGCGCCAGTCCCCGCTTGGGTGCTGGCTTAGCGATGTCGTAAAACTTGCGCCGCACATGCGCCCAGCAAGCTACCTCGCGGATGGCAGAATTGGCATAGAGCGCGTCGTAGCCGCTATAGGCGTCAGCCATCAGGTAACCGTGCCAGCCCTTGAGCCAGGCTTGTGGGTGCTCGCCGGCGCGCGTTTCGCTGAAGTCGTAGGCGGCCAGCCGAGTGTGCGGGTCGACATAGACCCAGGCACGTGCCTGTTTCGTACCACCCTTCTGCGCCAGCGGAACGATGGTGTCATCGGTATGCAGAATGTCGCTGTGCCGCACGATCTCGCACAGGCGTGTATGCAGCGGCTTGAGTAGCGCCCCACAGGCCAGCACCCAGTCACCCAGGGTATTGGGCGAGAGTTCAATGCCATGACGCTTGAGCATACCGGCTTGGCGGTTGAGCGGCAGATGGTCTGCCCATTTGCTGACGATGATGTGAGCTAGCAGCCCGGGTGCGGCCATGCCC
>NZ_PDZH01000161.1 GCF_002735695.1 Chitinimonas sp. BJB300
TGAATGCCTGAGCATCAAGACGCAGAAGAACCCATTCGCACTTTGCCGCAAGTTACTGATCAACGCCTCTCGCGCGGCTTATGATCAGTTACAGCTGCTTCTCGCAGCTACTGCGTAACATCAGTTACTTAAAAAATGAAGTCATCGCCTACGAAAAATTCGTACCGTGTTTGCGAAGGCAAAACCCGTGAATTTACAGATGCGCATATGTGCAAACAGCGGGCAAGCAGACCCACACCCAGACCAGATCAAACCAACCCTACAAAGCCCGCATCCTCCTGACTTGAAATCACCTCAATCGACCGCATCTTGGGCGCATAGCATCAAATAACCCCTGTCGTAACGAGGTGACTTCCATGAGCAAACAAACGCTCGGCTTTCAAGCCGAAACCAAGCAACTCTTGCAGTTGATGATTCACTCCCTGTATTCCAACAAGGAAATCTTCCTGCGTGAGCTGGTCAGCAATGCCAGCGACGCCTGCGACAAGCTGAAGTTCGAGGCGTTGAACAACGACGCGCTGTATGAAAACGATGGCAGCCTGCATATAGATGTCGCGTTCGACAAAGAAGCCCGCACCATCACCATCAGTGACAACGGCGTTGGCATGACACGTGATGAAGTCATCGCCAATATCGGCACCATTGCCCGCTCTGGCACCAAGGAGTTCTTTGGCAAGCTCAGTGGCGACGCCCAAAAAGACGCCAACCTGATCGGCCAATTCGGCGTGGGCTTTTACTCCGCTTTTATCGTGGCCGACCGCGTTAGCCTTACTACCCGCCGTGCCGGTGACAGCACCGCTATTCGCTGGGAAAGCGAAGGCGCGGGCGAATTCACGCTGGAAGACGTGGCGAAAGAAGGCCGCGGTACGGAAATCGTACTGCACCTGAAGGAAGGTGAAGACGAATTCCTCGATGACTGGCGCTTGAAGTCCATCATCAAGAAATATTCCGACCATATCACCCTGCCTATCCGCATGAAAAAGGGGAATAGCTATGGCGAGAATGGCGAGGTCATCGTCAGCGACGAGTTGGAAACAGTAAACAAGGCCAATGCCTTGTGGGCGCGTAGCAAGAACGACATCACCGAAGAAGAGTACAAGGCTTTCTACAAGCATGTTTCGCATGACTGGGAAGAGCCATTGGCCTGGAGCCACGCACGCGTGGAAGGCCGCCAGGAATACACCGAACTGCTATATGTACCAAAGCGTGCACCGTTTGATTTGTACGACCGCGAACGCAGGCACGGTGTGAAACTGTTCGTACGCCGCGTCTTCATTATGGAAGACGCTGAAAAACTACTGCCGCAATACCTGCGCTTTGTCCGTGGCGTTATCGACAGCAACGACCTGCCACTCAATGTATCGCGCGAAATCCTGCAACACAGTAAGGACATCGACGCCATCAAGGCCGGCTGCGTCAAGAAGGTGTTGGGCCTGCTGGAAGACATCGCCGAAAACCGCAAGGACGACTATGTCGCCTTCTGGAAGGAATTCGGTAAGGTTCTGAAAGAAGGCGTAGGCGAGGACCACGCCAACAAGGAACGCATTGCCGGTTTGCTGCGCTTTGCCTCCACCGTGGCCGACACCGAAGAGCAAACTGTCTCATTGGCTGAGTACATCGCCCGCATGAAGGAAGGCCAGGACAAGGTCTACTACGTCACCGCCGACTCCTTCTCTGCCGCCAAGAACAGCCCGCACCTCGAAATCTTCCGCAAGAAGGGTATTGAAGTGCTGTTGCTGAGCGACCGCGTGGATGAATGGTTTGTCAGCAGCCTGACCGAGTTCAACGGCAAAGCCCTTTCCTCCGTCGCCAAAGGTGGTCTGGACCTTGGCGCGCTGGAAGATGAGTCCGAGAAGAAAGAACAGGAAGCCAAGGCCGATGCCTTCAAGGACTTGATCGCCAAAGTACAGGAAACACTGGGCGATAAGGTCAAGGAAGTGCGTATCACCCACCGCCTAACCGATAGTCCGGCCTGCCTCGTGGCAGACGAACACGGCATGAGCGGCAATATGGAGCGCCTGCTGAAGTCTGTGGGCCAAAACGTCGGTGGCTCCAAGCCTATCCTTGAAATCAACCCCGACCACGTATTGGTTGGCAAGCTAAAGGCAGAGCTGGCGGGTGATCGTTTTGGCGACTGGAGCCACATTCTGTTCGACCAGGCACTGCTAGCCGAAGGTGGCACGCTGGAAGACCCGGCAGGGTTTGTGAAGCGGCTGAATAGTCTGATGTTGGCGATGTCGAACTAAGACCTGTTGAACGTCTTTGAGCCAGGCCTGTTTCAACACAAAACGCCCATTCCAATGAATGGGCGTTTTTGTCTATACTCCCGGAGTCCTCCCCCAAAAATTTGCAGGTCTATTCAAACCACCTTATGCATTTTGTGGCATAACATGCTGGCGGCATGCCTAGCATAGGCCCTGCCCTGCCCCACAATAATAAGGAGACACCCTTGCAATCCCTGACTATTCTGCGCCACGGCGTGGTCGCCACTGCCTTTTGGTCTGCCACTCACTCTGTCTTCGCGGCGACCACACTGCTGTCTGCCGGTGCCGTTGCCGCCCCAGATCAATACGGTGCCGATGTCGCCGCCCATATCCTCAAAGCCGGGGGCAATGCCGTCGATGCCGCCGTTGCCACAGCTTTTACCCTGGCAGTGACCTACCCCGAAGCAGGCAATATTGGCGGCGGTGGATTCATGACGCTGTTCGTAAAGGGCAAGCCTTATTTCCTCGACTACCGCGAAGCTGCCCCAAAAGCGGCAACCAAAACCATGTACCTCAACGAACAAGGGGAGGTCATCGAAAACCTGAGCCTGATCGGCGCCAAGGCTGCAGGCGTACCCGGCACGGTGATGGGCTTATGGGAGGCGCACAAACGCTTTGGCAAATTGAAGTGGGCCGACTTGGTCAAACCCGCCATTGGCTATGCACAAAACGGCTTTATCGTTGCACCAGGGCAGTTTCAATACCGCGATGACGCCGTGAAGTTCTTTTCCGACAAGACCAACTTTTCGACCTACTTCAAAAAACTACAGGGGGGAGAAACCTTCCGCCAACCAGAATTGGCCGCCACGCTGCAACGCATCGCCAAGCAGGGGCCCGCGGACTTTTATCGCGGCAAAACGGCAGCATTGCTTGTCGCCCAGATGAAAACCGATGGTGGACTGATTAGTCGAGAAGACCTCACCAGCTACCGCGCAAAATGGCGCGAGCCGATTCGTATCGATTGGCGTGGCAATGTTATCTATACCGCGCCGCCACCCAGCTCGGGCGGCATTGCACTCAAACAGTTGCTCACCCTCAAGGAACACCGCGCCGCAGACTTCAAGGACGTTGCGCACAACTCGGCCCGCTATATCCACCTGCTTTCCGAGATCGAAAAACGGGTATTTGCCGACCGCGCCGATTATCTGGGCGACCCTGATTTCTCCAAGGTTCCCGTCGAACAACTCACCGATGCCGCCTACCTGAAACGCCGCGCCGACGAGATCAACCCAGACGCCATCTCCGCCACAGAGAAAGTACGGCCCGGCTTGGAATCACATCAGACCACGCATTTCTCGGTAGTCGACAAATGGGGTAATGCCGTGGGCAATACCTATACGCTGAATTGGGACTTTGGCAACGGCGTGGTGGTAAAAGGCGCAGGCTTTTTGCTGAACGACGAAATGGACGACTTCAGCGCCAAACCCGGCGTAGCCAACGCATTTGGCGTGGTTGGCAAGGACGCCAATGCCATCGCACCCGGCAAACGCATGCTGTCGTCGATGAGCCCCACCATCATGACGCGTGACGACAAAGTTGTGATGGTCATCGGCACACCCGGTGGCTCGCGTATCTTTACCTCCATCTTCCAGGTACTGAATAATGTTTACGACTACAACATGCCCTTAATGCAAGCCGTGGCTGCGCAGCGCGTACACCACCAATTGCTACCCAAGGACACGATTTATTTCGAAGGCTATGCCCCACTGAACGAAGAAGTGGCTGGCGAGTTGAAGACCATGGGTTACATCTTGAAAGACCAAGGGTGGAAGATGGGCGATATCCAGGCCATCCGCATCAACGGCAAAACCCTGGAAACCGCATCAGACCCACGCGGGCGGGGTGTGGGGAAGGTAGTAAAGTAGGCATTGGGATAACTACCCCACGATTACCTGTTCAAAGTCTGGTGAAACAAGGTGAAAACGGCAAGTGACGCGGCGTCTACAATATGTGGTGAACGTTTTATGGGTATTTTCAATGCAGCATCACCAAAGTACAGCAGACATTTGGACAGGCTCAAAGAACGTATTGACGGTCTTCTATCTCAATACATAAATAATGCCGCAGACGTCTCTATTGGTACGCTCGACACATCTTTGCGCGTAGGGATAAGGAAATTCCGAAGCCCTACAGCTGGTATTTGCGACACGTTGCCATTGATAGCGAAACATCACGCTCGTATTTGTCCCCCAATAGAAGCCAAAGTCAGCACAGTAGCGTCAACGTTCAGGCGGCAAGTAGGTCCAACAATTGCTGGGACTCAGATACGACTTTTGTCGGCATCATTCCCCTGCAACCTCACCAGGACGCAATCATGCTGAAAGGCCTTAACCGCTTATGGTGGCTTAGCATCAATCGCCTTAGCAAAGTGCAGCAAGCAGCATAAAACCTTGGTGAAGGCCCTGCTTGCGCCAGCCCCTTCCAAACGTACTCAGGTTAAGCCCGCTCGGGCCAAGGTCACCCAAACAAAAACCAGCCAATCACGTACGCGTACCGCCAGGTTAACAACCAATCCAGCGGCCAAACTTGCTGGCACCTGGTTGTCATCCTTCTACAACTCGTTTTCAGATAGCGACAAACTGACTGCACGGCGCATGCAGTATGGGCTGTACCTGCCGGCCAAAATGCCCTGGCCAACAAAGGCTACGGCATTTCATTCTTACTACTGCATTTATCTAATCGTGCACAAATAAAGCACGGGCGCTGGTGAATATACCGGGAACGGAGGTCTCACCTTTTAGATTTGCCAACATACTGGCGCTTTGCCAGTACTGGTTGGCACTGTCCAAACCCGTCAGCGCACTGTCTTCCGCTTCAAGCGTGTTGAACCCCATTGATAGCAAGTCGGCTGTGCTTGGCGTGCGCCAGCCACTACTCAGGCCGCATTGGTTAGTCGCGTTCGCTTTCTCAAGCAATTCAATGGCTCCATCCTGGCCAAATTCCTTTTGCCAGGCCACGCTGCCACTTTTGGCCAGGAACCACATCTTGGCGGTCGCTTTGTGGCGGAAGCAGTCGGATTTACCGGCTTGCGGAATGCCGGTTCTGTCGATGGCCTGGATAGCGCCGATGTGGACATAGCGGACCAGCCGGCTAGCAGCTTTGGGCTTGCTGAAGTCATCGCTCCGGCTATTACCGCTGCCGGAGAATGGTGCACGCCATGCCAGTTGGTAGAAGCCCGATTTGTCACGCGTCCAGTAAAACTGGGCAGCGTCGTGATCGCTGAACACCGCTGGGTCTTTCAAGCTGGCTTTATCGGCCTTGAATATGGTTTCCAACTGGCTGGCCTTAGGTAGCTGCCAATCGCTGTACCCACACAGGTTTTTCAACCGGGCCAGGTCCACCAGGGCTTTGCTCATTTCCAGCTTGTTATCGCTATCCACTCCCGATGCATAGTAACCATTCAACGGCCACGGCGTTTGTCCCTTGATGCTGGCACCTTGGTTGTTGGTCAACGTAAAGTCGGTCAACATCCACACGGTGTCTTCCGCATCGCCAATCACCCGCGCACAAGCTGCATCATTGCGGTTGGCTGTCAAACCACCATCGGCACGAATCAACTGGTAGTCGTTGGGTACATCCTGCAGCGACCGCAGTTTGGCCTCGGCTTGAGGCAGCAGTGCATCGACATCCACCAACAAACGTTGCAGAGTCAGCAACCGGCCACTTAATAGCTGTTGCTGCGCAGTCGATAGCTTGTCGGACTTCAGCGCATCCTGCAGCGCAGCAATGCTTTGCCGTAACACCAGCTGCTGTGCGCGCATAGCTGTCAGGGCCGGCTGGAGGTCGGTAACGGTAGGGGTGCTGGAGGTAAATGCGGCATTCAAGGCATTAAAGCGCGCAGTACCGGTCGCTGCCCCTTCTGATGCGCGTTGATCGAGTGCATCGATGCCCGGCTGCAATTGCAGTACTGCGAATTGCGCCTTCACCGCCGCGATTTTGCTG
Organism: Chitinimonas sp. BJB300; assembly: GCF_002735695.1. Taxonomy (GTDB): domain Bacteria; phylum Pseudomonadota; class Gammaproteobacteria; order Burkholderiales; family Chitinimonadaceae; genus Chitinimonas. The sequence continues at coordinate 6,207 of NZ_PDZH01000161.1, forward strand.
GCCATCTCGTCGTAAACCAGCTGTTGGTCTACTAAACGGTTTTGCAGCATCGCCAATGACTGCTGCAATCGCGTCGCATCGGCAACCGCGTCTCGCAGCAGCTTTTGCCCCTGACCATCCTTTAGCACATTACCCTGCGCATCGGTCTGGTACAGCACGCGTTCGGCCAGGACAAGCGGCGCTTTGGGCTTGTCGAGCAATTTGCCCCATGCCTGCCTGATGGCAATCAGTTCAGCAATGGTCTTATCGGCAGTGGCAGCATCTATGGATTGCAATGCCTGTGCGGCCTGCAACGCATTTTTCATTTCGGTTTGCTTGATGCTGACCTGTTTGAATTGGTCGTCCGCCTCTTGCAATGCGTCTTCTACCCGCTTGGTCAAAGCTGTCGGCTCCAGTTGCACACCGGCTACCAACCTCGCCACGGTATAACGCAGCATAGGCGCACCTTCTGCGCCGCGTAGTTCGTCCCGTGCCATTTCACCCAGGCCCAGGGTGTAGTCAAACCAGGCGAACTGATAGAGCAGGCGGTCTACCTTGCCCAACTTCAAGGCATTGGCTTCATAGCTGGCAGTCCAATAATGCGGACGGATTGCCGCTTCGCCCATCGTAACTGATGTTACGCAGTGCATACGCTAACCTGTCGCCATGAAGAACAAAGAACTCGATTTGTACACCGACTATTTGCTGAGCACGTTTGGCGCGGCGACAGCAACGGGCTTGTCGGCGATGGTAG
>NZ_PDZH01000162.1 GCF_002735695.1 Chitinimonas sp. BJB300
AGCTCAAGCAAGCGACCAAAGCCCATATGGAGATGTTGGAAAACACCCCGGAACGAGTGTGCTCCTATTTCGAAGACCCCAGGATCAAGTACGCCGCCTGATCAACACTTAGTTGCCGGGTGAATAGCGCCATTGGCAGCTTAATGACGATGGTATGGTGGTCTGACAGGCATTGCCACCCTGGGTTTCATCAGGAGGCTGACAAAATGTGGCGGAAGGGCATCTTGGTAGCAGGGGGCGATAAGCCAGCCAAGTTTAAGTATAGGAAAGGCCAATGCGGGAATAGCCTGGCATTGGCTGATTAAAGAGGGGCGATGTTGAGAAGGCTTCCAATGTATAGCGCATCAGCCTATTGGCGTTTTGTATTTATTAATGCGGCAATTAGATAGAGAATATGGAAAAAACCAAAAGCTTTTTCTAAACAATGTATTAGGTGCCATGTACCGTAAGCCTATATGCTCTTTCATATTGCCGGATTAATACGTGGCCCTATTCAGTCTGCTTTTGCTTCATCGTTGTAACGTTCTGCCAGACCAAATGTCTTTTGGAAAAAGCGAACCGCTTTGGCACGAGCAATGAAGGCATAAACGGGGTTCGGAACCATTTCTACTTGGCCGCCTCTGTCCTTTTGTGAAAAGGGGTCGGTGACGGTGACGGTGACGGTGACGGTGATGGCAGGTTGCAATCTGTCCCAGGCGTGGGTTGCATTTCTGTACCTCTTCGGTGAAATAGAGGTTTGGTCCGTTGAGGTTAACGATTGGACGAGGGGAGGGCAGATGTCAGGATCATCATAGGCATCGAGCTCCCCGGCTTGAATCAGCACCGGCGAACCCGTAAATGAGCGGAATTCGTAGCCTGGTACACGGTTATATGCCCAGCACACCGGATAATGTGCGACATGACCGGCGAATTTCAGCTTCCCATCCATGTAGCGAGATGTGTAGGGCTGGGTTGCCGTCAGCATGGTCACTACATCGCCCCACGAAAAACCCATGATGCCAATACGAGTGGCGTCGATATGCTGTTGCTCGGCGAGGAATTTGAGCGCGCCATAAGCATCGGGTAGGGTTTCTGAGACGCCGGCCGGGCGGCCGCTGACGCCACCCAACCACGCGCTGCCCACAAGTCGATTTCCAAGGTGGCTATGCCGCTTTGATTGAGCGCTTCGGCATAAAATCCACCTCAAGTGTCCACACCGCCGGAGGCATGGACAATTACGACAGCTGGCACTTTATCTTTGGTGCCCGCGGGTACCCGTAATTGGCCCGATACGGTAAGCGGTTTTACCGGGTCGAGAGAGCGAAAGCTGACGTACGAAATGATAGGCAGGTTACGTTCAATAATCTCGGCCTGGGCCGTCGTGGTAAGGATGTTCGCGGCGAGAAATAGGGTAAGGCGCGTGGTGGTTTGCATGGTAATCCTCTAAGAGCCTGTCTAAAGTCTCGCGAGCTAAGGCAAGATAAGGCGAAAACAGCTGAGGAAGCGGAGTTTACAAGTGGTAAATGAGCATTCCAGGGTGTTTTCAACGCCATATTGCCGACGCGCAGCAGACTTTAGACAGGTTCTAAAACCATATAGGTTTTAATTGTGGGCGATGCCATGGAAGTATCACGATTAGAAATACAGGGTGTCCTGGATGGTTGTATTACTGCTGGGTTGATTCGTCAGCTGCAGAATAGTTTCTCGCGAGAAAAAGTTGATGCTGCCCAAGGCACGTCCCAGGTCGCTGAAGTACCCATCTTGTACCGTCAGTGCTTTGAGTTGCAGGCGATAAAGGTTCTGCAAGATTGGGTCGCTGCTGTTTGAGTCGAACCATTCCACTGTAATCAGTGGAGTTAGCGCGGGGCGATTGGCATGAATTGCCCAGATTTTTGATGCGGAAGCAATCCATATGAGATTACGTAGCTTGTAGTTGGTGTCAGCGGTTGAAAAACTACTGTCTGCTCCTTTGCCACCACTTTGCTCGACAATATCGGCATCATTAGGGTATTCCTTGGCATGGAACACGATACCGAAATCGGTGAAGCCATCATGTTCGAACGAGAAAATATGACCATGGAACAGGTCGTTTTTCGATAACTGGAATGCATAGCCTTGGTTGCGTAAGCCGGTGATAGCGGTACTAAACAGGTTTTTGAAATAAAGCTGCATTTGCGCATCTTTAAACTGCCAAGGGGAATTGCCGCCACCACTTCCCCAGTTTTTTACAGGTAATGGCACATTGATGGATTGGCGGCCCTGGTTGTTTTGCCAACTGGCTTGCAAGCTGAGTAGAAAGTCACGGGAGGACTGCTGATTTGGTAAGGCGAGCTGTGCGGTGATTACTCTGGCGTCACTGCCACCATCTGCACGTATCAAATTCATCAACAGACTGCGCGCTACCATGGGGCGGTCTGTCATCGTGTTGGCATGGGCAGTGTTGAATAAGGCGCAGAAGATGTAGGCAAGCCCGACCAAGCTGCGTGAAGTGATTCGCATGGGTAAGTTTCAGATTAATTGCGTAATGGAATAATTTTCTGAACTAGCGTTGAAAAAACCGCGATTCAGAAAAACCGTATTCGGATATGAATAAGGCGAATTATCCAGAAACTGCAATGTGTACTGACACTTAAATCATGATGTATGGCAGAAATAAAAGAAGGGCACCTTAAAAGCCACATTTTTGTTGTGATATTGCGCTATATTGCTTCGCAACTTGTATTAAACAAAAATGGTGGCTTCTAATAGTGCCCTTTTTGAAGCGGTGTCGATTAAAGGTTATGAATCCAAACCACGCAAATCACAATAGGTGCAATGACTGCACACAACATGCGGAAAATTGGCAAGATTAGATTTGCGCCTTGTGCACTTAGTTCTTGCTGGATGCGTGGCCAAATGGCCCAGCCTACAAAGAGTGCCGCTAATAAACCACCTGCAGGCATCATGATGTTGGAAGCCAGATAATCCATCAGATCAAATGGAATTTTATCAAAAGCAGTTACGCCGGCCAAAGGACCAAATGACAAAGCTGCAGGTATGCTCAGGCCATAAGCTGCAATTGCAGTGGTGATGGTTGCGGGTTTACGTTGCATGCCAAATTCGTCCATTAGGAATGAAACAATAGGTTCCAAGATGGATACGGACGAAGTCAGCGCAGCAAAAATCAACAGCAGGAAAAAGCTAATGGCAAAAAATTGCCCAGCGGGCATTTGTGCAAATAAAGCGGGCATGGTGATAAAGGTCAAGCTTGGGCCGATAGCAGGGTCGACATGAAACGCAAACACGGCAGGTAGCACCATTAAGCCTGCCAGTAAACTCGCTAGAGTCGCCAATACCGTAATCCATAGGGTAGCACCGACAAGCTTTGTTTCGGGCGCAATATAAGAGCCATAGGCAATAATCATACCGCCACCTACCGATAGCGAGAATAACGCCAAGCCCATTGCTTCAATCACCATTTCGCTGCTGAATTTGGTGAAGTCCGGCGTGATGAAATACAGTACGCCATTGATGGCGCCAGGCAGTGTTAATGAACGAGTGATAAGAACCAGCATCAAGATAAATAATGCGGGCATTAAAATCTTGCTGGCGCGCTCTATTCCTTTTTCAATCCCACCCAATACAATTGCCGCGGTTACTGTAGAAAAAAGCGCCGTATAGATTAAGGCTTGTTGCGGGCTGGCAGTGAATGATTTGAATAATTTACGGAGTGCAGCCGTATCGGTGGTCAATACCTCCCCGGTAATAGAACCCCATAGATAAGCAAATGTCCACCCCCCCACAACCGAATAGAATGCGAGCACAACAAACACGCATAGTACTGAAAGTCGCCCAGCCCATGGCCAAAGCCCGCCTTTAAGATCACGGTAAGCGGTTGTGGCTGATTTTTTAGCGGAATGGCCAATTACCATTTCAGCCAATAGCATCGCAATGCCAATTGTGAATACGCAGGCAAGGTAAACCAGCAGAAATACACCGCCACCGTTTTTCCCTGCGACATACGGAAACTTCCAGATTGCCCCTAAGCCGACGGCAGAGCCTGAAGCTGCCAAAATAAACCCGAGTTTTGAACCCCAATTTGCACGTGAAGACATCGCTTGCTCTTTTAGTAGTAGTACCTAGATTGTGCAGATTCACAGAAGTGGCACAAGTAGAGAAAACACTAGCATTTGCTGGTTCATTGGAGTGCAGTAGTGTGCTGATCGGCCGGTTTCGGCATAGTTTGAATTAACCCGTTACCATTGATTTCCCCGGTTTTGGATGCGGTATACCTATTAGTGGCACTAGCAGCCAGCGTGATGGAGTGGACATGCAGTGTGTGCTCCCAGCTCATATGCGCTTGAAATCCTCATATACCCGACTGCGCTCGGTTTTCTGCGCCGTACTTCCCCCCGCTGGCTATTGTCTTGTAATGACGGGGCGATTAAGGAAAATATCCCCGTGTGGTGCAATGCTTAGCTTAGCGGAGAGTATGTATTTGTTTTCTTGATCTAGGATCATAAGTACGGTGTCACGATAACAGAAAATACAGCCTTGTCTCGCTGGAGGCATTTGCGCTGCGATTTTCGAGATTTTGTGTAGTTAATCCGGACAAGCCGCCGAAAGGCGTGTATTGCCCAGTCTTGCAAGTAGGGGTGGTGATGAGGTTCTGAAAGGTGTCAAGACGGGTGATGGGAGCCGGTATTTTTGGCACTTCATTGACATGCCATGCGCATAAAAATACACTGGATACTGTTGTGTAAGTATATAAATAGGTTACATAGTGTGTAGGGCGTGAACTTATGAACTCTCAAGGAAATAGTTGTAATGCAAGTCATTTATGTAATCATAACTTTTGTTGAATTAATTAATTAATTAATTTATTTATAGATAGAAGGACGTCATGAAACATTTACTCCCTCTTTGGTTGGGCATTACTGCGCTTGGTCAAATGGCTTATTCGGCAGACAACCTGCTGATACGGGTGACGCAGACCAATAATCGTGGTGCGAGCGATTATGAGTTAACCCATGCCCAGACTGGCGAATTTTCCACGACGCCCGATACGGTAAAAGCCAATGCATCGGACATCTACGTCGTGGGGCGTGATAGCAAAGGTAAGGAAATATTCCGCAGCAGGGTGGAAAACCCGGCAGTTTTGCATGCAGAAGCGTTTGATCCAAGCACCGGGCAGATCGAGCAAGTCAAGCCGATTCTGCAACCCCAGACCGCATTCGAAGTTCGGGTTCCATCCTCGGCAAAATTGGATCGCATCGAACTTGTATCGAAGCCTGTTCGCAGTGTGTCGAATACGGGGATGGCTGCTGAAGCGAGTGTAGTTGGCGCATCTACCACCACGAAGTTCAGTCGCAAGCTGATTGATAGCCTGATCAATAAACCACAAGCGATGATGTTGGATGCTGCGCCGGCTACTACCGCAATGCTCCATAACACCGGGTCTTCTGCCAGCCGCTTGGATATTGTATTGATCGGTGATGGCTATACCAATAACGAAATGGGTAAGTGGGCGAATGATGCGAAGAAGGTGGCGGATGGCCTCCTGGCTGATCCGTTGTTTGCGTCCAAGCGGGACCGCATAAATATTCGCCGGGTGGATGTGGTGAGTAATAATTCCGGTGTGACTGAGCTGGATAGGAATATTCGCAAAGACACTGCCCTAGGTGTGGAGGCAGCTTGTGCCGGCCTGGATCGCTTAGTCTGTGCTGACAATACTAAGGTGCTCAATATTGTGGGCGCAGTGACTGCTGCAGATGCGCGTGACTTGATCGTGGTGGTTGCTAATACCACCCGTTATGGTGGTTCTGGCGGTCGAACTGCTGTTTTGACCATGGCCGACAGCGCTATCGAATTGGCTTTGCATGAAATAGGTCATACGCTTTTCCGTTTGGCTGACGAGTATGACTACGGTACCTGTAATAAAGGCAGTGAGCCAAGCGAGGGGAATGCAACCTTGCAGGGGTCCCGTTACGCCGCAAAATGGAGCAACCAGATCCCGGCCAATGTGCAGGTCCCTACGCCGACTAATCGCCTACCCAATGGTACGGTGGGTTTATTCCCTGGCGCCCGTTATTGTGACCAGGGTATGTATCGCCCCACCGAGAATTCGCGTATGCGGACTTTGGGCCAACCTTGGCATATCGTGAATGAACAAATCGCTGCTGCGGTAATCGATAGCTACTACAAGCCGGGTAGCGGTGGCACTGGCACTGGCACTGGCACTGGCACTGGCACTGGCACTGGCACTGGCACTGGCACTGGCACTGGCACTGGCACTGGCACTGGTGGTACTGGCGGCAAGTACGACAGCGGTGCCAAATACAAGCATGGCGATGTTGTCGAAGTAAACGGCAAACGCTACACCCTTACACTGATGGTAAGCAACCAGCCTGGTGGCACTTACTGGATATGGGGTTCGTCCTGCGCCCCAGCCTCCTGCAACGATAGGAGCCCCTTCAGATACGGCGGTTGGCTGAATGTCTATTGGACTGGTACGGATAGCGGGGGCGGTACCACAAGCGGTGGCGGTACTACGGGCGGCGGAGGCACGAAAGCGACAGATACTTTTGAGGAGTCTCGTCAGTATCGGAATGGTGATAAGGCGCTATTCAATGGGCAGAGCTATGCCTTTACGGTAACTCTCGATGGGGCGCAGACAGGAAACTACCCTCTTTACGGTAGTACTTGTGTTCCCACGCGTTGTACATATTATCAACCGTGGGTTAACTCAGATAGGCGCACTTCTGCTTACTGGCAATAAATAATCAACGTAGTTAGTTTCTTGTCCCCTGTGCCTGTACAAGGCCAGGGGATTTGATTTTGTGCGCCCAGCATGGGCGCACTCCTGCGGGTGGAAGTCCCGCCGTAAGTTGATCACAGCGAACGAAGTGAAGCGCAACTGCGTGAGGGCGACCGAGCGTGGGAAGGAAGCGTGGATCGTAAAC
>NZ_PDZH01000163.1 GCF_002735695.1 Chitinimonas sp. BJB300
GCACCACCACCGCCAGCGGCCGGTCCAACTTGCGGCTGGTGGCCGCTAAATAGGCCGTCAGCTTGTTGGTCGCCTCACCGACGATGCCGCATTGCTCGAAGTCCGCCAGCACCCGGCCCAACAGGTCTGGGGCACGCAGCAATTCCAACGCGGCCTGTTGTTCCTCCTCGCTCATCGTCGGTTGGCTGGGCACTTGTGGCATCAAGGCTTGCTGAATCGTGTCGTCCTGCACCTGCTCCAACTTGAGCAACACCCGGCCTAACTCGGCTTTGAGGGTCTCCGCTGACGCTCGCAGCTCGACGGCGGCCTGCTGCAGGAACTGGCTACGCGCCCGCGCTGCATACAGGTCCAGCGTGTCGACGTGGAAGTCATCGCCCTCGCTCACCATCAGGTTGACCTTGAGCACCCCCACCGCCAGATTCTTCGGCAAACCGCGCACCCGCCAACGTCGTGCACCTAGCTGCATCACCACTTCCCGCTCGTTCACCTCGGCGCTCAGATCGCAATGCGGCGCAGGCGGTACCGGGCTGGCAGGTAACTCGGCAACCGGTGGCGTCACCGGCACCGCCCCATCCGTCACGGCAGGCAAACCCGCGGCTAAGGGAAGCGGGGGAGCCGCCGCTGGCCCTTCCATGACGCGGGAGGCCATCGCCGCCAGGGCTTGCTTACCTTCGCTCGGCGCGTCCTCCAGGCCCATCCATTCGGCTTTACGCACCACCAAACTCAAGGCTTTATGCGCGGGTTTCATCGCCAGGGCGTAGGCGTTGGCGTCCAGGCCATGCGGGAAGCGGATACGCCAGCAATCCAACCCCAGCGCTTGCAACTGTTTTGCCAAGGCCAGCGCAGCCTTGTCGCCTGCTTCGTCGTGATCGTAGGCAATCAGCACCCGTTTAACCGCGTGCCGCTCAAAGGCCGCCAGATGGTCAGCGGTAAACCCGTTCACCCCATAGCTGGCCGTCACATTGCGCAAACCATTCACCCAGAAGGTCATGGCGTCGATGAGCGCCTCGCACAGAATGACTTCACCCCCTGCCGCCGCCAGTCCGGCTTCGTTCCACACGCCAGCATGTCCACCCGGCAAATAGAGGTGTTCCGCGGTACCTGCGCGCAAATCAGTGCGTATTTTGCGGCCATAGACTTCGTGGATCTGACCATTGAGGCCGATCACCGGTACCACCAGCGAACCGTTGAAGTGCTCGTGGCCACTCTCGCGCAGCAAGCCCACCGTCTGCAAGGACTGACGCACCGCCATGCCCGCCTTGAGGGTCTTGTCTGGCAGTCGATAGCCCAGTGTGCGGTTGGCGTAACCCAGCTGGAAGGTGCCAATCAACTCAGGATGATTCAAACCCCGCTTATCCAGGTAGGCCAGCACCTCGGGGTTTTGCTTGAGCGTGTCGTGGTAATACGCCAGCACCCGGCCCAGCAAGGTCTGGCGCTCGGCTTCGTCCACCCTGTGCGACTCGGCAGCTAAAGGCGAAGCGGCTAAGGAAGAAGGGGTCAGCACCGGTTCCAGGCGGTTGTCCCCTAAGCCGGTCCGCAGCCATTCCGCCGCATGCCGGAAGCTGATACCGCGTCGTTTCATCACCCAATCGATGGGCCCACCCGCTTCACCACAGCCAAAGCAATGAAACAGGTTCTTGCTCGGCGTCACCACCAGACTGGGTTTGTCGTCTTCATGGAATGGGCAACAGGCCGCGTAATCCTTCCCTTGCTTGCGCAACGCGATGCCATCCGCCTCGATCAGGCGAACCAGCGACACCTCGGCTTTCAAGCGTTCGATTTCTGTATCCGGGATGCGGGCCATAAACGGGATTTCCTCTAAAACTTGTCAAGACCATATATGTGTTTTATTGTTGCACATATGTATGTACTACGGTCAAGTGCTATTGGTTTCGGGAGGTAGGATCATCGGCGATACGTTTTCTCTCTGGTTGTCCATGTCTCTATCCGCGCGTCTGATTACCCTACGTAGGCAACTTGGCCTCTCACAGCAAGCGATGGCTGATGCTATTGGAGTTCATTCAAACAGTTGGAAGAAGTACGAATCAGGCCAAGCACAACCGTCTTTAGAGGTGCTCAAGAAGATCGCCATCAAACTGCACGTCAGTACTGACTTCTTGCTGTTTAATGAACAGGAACGTGGGCCAAGCGATGAATTCCGCCTACGCTTTGAGGCGATTTCTTCGTTCTCTACGGAAGAGAAACAGGTCGTCAAAGAGATACTGGATAGCTTGATCCTGAGGCATCAGGCAAAACAGTTCTTCACGCCACCACAGACAGGCAATTAACGTTTACGCCCTGTCTGCCATGCAGCCGCTAAAAGAAACCCCCTGAACCCCAAGCAGCAGCTGGGGTCGAGGGGGCTATTTTATTTATCTAATAGATATCTAAATTACAGATAAAAAATATCTAGTAGATATCCATCAAATAAATAAACAGCGCTGGGAAACATGCGCCATCAGGCCGGGTTCTCCCCTTGCAGACCCTACCCGTTGAGTTGGTCACGATGGTCGAACCGGGCGGGCGGCGGCGTCGCCGGGCGCGGGGGTGTCATCGGGATTAGTGCACAACTGATGGGCCGCGCCGTACCCGTCCGCGTGCTGCGCGAGGCATTTTTTCGGGCACTGGATGGGACGCTTTGGAAGGCAGGCGGGGTGTCTACACCGTAGACAGAAACCGCCTTTAAGAATCAAGCGTTTAAACGCGAAACGTAGACATGTAAACAAATGTATACAGGCATATTCCTTCTAATTCAGTGACTTACAGCCCGCAAAGCGGTGCGTGTGGTGTGGGGGGTATTTTGACACGAGTTAAGGGCACACAACTTGAGGGTTTTTAGGGGCCGTTTTGGGGGGCGTCCAAGACGCCGCCCAAGTGCGTTTTACCAGCGCGGCTTTGCCGTGCAATTGGCGGAAGATTTGCAGGCATTTGGCAATGACAGCAATGATTAAGGAGCCAGCCGGCCCACCTGAATGGTGGACCGACCGGGATGAGTGCGTGCACTTAGACGGCAATGCCGACTGGGTGCGCTGTGATGACGACTTCGGGTATTGAAGTTATTGTCTTGTCAGAGAATGCCGATTTAGATCAAATAGGATTCTATCTAACAGGCAATGCCTATATCACCTGACTTTCCAATGAATCTCAGGGACACCTGATTTTTCTAGAAGAGAAATCGTTGCACTTGCTAGATCGTCATCTTCAATAATTAGATCGAGGAAATTACCTTCCTCATGAAGATACTGGATTAATTTATAGCTAGGGCAAACAATAAGCCTGAATTTCTCTATACCTCCAGCAGGATCAATTATGCTCTCTTGAACTTCTTGATCAGATACTATTTTCATATATTCGGCTCCTTACTTCGCCAGGTTAAAGTAGTCATATGGCAAAGGACTAAATGCAGTGTATTCCGTTGGCGAATAAATAATGTAATGAGGCGGAATAGAAGCCTTAGGATTATTCTCCAACAAAGTTGAGACTTTACGCTGCATGATATCCAAATCTGCATTAGATGGTGAAGTCTGGAACTTATTTACGGTCGGATGAGTATGAGCTATTGGATAAACGTCGCTCGGAAAGCCAACTCTGCTAATACCGCCGTTATTGACAACATGCTCAATTTGCCCGTTAGTTCCAATTCGCTGTCCAAGACCAAATTCAATGGTTCGACCATTGAGAGTAGATAGCTCATACAAATCTCCAAACGAGTGTGGGCCTTGGACAACAACACCGTTTGGCCCAGGGAACGCACCGGTTTCCTTTAGATAGCTAATAGATGCGCTATCTCCTACGCCGAATGACCTGGACGGTATGAAATCACCACCACCACCACCGGTTTGTCTAAGTGCACTGTTTGGAACCCCACGAACACCCGCCCCAGCCGCATTCACCTCCGCCCCAAATGGTGTGGGTACACCACCAGCAAGGTATGCAGCCTCGCTAAACGCAGCAGTGGTTCCGGCTGTGACGTGCCAATTCATTATAAGGGCTGGCTTTATGCCATATTGGACCGCTTCCGTACCCAACTTGATCAACGCATTTCCATAAGCTTTGGCACCGTTACCCAAGGCAACCGCGCCATTTACCGCACCCCTTGTAACAAGGCCGCCTGCCCCGAGAGTCATTAGCTCTAAATCAAAAGTTTTAAGCGGTGGATCAATGCGCTCTAAGTAGGCTCTAGCCTGGGCGCTATTTGAGAAAGTTCCTCTATCGGAGGCCATTGACTCGCGCATTGCACCAACCGAATCAGATAACCCTCGCTTATGCCGGTTAAGCATGCTTTGGCGACTGATATAAGCGTGATCGATTTCACCGGATGGCAACCATCCCTCTGGCGGCCCAATACGCCGCAAGACGGGGTCGGGCTCATAAGGCAATGCGCGTACTTTCACATCGGCGTCATTGGCATAGCCGCCTTCCCAACTACCACCACCGCCACCGGCTTGCACTTCCCAACTACCACCCGCGCCACCGCTACGACCGTCAGGGCCTGGATTCCCCGATGCGCCTCTACCTACTGGAGAGACCGGTATACCGCTGGCTGTCGTTGGCGTTGGGGTACGACCAAACCACTGCCGACCATTCCCCGCGATGCTGTTGCCAAGCACATCCCCGAATATCTTTTACTTCAATTCTCCCAATAAAAGAAAGCTGTTAATTAGCGTGGCAATTACTGACAACGCTAAAGTTAGTTTTGGAAGTTTTTGTTTTCCTCCTAATGCTGAGAAGAACCATCCACGATAATCCCCATATACGGCTTTAACTTGATCAAGGTGAAGGACCCACAAGAAAATTGTGGCAAGTACCCCTCTAGCTGTCATCCCAAACAATCCAGCTAAAGAAAACACAAAAAATATCAAGAAGAGTGCCAAGACTAGAAACAGTCTCAAATAACCACGAGTTTTTCTAGCTTGTTCATGTTCTTGTACTTGATTTCTATACATCATTTTTTCTCCATCACACTAACGTAAGGCGTGCCCCACCAACCAGCAGAAGCTCCAGCATCATAAACACCCGTATAGGCTGAACCTACACCGACATACCCCCCCCAAGTGGAAGTGCCAAGTTTCCATGCGACAGGGGAATAGGCGTTAGCTGCTGCTTCAATAGAAACCATCATTCGGGGTTGTTGGAGCAGCGCTGGGTAACTAGCCGTGTACCGTGCGGCACCATTGAAAATGCTGACATTTCTAAATGCTGCCCCACTCGCGACATCAATGGCCATATCGCTTGCTTGTGCAACTCTTACGATGTTGTCACTTCCACCCATAGATTTAGCTGCAAGTTCAAGTGCGCTACCTGGCAGATAGTCTGGTCCAGAGGGTGCGCCTTTGAGTGCCTTATAAAAATTCGCACCATTCAAAGCGAATCCAGTTGCTGACCGAGCTACCAATGCTCCACCACCTACAAGTAACGCGGCACCAGACAATTTAGTGACTACAGGCTCAGGTGCAATCATGAGGGCACCACCTGTTCCTAGAAGCGCATCTCCTGCCAGGACACCCAATCCACTACCAACCATACCCATGGAGGACTTCCCGAGCTCTAACCAATTAACCGGCATGTCATCAAAGCGGGTGAATTTCCCGTTAGGACTAGGGGAGTAAGCAAAGGTGCGATCTTGCCTAGCTAGATTGAGTTGTCTGATGGAGGCTTCTTTTTGTGCATTTTCAGCAGCACGAGAGGTCATTGATGCTTCTTTGAACGACCACACCGGCTTATTTCTTGGTGCAGATGGGTCTGGCATTGGTTCGTGGCCCATGGGTCTGCGATACGCAACTTGCCCACGATCACCGACGGCGGGCTCCCAATCATCTGAACCTGCACCTGCGTTACCCGCAGCAACTGGCGCTACCGGTACGACCTCATCAACAAACAGATCGCGCCAATCCCGTGGCCGCTCGCTGCGGTTCGGTTCCGGTACGACCGGCTTGGCAGGCCCAACCCAGTTACGACCATTCCCCGCGATGCTATTGCCAAGCACATCCCCGAAGATAGATTTTCCGGTCACGAGTTGTCGTACTAGAACCCGTCAAACCTAGACGCCATGCGGCTTTTAACGCATCCATTGGCCTAAAACTGCCCAATGGACAGAATTTTTTCCAGACGCTGTTTTTAAAGAACATGGCTAAGTCGCCTTAGCGAAGGGGGCGGATTTTGCCAGAAGAAACCCGCAGACAGGCTGCGGGTTAGGGGAAACGAGCAGGGGAATCAGACTAGCGGCTAAGGAGATGGGCGGGGTACAGGCTCAACCCGCGCCCAAGGCCCGTAAAAGGGCCTCCAAGGCGATAGCAAGGGGTGGTGGGGTTTGGGTATGGCCGACTGGCCTAGAGAGGGAGAGAGGGGCTGCAGAAGCCCGCAGGCAGGGCTGCGGACCAGGGGAACGGACTGCGAATCAGGGTTTCCGCTTCATCAGCACTCTCACCCGCATCGATTCGGTTTGGCTGGCGCGGGCATCCATCAGAAGGTGCTCAGCCAGGTAGACGGCCTCCAGCTCGTCCATGTGCGCCAGGATGGCTTCACGGGCGTAAAACGTCTTGGTGCGCCCCGTTGATTTCGATAATGCATTCAGCCGATTTTCAATGTCGGCAGGGAGTCGGATGGTCAGCACGATGG
>NZ_PDZH01000164.1 GCF_002735695.1 Chitinimonas sp. BJB300
ACGAGGCGGGAATGCCTCATTTCCAACATCGGCAATTGCCAGCACGATACGAACCCCTTGCCTGCCAGAGCTGCGCGCTGCGGTTGAGCACGACCCCTACCGCGCGAGCGGTTTAGTCCTTGGCCGATTAGAAGAATTGCCGATAGATGTTTCAGAATTTCTGGCTCTCGGCCTAAGCGGATATTCGCACCAGCGAAATGAAGTGGCGGCTGTGGTCCCTATTCCAGACTTCAACGTCTGAATGTACCGGCCTGCGCGGCTTTTCGCGCAGGTCCGGTGGAATGATGTGTTAGCCGTTTATCCTGCGATGTCAGCACACGTAAGTCCTTCAGAAAGTGAACCCGACACCTGAATTGAATGCCCCCAAAACAAATCTCCATCGTGGTGCCAGAAGTCAAAGTCTCCGTGAGGGTATGCGGTTATAGAGTTCAATTGCATTCGATTGATAAATGCGGCCTTGGAAAGGGGACTCTCATCTTCACCCAGCCAATTGTCGTTCTTGAGTTCAAGTAGTTCATCAGCAGCATAGTCATTCACTTTGTTGGCCCACTGCTCCATGGCTTCCAATAGGGCTTTCGCAGTTTTGAGGGAGTCGGCGGGATTGCCATCGTCATCGACTGACACCGCAATCTCAATATGTTTACCGAGCCAAGTGACTTTGCCTTCAAACCAATTAACCGATTTGTTAAGAACAAGTCTCCCAACCACGGAATCGATTATTTCGACTGGCTGGCGAAATTGAGACAGGATTAACTCAAGTTCGTTGTCGCTTGGCCGGTCAAGAAGGCTAATCAGTTGAGCCCTTGCGTCACCGAACGGGCTGCTTTCGCAGAGCTTTCCTTGAAAAGCAACAATGGACTCCGACTTAATGGAATTTTGCAGCGCTCGCAACTCCTCATCCGACACGATCTTAGAGACCGATAGGTGTGTATTGCGGACTGGCCCGCCGGGAATCCGCCATGCAATCAAGTTCAAATTCAATGACCAATGGACCGCTGGCGGCACCTTGCCGCCACTAGGGCCGTTAGCACCAACAACACCATAGACCGAAATTGTTGGTAAGGTTTCAAAGATGGCAAGTAGTTGTTTTCGTTTTTGTCTTGCGTCATCGAAGATATCAAGCGACATATACGCTCCAAGAGACGGCTAACGTTGGAATTAAGGGCGACCACAACCGCGCAGCGGTTGAGGGTCGCCCCTTGAATGACTTGTTATGCGCTCGCAAAGGTGAAATTACCATGTGCCTGAGCTAATGCATATGTTGGGTTTATATTTGGCTCATTTAGTGAAAATACAATAGCTGTAGATTCGCTCTGCTCCCTGTGATTAACCAGTACCATATGATTTTGAAGGGTATTTTTTAGTTTGGAGATAATTGAGGGCAGATCTGTATGAAACTGCTCGACTTTGGTGGACTTATTCCATGGATTTTCTACATGCAGAACGCCACCACATCTTTTGTAAAGCTTTGCTAGCTGCTTAAGTGTATAGCACTGCCTTTCAGGCTTAAATTGAATTTGCTTTGTGCCGTCACTCTGTATAGAAAAGCCTTTCTCGGATGGTTTAAAAAACATGTCAGGATTTAATGAAATTATATTGGTTATTATATCTCTGCCATTCCAGTCATCTTTGAAGTCTTTGCCAGCGCCGCTGCGGAAGTCTTTGTATTTTGTTTTATGAATTGCCATAAGAGAAAACGAAACCAATTCAATTAGCTTTCTGACTTGAAGGGCATGTGACTCAATGACAAATCTATCTCTTGATTCATTTGAATAGGCGCAAATATACGTCAGCCGAATTTTTATTTCTTCAAGCTGTTCAAGATAAATTTTTAAATTATGGCTATTTCGAATGTCTTCGATCATGTGGGTTTATTGGGTGCATAACGATGGAGGTGACGTGCGACCGGAATGCCGCAGGCATGGAGGAAACTCAAAAACGCAGCTTTTTGGCGTCGGCTTAAGTGAATTCCTGGGCGGCTGATGCCGACTAAGCCTCAGCGTCATAAACCTCACGCCCTAGTGCTGCGGTTAACTTTGCGCAGAGCTTTGTAACCCAGCCGCGAAATAGTAGCGGGTCTAAATTGCCCTCTAGCAAAAGACCGCTTGGTTCAACGGAGGCCACCACAAACTTCGTGGCGTTAAGTTTCCCAAACCAGCAGGGCAATTCCTCTCCTTCAATCCAACCGTCCATGGACCTGTAAACCTCCATGACCTTAACCCATTCGGCTTCGGACAAGTCGTAGGGCAAATTGAGAGTGATTGACTGGTTCATAGGTTTGAAGTCCAACGTTCGAATTAACGAGCACCGCTAGCCTTCCCGTTGAATGTAAGGCTAGAGCGCATTTCTAATGCTCGATTGACCAATGTTGGTCTCTACGAACACACCCCCTGTTTGAAGATGTTCGATGAGCATGAGACACATGTACCCGTAGACGACCTCAGGCTTGGTGTCATTTTCGACGTAGCGAATATGAGTAACCGAGTAGCTGGCACCAAACCGTTTGTTGGCTTCAGATAAGCCATCTAGAACTTTGGCAACCAACAGTTCCTCATCTAGTGATTCGTGAGTGCATTGCCCAATCGCAGGCAGTTTTTCACAAAACGGCTTTTGCTGTGGGCCAGAGGCAAGACGAACCTGAAGCAAGTTGTGCTTAGATCCAGTAATTTGTGATGCGGCCAAGAATTCGTCGTTGCGGATGAACTGCATGTTGATGCACTCTAACGTTAGAGCCAAGCCATCGGCTTGAACGAATTGTTAGCCATGTTAGTCAGAAAACCCAAGGTGGGGCATCCACATTCCCTTGTTAGAAGTGAAAACGAAATCTATAGCAATCGAACTACCAATCAATATTTTCCGGGAGATATAAACCAACACCTTTTAAATTAATTCCTATAAGCCTACTAGCCAAACTTTCAGATACAATTAGATTGGAACTGTATTCAGCGTCCCGGGCCAGTTGATTCCCTTTTAAGCAATCACTCTTATACTTCAAATAGCGGAAACTCATTATTTGATCAGATCCTGGCACAAGAGTAAATCTTGACTGTTCTTTGTCTATACCAGTCACTTTATTAATTACATTCAAAACTTTGTAACCCCTCAACTCTCCATTCTTGGTTTTGATTGCTACGTCTATTAATTGTATGTCATCTGGTGCGAACTCAGTCAGAACAGTAGCCAAGCGTTCACTGACGACGGGGATCATAGCATTATTCGCCAAATCGTCTAATTCTAATAACTCTTCTGTACTAACATCAAACTTAATCACTGGCATAGTTAAATTAGACGACAGCACCTCCCCTTTTTTGAATATAAATCGATCAGGCGAACTTGTTCTGTCATATTCGCCAATTAGATTTTCAGTATACTCATCTGGAATTTTCCAAAGATATACCATTTAAAACTTCTCCTATTTAGCCCAAGGGCGCTGTTTTTTATTTAAGGCCCGCTCACCTGACTTTAATAACTCGCGCTCTTGAGAAAAGATTGCATCTAACAGGCTGTTGAAAAACCCACCTCCTCAGCAACCTGCTAGGGCGAATGGCGTTCTGTAGCCGCCAATCGGCGGCAAATCCCAGAGAAAGGGAGAGAAAACGGCTCGTAATTAGCGAATTTCGAGCCGTCGGTCGAGTAGAACGGACATTCTATCAGTTTGGAGAAATGGTTCGGGTCGTTTGAACGAGTTTTTCAACAGCCTGTTAGTTAGTTTTTCATTGATCTGCTAAGATTTAATAGTGAAATCTTTTTTCTCTTTCGTCACCCAGGATTGACATGTCATATTGTACAAAGCACAAAAATAAAAATACCCTTTAAGCATTCTATTTAATAAAGTCACTTTGTTGCGGATCGAATATAGCGACGCCAGGAATTTCACGAAGGAAGTCCATTAAATAAATAAACTGATTTGTATATTCTTGTAAATCATCGTCGCTAAAAACTAACCGAATTCGCCTGCTTATACTAGAAAGATCGAAGGGGGCTAGACAACTAACCACCTTACCAATATCTGCAGTGTCTTGTGCGACTTTATCCCCATCTTCATAACTTACTCGTACTAACCATTTATCCCAACGAAGGGCAAGCGACTTATTCTTCGCGAATGGTAATTGCTCAAACTGTATCGAAAAACCTTCTTCGTTGCGAAAGAAATGCCTTAGATCATCCCCCAATGATTCATTTGTGATAGCGGGAGCCTCATTTCCAAGTAAGGCATATATAGAAAATGTCATAAATTAATTCCGTTTCCAATGACCGGACTGCCCGATGTCAATCACGGTGAACTCACGTGTTATTGGGTCGTATTGCATGATATTGCCACTAGTCGTTCTAACATTGTTTAATACGCAGGCAATTCAGGCTGGGGTCGGCTTCACTGGCGATGACTGCGCCATTGAGTTGGGTATGCCCGCCCTCTGCAAGGTGAGAGTGTCAGATCAAGTCTAAACTTCTACACATAAGGACTTAGATTTATTCGGTTTTGAAATAACCTATCAATTTTCCATCCGGCCAATTCCCTTTCCAACCACATGGCCAGCCACCATTTAAGTAGACAAATAGAATCTGTTCAAAGAAGAAATTTTCCTTGCCAAAAACAGCTCTGCTGTACAAACAAGATTGTATGTCAGAGACAATGTCATCTAATAAATCTTTATGTTGATGGTCCAGTTGTACTTGAACAACTCGACTTATTTCATCTAAAAGACTAGAAATTTGATTATCCACTTCAACATACTTTTCTTTTTCTGCATAAATAACATCCCAAATTTCACTCATCTTTTCAGACCGCAAGTCTGACCAAGTATAGTCATCTTCACCATAAAATTTTTCCCAAGCAAAACTCTTGGCAGTTTCTAGATCATCGATAAAGCCATTCGACAAATAAGCTTTACCGGATGGATTGAGAAGATTACCACTGGTTAAAAAATTTAGTACATCAAGAACTAAGTTGGTATTCTCACCAATATCTATTTGTTTAGCCATTTTAACCATACGTCTGTTTTAGCTCCATCTACATTGCGGACAGGCATACCTGATTCCGTAACACTTCTCAACTTTCCTTGTAAATCGAATACCTGTCTTTGCAATTCTTCGACTGGTAAACTTACATCCATATTGTTTAAGCTCTGCCGCACAGCCTCAGTGTAATTTGGATGACTTCCAGTGTGTCTAGGGATACCGCTAACCACACCTTCAGGTCGTGCCATGCTTGAAGGTAAGAATACCCCATTCGAGGCATCATCTAAGTCAATACCGACTTTCTTCAGAATTGGATGGCTTTTTAACTCAGAAGGTAATAAATGCTGTGCTTGATAGCCTGTCCATGAATCGGAGCGATTTCTTCCCATGGCTTCATTTAGGTTCTTACCAAGCTTAGAAGAACTACCACCTGTTACTTGACCTGGTAATCCTGAAAGTAATCTCTCTGTACTGTACCCGCCCGCCTCACTAACCGGCCCAGCTCCCCTATTAAATGCATCCGCCTGTTCTTTGCTAAGCGTAACAGGTGGCGTTGCTAGGTTAGATTTTCCTGCACTAGGCTGTGGCGCTACTTCCGCTATTTTAACCGCTGACTTGGTTGAATCTGCAGCTGTCTCCGCATTTTTTGCACCACTTACTGCCTTACCCGCATCCCCCACCTTATCTACCGTCTTGCCGGCATCGATTGCCGCACCAATACCCTTGCCAACTTTCTGTGCCGCACCACCGGTTAACACGCCCAATACACCCAATAATCGGCTGGCTTCCTCGCCGTTTAGGTCGGTACCTGTTAGTACGGTTTTGATCGAGTCCGCTTCGCCAACCAACGGTGTCATCGTGGCGAGGGCGACACCAAGCTGAGTATTGCTTTTGAGAGCCGTATCAAGCTTGCCTGCACATTGCGCATCGCTCAGCCCCTGGCAATGATTCTTGGCAAATTGCCCCAACGTGCGGGCTTCTTGTTTAAGGTTGGAGATTCTATTTTGCGTTGCCAGCAAGGCATTGTCTGTCTTTTGCATCGCGTTTAAACGCTGCATGCCCTGGCTGGCGTCGGATAGCTGATCGATCTGCCGCAATGCATCTGATGCCTTTGCTGCTTCTGCTATTTCGCGTCGGTGCTCATTCAGACAGGCATCGTCCTTACAGGCTGCCAGTTCAGCGTTATGCTGGGCCGAGCGTTTGGCGTAGTCGTCAACCAGCTTGTCTTTTGCAGTCTGATCGCACTGGTTTTGTTCGCACTCCTTGAGCTTGCTTTGTAACGCCAATATTTCACTGTGCTTCAGGTAGTTATTGGTGGTGCCAGCCAGCGCCGTGGCAGCTCCCGCTTGCGTACTGCCTGCCAGCGTTCCTACCATCGCACCCAGCATGGTACTTCCTGCCTGCATAAGGCTTTGATAAGCCGCATCGCCAGGCTTATAGCCTTGGCTGATGAGGTAATCTGACATCTGCCCAACCAGCGCTTCATTACCCGCTGCCGCTAGGGCGCCTGCTGCTACATTGCCGCCCCCCAATCCTACTTGCAGGGCACCCATCATGGCATGCAAGGCGATCTTCTCTTTGCTGCCGTCCTTCCACCCTTTGGCTTGGGCAATATCGCCGACCGCAC
>NZ_PDZH01000165.1 GCF_002735695.1 Chitinimonas sp. BJB300
TGAATGCCTGAGCATCAAGACGCAGAAGAACCCATTCGCACTTTGCCGCAAGTTACTGATCAACGCCTCCCGCGCGGCTTATGATCAGTTACAGCTGCTTCTCGCAGCTACTGCGTAACATCAGTAATTAGTATGGGGTTCTATGGGCCTTGGGCTTTTCAGGTGAGTAAAAACGAGAGCTTGGTTATGGTATGCCGTAGAGCGAGCCGTACAAGAAAGCGGACAGGTTCTATGGTGCGGCCAAGCATCTAAACTCATAGATCAGGTCTCAAGTAATTACCGGGACTTGAGGCGTTATCGTTGAGATGAGCTGTGTTGATCGTAAACTAGGTTCTAAAACCCGGATCACGCTGCCGGGTTGCCGTACCGGTCGTGACGGCGACGCCCGTCCTGGCTATGGTTAGAAGCATTCCGAAACGGGATGGTGCAGAAATGGACATCCGGTATTCAATTTGCCAGAGTCTTTCCCACCCTGATTCAAGATTTGGGCTGTAAAAATATAAATAAGGTTTGGAGAGAGCACGTATGAATAAGCGGTGTAATTTGACACTAGGTCTCGTCCTGTTGGTTGTATTGAGCGCCTGTGGAAAGGAAACCACACCCTACGAGGAAGTGCGGCCGGTGCGTACGATGGTCGTCAAGCCAGAAGGGGTTGTGGTCGCCGCCAGTTATTCTGGTGAGATTCGCGCCCGGCATGAGAGCCAGCTGGGTTTTCGCTTGGCGGGCCAGATCATAGAGCGCAATGTGGAGCTGGGCCAGTCCGTCAAAGTGGGGCAGCAGCTATTCAAGATAGATGGTAAGGATGTGATGCTGCAGCAGGTCGCGGCCAAGAGCCAGTTCGATAAAGCTCGGACGGACTATGAACGTGCACAGCAGCTGCATGAAAAGGGCTTTGTAAGCCAAGCCAATGTCGACCAAGCCAAAGTGGCGTTTGATGCTGCCAAGTCGCAGTACAGCCTCAGTAGCAATCAGGGTGGTTACACAGTACTGAGAGCCGAGCGTGCCGGGGTGGTGACGGCATTGAACGCAGAGGTTGGACAGGTGGTGGCTGCTGGCAGTCCTATCGTCAAGCTGGTTGAGGATGGCGAGCGTGAAGTGGTGGTCAGCGTCCCGGAGTCCCGCGTGGAAGAACTGCGTAAAGCGGATCAGCTTCGGGTGGTGCTGTGGGCTGCGCCAGAAAAGCAATACAACGGCAAGCTACGTGAAATTGCACCCGATACCGATCCGATTACCCGAACCTACGCCGCACGTATTTCCGTTATCGATCCTGATGATGTATTACGCCTGGGAATGACCGCCAACGTATTGCTACCCAATGTGGCTAACCAAACAGGGGCCATGTTGCCGCTGACTGCCATCTATGACCAAGACGGCCAACCCAAAGTGTGGGTGGTGGACGTAAAGACCCAAAGAGTAAGTGCTCGCCCCGTGAGTTTGGCGGGTGTGCGCAATGATGTGGTGCTGGTAACCAAGGGTTTGCAGATGGGCGAGACGGTAGTGACGGCAGGTGCGCATTTGTTGCATGCCAACCAGCTTGTACGCCTGGCAGCTAGCCAGCTCAACCGCCAATAAGCCTCGAAGGACTAGCGCATGCGTGGCATCAATCTGTCCGAATGGGCACTTAAGCACCAGCAGTTGGTACTCTATTTCATTATTGTTTTCATGTTGGCGGGTGCGTTTTCCTATACCCGGCTGGGGCAGAAGGAAGACCCGGAATTTACCTTCAAGGCGATGATTATTCAGGCCTACTGGCCCGGCGCCTCTGCGACCGATATGGAATTGCAGGTTACCGATAAGCTCGAGAAGAAGCTGCAGGAGATGTCTGAAATTGAATACGTACGGTCGTATTCAAAAGCGGGTGAAAACCAACTGCTGATCAACCTGAAGGAAGGTGTGCCGCCAAGCCGGGTACAGGAAGTCTGGTATCAGGTTCGCAAGAAGATCGGCGACGTCAAATACACCCTCCCAAGCAGCGTGCAAGGCCCCTTCTTCAATGATGAGTTTGGCGATACCTTTGGCAACCTGTATGCATTCACCAGCGATGGTTTCAGCTATGCCGACTTGAAAAAGTATGTAGATGCGGTTCGTACTGAACTACTGCGTGTACCGGATGTGAACAAGATCGACTATGTGGGGGTGCAGGAGGAAAAGATCTATGTCGAAACCTCCAGTGCCAAGCTGGCCTCGTTGGGCTTGGACCCCGCGCTGATTCTTCAGACCTTGCAGGCGACGAATGCCGTGGTGCCCGGTGGTGTGGTGCAAACCAGTAGCGAGCGGGTGACGTTGCGGGTGACCGGCGAATTTAACACGATTGAATCCATCCGCAATATCGGCATCCAGGCCAACGGGCGTCATTTCCGTTTGGGCGATGTCGCCAAGGTTTATCGCGGGTATACCGATCCGACGACTGCCAAGATGCGCTTCAATGGTCAGGAAGCCATCGGTTTGGCCGTCAGCATGCGTAAAGGGGGTGATGTCATCCAGCTGGGTGAGCAACTGGATGCCAGCTTGGCGCGCATTCGTGCCGAATTGCCGGTCGGCGTGGAGGTCCACGCGGTGTCCGACCAGCCCAAGGTGGTAGGTAATTCCATCCACGAGTTTGTGAAGAGTCTGATTGAAGCCGTAGTGATTGTGTTGGCCGTGTCGTTCGTTTCACTGGGGTTCCGTACGGGCTTGGTGGTGGCGCTCTCGATTCCCCTGGTGCTCGCCATGACCTTTCTGGTTATGTATGCCTTAGGGCTTGATCTGCAGCGGATTTCACTCGGGGCATTGATTATTTCGCTGGGCCTGTTGGTCGACGATGCCATCATCGCGGTGGAAATGATGGCTTTAAAGCTTGAACAAGGCTGGGACCGTGTGCGTGCTGCCACGTACGCCTACACCAGCACGGCATTTCCGATGCTGACAGGCACTCTGATTACCGCTGCGGGTTTCATGCCCGTAGGCTTGGCCAAATCCAATGCCGGCGAGTACACCGTTTCGATTTTTCAGGTCGTTGGTATTTCGTTGATGATGTCCTGGATCGTCGCCGTCATCTTTACGCCGTATCTGGGGTTCAAGTTGCTGCCTGCCGCCACGAGCCACGGCGATGAACATGCGGTTTATCAAAAGCCGTTCTACGCACGTTTCCGCCGTTTGGTGTCCTGGTGCCTGGAATATCGGAAGATCGTCATTCTCGTGACCGTGGCGGCTTTTGTGATTGCCGTTGGTTTGTTCCGTTTCGTGCCAAAGCAGTTTTTTCCGGCATCCAACCGGCCGGAGATATTGGTCGATGTCTGGCTGCCGCAGGCTTCAAGCTACGCACAAACCGAGGCGCAGGTTAAGGCGTTGGAGGCCAAGCTGAAGGGCGACCCTAATATTCTCAGCGTCACCAGTTATGTGGGAAATGGCAGCCCGCGCTTTTATCTGCCATTGGAGCAGCAGTTGCCCAATTTGAACTTTGCCCAGCTGATGATCATGAGCAAGGACGAATACAAGCGCGAAGCCGTGTTGCACAAGCTGCACAAGCTGTTTGAGGAAGATTTCCCGCTGGTGCGTGGGCGCGTAAGCCGATTGGAAAATGGTCCGCCGGTAGGGTACCCCATCCAGTTCCGGGTGTCGGGGCCAGACCACATCAAGATCAAAGAGGTAGCCGGGAAGGTGGCAGCCCTGATGCGCGCCAATCCGCATATCCGTAACGTCAACACCGATTGGAGCGAGCGGGTAAAGGTGATGCGGCTGGAGGTGGACCAGGATAAGGCGCGTGCATTGGGTATTAGCTCGCAACAGCTGTCGTCGGCGCTACAGACTTCGCTGAGTGGCGTCACCATGACGCAATTTCGTGAATACGACAGAACGATCGACGTGGTGGCACGCTTGAATGAGCCAGAGCGGACAGACCTGAACAACCTGAAAGATGCCAAGGTTTACCTGAACAATGGCAAGTTCATCCCAGTCAGCCAGGTTGCGAAGCTGAAGTTGGAGAGCGAAGAAAGCATTGTTTGGCGACGTAATCGGATGCCAACCATATCGGTGCGTGCCGATGTGGAAGGCGCACAGGCGCCGGATGTGACACTGGCGGTGTGGCCGGAGGTGCAGAAGCTGGCTGATAGCCTGCCCATTGGATACGGCATTGAGATTGGCGGCACGCAGGAGTCCAGCTTCAAGAGCCAGGCCTCTATCGTGGCGGTGATGCCATTGATGCTGCTAACGGTGATGACGTTGTTGATGTTCCAACTCCAGAGCCTGTCCAAGATGGTGCTGGTGTTACTGACTGCCCCACTGGGGATGATCGGTGTGGCGGCAACCCTGTTGATCTTCCAGGTTCCGTTCGGTTTTGTTGCGCAGCTGGGCGTGATTGCCCTGGCCGGTATGATCATGCGGAACTCGGTAATTCTGGTTGATCAGATCACGCAACACACCCTGGAGGGTGAACACCCGTGGCACGCCATTGTCGAGTCGGCAGTACGCCGCTTCCGGCCCATTATGCTGACCGCTGCGGCGGCGATTTTGGCGATGGTGCCGCTGACGCGCTCTACCTTCTGGGGGCCGATGGCCTGGGCGATCATGGGTGGTTTGCTGGTGGCTACCGTGCTGACGCTGTTGTTCCTGCCTGCGCTCTATGCAGCGTGGTATGGCGTGCGTAAGCCACTGGACGCTGGTCGCTGATACTTAAATAACTTAAAATTCATTTACTCAAGGCTGGCTGGAAGCGCGGTTATGCTTTGTTGTAAGATACTGCTTGGTATGTTTGGGCGTGCGCGGTGCGTACGTCAAACCAAAGGATGCTGTTATGCAACGTTTTGCACTTCGCACACTGACTTGTGTGCTGGCACTTGCCACAGGTTCATTCGCTTCAGCAGCTGACCTGCTGCAGGTTTATCAGGAAGCCAAAAAATACGACGCCACCTATGCTGCGGCAGAAGCCGCTTTCCGGGCGGGCCAGGAAAAAACGAATCAGGCAAGAGCCCTTTGGTTGCCCAAGGTTGCGCTATCCGGTGATGCTAAGCGCCTCAAAGTGGACAAAGATTCCAGCGGGCTCCCCAGTCAGAACAGCAACGGATCCGGCAATCAATTTGGCTACAAGTTGGAGGCAACCCAGCCGCTCTACAATGCAGAAGTCAGTGTTGGCGCCAGTCAGTTGAATGAGCAAGCCCGGTTGGCGGAAGTGAGCTTTGCTGTTGCCAAGCAGGACTTGATCTTGCGGGTGGCGCAATCCTACTTCGATGTTCTGTATGCGCAGGATAGCCTGGAATTTGTCCGTGCCCAGAAGGATGCGGTTTCCCAGCAATTAGCCCAGGCAAAGAAGAGTTTTGAGGTCGGTGTGGCAACAATCACCGACACACATGAAGCCCAAGCCAAATACGATGGCATCATCGCCAGTGAAATTGCTGCCCAGAATGACTTGGTGGTGAAGCAGAACGCTTTCCTGCAGCTGACAGGTGTTCCTGCTGAAGGTTTGGCAGCATTGCCCCCCAAAATGGAGGCGACACCTCCCAACCCACCCGATATGAACGAATGGGTGAAGTTGGCCGAGCAAAAAAGCCTGAGTATTGACGCGCAGCGAGGCAAGTTGGCGATTGCCGAAGCGGAAATCGACAAATACCGCCTGAGTCGGCAACCCACTGTCGGTCTTTTTGCGCAATATGGCCAAGACACCAGTAAAGGTGGTGTGGCAGCGCTTGGCGGTACAGATAAGACCAAGACCACGGCAATTGGTGTCCAGTTGAATATCCCAATCTTTACCGGGGGCAACACCAGTTCCAAATTGCGTGAATCCATTGCGTTGCGCAATCAGGCACAGTTCAATCTCGAAGTTGCCCGACGCGAGGCTGCCCAGACGACCAAACAAGCTTTTCTAGGCGTACAGGCAGGTGCTTCGCAGATTCGTGCATTGGACCAAGCTCAGATTTCGGCGCAAAGCTCGCTCGATTCCACCAAGCTGGGTCGCGAAGTTGGGGTACGTACTACACTTGATCTTCTCAATGCCCAACAACAGCTCTATTCGACAAAGAAAGATTTGGCGCAGGCGCGTTACAGTTACTTGCTGAATCAGCTCAAGTTGGCGGTGGCGGTGGGCGATCTGGCGGAAAAAGACTTGGAAAGCGTAAACAGTCATTTGGCCCCGTAAGATTATCGAGCAGGCAAAACGCAACAGGCCACCCAATCGGTGGCCTGTTTGCTTATGTGCGCCCAGCATGGGCGCACTCCTGCGGGTGGAATTCCCGCCGTAAGTTGATCACAGCGAACGAAGTGAAGCGCAACTGCGAGAGGGTGACCGAGCGTGGGAAGGAAGCGTGGATCGTAAACCGCGAGCCGATGGACAAGAACCGGATAGAAGGCGCTGCCGAGCAGGGCGAGCGGGCATGACTCCGCGAAGCTCTCGTGATCAAGGCAAGGCGG
>NZ_PDZH01000166.1 GCF_002735695.1 Chitinimonas sp. BJB300
GGCCGCGCCAGGGCTACACGCCTGGGTGCTGATCCAGAAGTTTCTGGGTCACCTGCCCTTGTACCGCATCGAGCAGATCAGCACGCGCCACGGTGTGCCGATCGCGCGCTCGACGCTGGCGCAATGGATAGGACAGCTGGGCGTGCGGCTGCAGCCGCTGGTGGATCGGCTAAGCGAACGGCTCAAGGCGGGCCAGGTGCTACACGCCGACGAAACACCGGTACAGCAGCTCGACCCCGGCAAAGGCAAGACCAAGCGGGCTTATCTATGGGCCTACCGTAGCAACGACCTAAACAACGGGCCGCCGATCGTGGTGTTCGACTATCGCACCAGTCGCAGCGGCGAACATGTGCGCGATTTCCTGCGGGACTGGCGCGGGCATTTGATGGTGGATGATTACGGTGGTTACAAGGCGTTGTTCCAGCAAGGCGTGACGGAACTCGCCCGATAGGACTGGGTGGCGGCATCGTATTGGTAGCGCACCTCGCTGCCATCTTCCCGTACCCGCAACAGGGTGCTGCCGACTGCGCCAACCGCCCCACTCTCCAGCCGAACCTGCTTGTAGGCCCCAATGCGCCAATTGTCATTGTTGTCTCCATCGAGGCCCGCTTGGCTGTTGTAGGTCCTCAGCAAACCCAGCTTAAAACCCTTGGCACCAAGAAACTCATCGCGATCCTGAATCGCCAAGTTGCCGGTAGCGGCATTCACGTAAATGCCAGTCTGCTGTTGCCCCAAAGAAGCGGAGCTGGAAGCAACACCCATTGCGCCTGCCGACAAACCCAACTGATTACCTAATACGATCGCGACCTTCTTTACATCCCTGAAGAAAGCTAGCCGCTATGGTGGTATGCGGCCTAATCGAGCAAGGTATCCAGATGGGAATCGTCAGTGTTTAGTGCGGAGACAACAAAAAGTACAAAATTAATTGGCTAAATAGCCGCTGGATTGCCCAGCGAAGAAACACGCCAACGCGTCATTTGGCATAGGGGTAGGTGCAAGCGACTGATTTGTAATTAACTTGATGAGTCGGTGGAGGGTGCAGCCAATAGAAAGGGTAATTCGTCGCGTGCATCAAAATAATTTGCACCGCCCCAGAAATATTTTGAATTAATCGTGGCGATGGTGAAATTAGCAGTCCAAGTTTTCTGCCGCCCACCCCGGTGGGTCAATATTCAATCAGCGCAAACACATCCGACCGTATCTCGCCCGCCAATTCAGGGTGAACTTGTCTGTATCATTCTTCTCTAATGCAGTACTCGCCGCGAGGCCATCGCCTTGGGTGAGTCCTTTCAATCCTTGAGAAGGAAGTACGATCATGCAAACACTCGATACCCTTGAAATTCAGCAAGTAGCAGGTGGTCAAGATTCGCAACGTATCTGTCGTAATGATAAGTACTATGTGGATCTTATCCGCGATCACCGACCAGTGAGTCAGCAAATGTCAGATGTGACAGCAGACCAGATAACCGCAGTAAGGTCGGTTCTCCAACCAAATGGCTGCACCCAATGGGATTGGTCACGTCACGGCAATATCAATAGTGATGACTAATACAAACTTACCAAAGCAGTTACTTGGGCGAGTTGTCTTAACCCATTGAGAAGGATGCATCATCATGCAAACACTCGATATCCATGAAGTTCAACAAGTGGCAGGTGGTCAAGTAGCAAGTTATGAAGGTATGCGACTTCCCTGTCGAAACAATGCGTATTACGACGGCCTTATCCGCCTTCACCGACCCGTGAGTGAGCGGACGTTACCCGTGACAGCAGAACATATAGCTGCAGCAAGATGGGTTCTGCAACCCAATGGTTGTGACGCGGCTTATTTTATAGTTTCCCCGGCTCCTGCCGAATGACACCTAATACGGAACTCACCCAAGGCCGTTACGTGGGTGAGCCTCCTTAATCCATTGAGAAGGATGCACCATCATGCAAACACTCAACAGCAGTGAAATTGATTTCGTTGTAGGCGGTACAGGTACAGGTAATGCGCCTCTCGTCGATGAAATCTTAAGCGGCATAGGGGCAGAGGCCAATAAACAACCCACCAACTTGCAGAAGTTGCAAGCTTTTTCTGAAGGGATGCGGGCGTTTCAAAACCGCTGTGTCGGGGAATAATTAAGATCAGGGCGCAGCCAACACCTGCGCCCTGATTTCAAATGCCACGGTCTGCAACGCGCCACGGAACACAGTCTGTTGCGAGACCAAATGCATACGCGTCAACCCCGGCTGGCTGGCCAAAGTCCAGACAAAGCCAGTGACACTGTTGGGCACCTCGAAAAACCTTCCATCCATGGCATGATTCTGACATTCGAAAGTCAGCCCTCCCATCATGATCAAATCCAGTCTGTTTGCCAGTGAAGAACGTGAAGCCAAGCTTGATCAGCTGGGCGATGCGCTGATGGTCCTGGGCACCCATGTCGATTTTGCTGCACTGGCGGCAGACATTGACCGAGCAGCGCCTTGACCCAGCCGCGCCCGCGGCGGCCCGCCACGGTTCCGACCGAGTTGATAGTTCGGGTGCTGCTGGTTCATCAATTGTTCAATCTCAGCGATGAGCAGATGGAATTCCAGTTGCTGGATCGCCTGAGTTTCCAGCGCTTTGTCGGTCTACGCAGTAGCAGTCAGATTCCAGACCGTACCACCATTTGGACCTTCAAGGAGCGGCTCATTGCCGCAGGTGCGAGTGACAGCATCTTTGAGGCGGCCAATCGGCAGTTAGCCAAACATGGCTATATTGCACGCGGTGGTCAGATGGTGGATGCCAGCATCGTGCAAGTCCCGAAGCAGTCGGTGAACCGGGAAGAGAAAGCCATGATTCAAGAACGCGCCATGCCTGCTGACTGGTCGCCGGCGAAGCGCCGGCAGAAAGACCTGGATGCCCGATGGACCAAGAAGCACGGCAAGTCTTACTTTGGCTACAAGGTCTCTACCAGCGTTGATAAGCGTTACAAGTTGATTCGGAAGATGGTGGTCAGCACTGCCAGCGAGCACGACACCTTGCACTTTGAGCGCGTACTCGACGAGGGTAATACCAGCCGTGACGTGTGGACTGATCGCGGCTATGTGGATGGGGAGCGAGAAGCCCGGCTCATTGGACAAGGCTGGCGCATGCACACCCAGCGTAAAGGCAGAGCGGACAAGCCCTTGTCCGAATGCCAGAAACGTCGCAATCGACGGATTGCCAAGATCCGTGCTCGTGTTGAACACCCATTTGCGAGCTTGGCACAGATGGGTGGCAAAGCCCTCCGCTGCATTGGGTTGGCACGCGCCACCTTGAACCTGCACTGGAAGCTTGCGGGGTACAACTTGCGACGCTTGTGCTATCTCGAGGTAGCCGGTGTGAAGGCCTTCTGATGCCAGGAATCCATCTGGATTGGCTGGAAATGGCCAATTTGGGCGGAAAAAGAGATGCAAGACAAGTGACAAGCACCGGCACTGGCAGTCGGAAGGCGCCGTAAGGTAGATTTACGCCACTGCATATCAAACAGTCGGGTTATTCGAGGTACCCTCTAGGTAAAAGCCTAAAATACCAAGAAGTAAATGGTGACTTATCCATCAATCAGGATTTGTGCCTTTAAGTCTCGTGCAATAGCATTTAGCTTACTTTGCATCGCTTCAAAGTCCGTCACCTTGCAGACGTTGGTATCTTTTGGTTTGAATTCTAACTGTCTTTGCAATTCAACTTTATTACCGTTTATTGTATAATTCGCAGAATAGCTGAAGTGAGGGTCACTTACTTCGACAGATTTTGGCAAAGATTGCACTTTTACATTCGGAGGAAAGAAATAGCTGGCATTCTCGATAAATTTTTGTTCAACACATGGGAATGGTTGTGTACGTTTCTTTTCTATCAAATAGGAAGCCAATATTTCAGCTATCCCACCAGTCGGATTGCTGACAGCTGTAATGCCTGATGCGCCAGGGAGATTAGCAAGGTTCTCAACCCTGGCATCAAACTTTAAATCCTGAAACTCATTTCTGTCCTGTTCTTTTGCAAGTTCAATGGTGCCTTCCCCTTTTAACCCACTTCTTAATAGCATATTTCTGGTCACTACTTCTAACTGAGCCTTGGTAGTATTGCGAAATCTGTAACGATTATACTCAGCTCCCAATCCTATATAAGATACTGTTCCAGACAGCTGAGCTGAACCATCCTCATGAACTTCAAAACTGGCTCTACTGCGTACCTCACTTAATTGATTAACGGGGGTATGCGCAATCACGCCAGTTTTTGTAATTAGAACTGATTTATCCAGAAGAGTATCCGGTATGAATCTTACGTCAATTGGTAAGGCAGTGGAATCGGTATACAGATTAAGCGACGGGATGAATGTAATTACGTGATTAAAAGAGGAAAGCACTGGAACATTTGGCAATCGGTAACTTCCTCCACTATTAATTAATGCTGTGGAGCTATCGATATTCACTGCAGTTAACAATGCTTCTAACAGTACTGTATGATCTTTGCAATCACCATACCTATTATTAAGTACGTCTTCTGCTGCATGAGGCACTACACCACCATTACCTAAATAGATGGCAACGTAACGTATATTCTTACGGACCCAGTCAGACAATGCTAAAGCCTGAGCTCTTTTGTCTGGAATTGCTTTTGTAATCTCTTTCGCTAATGCAATCACCTTGGGTGTTGGCTTTGACTTGTCACTAGCACCTTGTTCGTACACTTTTGCCATTTCAGAATAGTCCTTGAACGTACTTATCTGTAAACGGTCCCCGTAGTCAATATAATCAACGGAACCTGTTTCGATACGACTCTTCGGTTTCAGTGCATAATGCCACTCATAAATTTTTCGCCCGGCCTTTATACGTGGAGGTACTGCTATAAATCCCGATGCCTCTACATTTAACGTTATGTTTTCTGGTACGTCGACAACTGAAATTGACTCTTTATAAGGATAAAAACTGGGGATAACCGTACCTGTAAAATGGCCTTTTAGCAACGGTTCTCGCTTTAGGGTGTACTTAAGGTATGTTTTGTCACCAACAGCCAAGTCTGGAAAAATAACTATTTTATAGACACTATCGTTAAACATAGGAGAAAATGCTGATGAAGGATCAGCTTTAGTTTTAATTTGATCTTCAGAAATAGTGATCTTCCTGCCATCAGCTTTTTGTGTGTATGCTTCAATCGAAACCAATTTATCTAATTTATTGTTTAGGTAGATTTGTTGCTGACCTTCACGTTTTAATCCACGCTCTTCATTCAACCGATACTGAATTTCAAATGTTTCTGTAGAATTGCCATCAGATTCAAGATAAATATAGGTGTTATCCTTCTCAACAGTAACAGAGGGATCATCCCCATTGGGAAATGGGGATGCAATCGATTTAGAAATAACAATAAATGTTACAAGTATAAAACAAGTTAAATGCTTAAATTGCATCATTCGACTCCTTTGAATTGCTCGATATAGGATATGCCTGCTTTATCTTTTAGGTTTGCCATTGCCTTAAAATACATAAAATTGCTTTTTTATTACTGAGAGGCATAAAGACATTAGCAACCTCAGACCGTCTTTAGGTTTATAAAAATTGAAATTTGTTTTAGGCTAATGATGGTTAAACGTCGATAGTTGAAATTAACTGAGCATAGTTAGTAAGCCTTATAAAGTTTGTTGTAGCTTTGCGAATGACAATGTTCTTAACTTGAACCTAATGCTTCGAATTAGTTCTTCGTTATTATTGCCACTAGGTTGACCACTTAATTGAAGATATGCTTGTCCGGTTTGGGTTGTCTGCGACCAGCCGAGGCTGTGTAAAAACCCGAAAATTTAGAGTTCGGGTCAGAAAAAATCCCACCGACCGCAAAATCACCATCAAAAATACTACTAATGTACCCACTCAAAGTACGTTGATGACCGAAAAACTACCTTGAATTCCCACTTAAAAATTCGCTCTAGCGTTTTTACACAGCCTCAGCCAGAAGCGGGCACTCGACTACAGAGTGCCGGCAAATTGTGGGTTACATGCTCCTACCTTGGCACCGGGGCTAATGGGCGCAGGATCAAGGCGCCCATTGCCCGACATTGTTATCGGGGTGCTATTGTCAGATGTCTGAGCTGGCGCTGATAGCTCGGTCAGGATCGTCCTAGATGCTGAAATTCAATATCAGTTAATGCCGCCTTACCGGTTGCCTTCGGAAACTCAAGTTTGAGCTGCGACAGGCTGGTATGGTTTAGGTTTGTTCGACGTCTGCCCATACGCGATGAGCGTGCCCGCGAGATGGCGCCAGCGGGCAGACGTTGAATAAACCTCCAGGGAGGAAACCGCGGGATGCTGCGGGATATTTGAGTAGGC
>NZ_PDZH01000167.1 GCF_002735695.1 Chitinimonas sp. BJB300
GCAGCAGCTTCAAGGCATAGCTGGCGCGGCTCGCGCCTTCTTCTTCGCAGATCGCCAGAATCTTGTGCTTGAGGTTGTTTTCTCCCATGTAGAACAGGCTTTGCCCCGTCATGGCGCTGTATTTGATGCGTTCCTCTTCCGGTATGAATGACAGCACCGCATCCATGAGCGACGATTTACCGGCCGCGCTGGAAGACTGCACCACGACCGCCAACGGCCCCGCCAGCTTACGGCTGACCGCAGCCAGATAGCCCACCAGCTTGTTCGTGCGCTCACCCACCAGGCCGCAGGCGTCGAAGTCGGCCACGATGCGTGCCAATAGGGTGGGATCGCGCAACAGGGTCAACGCTGCCTCTCTGGCCGCGTCCGTCATCGTCGGCGTGTTATCCGCTGGCGCTAGCACTGCCTGTAGCCGTGCGTCCTGATGCGCTTCCAGTAAGCGCAGCAGTCGGCCCAGATCGCGTTTTAATACCTCCTCTGCCACCGCCAGCTCCAGCGCCGCTTCCCGCAGGTAATGGGCGCGGCCCTTGGCGCTGTAGAGATCGAAACTGTCGATGTAATACCCATCGCCACGCGTCGCCAGCAGGTT
Source organism: Chitinimonas sp. BJB300 (assembly GCF_002735695.1). Classification (GTDB taxonomy): domain Bacteria; phylum Pseudomonadota; class Gammaproteobacteria; order Burkholderiales; family Chitinimonadaceae; genus Chitinimonas. Next base: position 590 of record NZ_PDZH01000167.1, read on the forward strand.
GAGTTTGAGCTGTCCCGCCGCTGCTTGCTTGGGCAGGCCCCGCACCCGGTAACAGCGGTCCGCCAAGGTCAGTAGCAAATCCTCCCCCTGAACCACCAGTGCCGGTTCGGGTGACGTGCTTGCATCGGGCGGCAGTCCCGTTGCAGCGGGTACCGGTGCGGCTAAAGGAGAGAGGGGTGGAAGGGGCGCAGCACCCCGATGCGGGGCCGGTCCTGCACCCAGCCAGCGCGCATGCTGCAACACCAGTCCCAGCCCCTTGCTGGCAGGTTGTACCTTGAGGGCATACGCATTGGCGTCCAGACCATGAGGAAACTGCACACGCCAGCAGCCTATACCCTGGGCAGCCAGCTCGACCGCCAACTGCGCCGCCGCCCGCTCCCCGGCCTCATCCCGGTCGTAGGCAATCAGCACACGCTGAACGCCATGCCGCTGGAAGGCGGCCAGATGGTCAGCCGTAAATCCCTGGGTGCCATAGCTGGCCGTCACATTGCGGTAGCCCGCGCACCAGAAGGTCATCGCGTCGATCAGCGCTTCGCATAGCACGACTTCGCCACCGCTCGCCGCCAAACCCGCCTCATTCCATACACCTGCATGCGGCCCCGGCAGGTAAAGGTGCTTGGCCGTCCCCTTGCGTAAGTCATCGCGCAGCTTACGGCCGTAGATTTCCACCACCTGCCCAGCACTGTCCTGCACCGGTATCACCAAACTGCCCGCGAAGTGTTCATGGCCGGTTTCGCGCATCAACCCCAAGTGCTGTAAGCGCCCGCGGACTTCGGCCCCGGTCTGGCGATTTTTTTCCGGTAAATGCAGGCCCAGGGTGCGATTGGCGTAACCCAGTTTGAACGTGTCGATCAGCTCGGGGTGATCCAACCCCCGCTTGACCAGATAAGCCAAGGCTTCGCCTTCTTGCTTGAGGGTGGCGTGGTAGTAGTCCATCACCTGACCGAGCAAGGCATGGTCATCCGCATCCAGGCTCACCGCTACCGGTAAGGCACGCGCCGTGGTGCGCTTCACCGGCGCCAAACTGGCAGCTAAAAGAGAAGGCAAACCCTCGCGCAGCCATTCCGCTGCATGGCGGAAGCTGATACCACGCCGTTTCATCACCCAGTCTATTGGCCCACCCGCCGCGCCACAGCCAAAGCAATGGAACAGATTCTTGCCCGGCGTCACCACCAGACTTGGGCTGTCGTCCTGATGGAACGGGCAGCAGGCCGCGTAATCCTTTCCCTGCTTACTCAACGCAATGCCGTCTGCCTCAATCAGGCGAACCAGTGACACCTCGGTTTTTAAGCGTTCGATTTCTGCTTCCGGGATGCGTGCCATAAACAATCCTTTTCATGTGCAATATATACATCCAATTGCTAAACAATCTAAGGTACGGCACACTATACACCCAGTGTATATTCGTCAAGCCGGAGTGTTCCATGCATCCCTTACCATTCGTAGACTTGCCCCATCACTTTGGGATGACTTCAATGGGCAAGCGCATTCAATCCGGTGAGCAAACAGCCACCACCAGCGACTTCGGTGAACGCTTGGCAGCGTTACGCAAAGCAGCAGGCTTTACTCAGGTTGAATTAGCCGCTGAGCTAGGTATTTCACAGCGTATGGTGGCCTACTATGAGAGCCCTCAGGCCACACCACCAGCCACTCTGCTGCCAAGTATTGCGAACGCATTAGGGGTGTCTATCGATGAGCTGTTTGGTCGCAGTGTTAAGCGCCGGCTGGTCAAACAAGATGGAGATAGCCGACTACGCAGGAGACTGCTCGCTATTGAGAAGCTAGAGCCGGCGGAGAAACGCCAAGCACTACAGCTGCTAGATGCATTCATAGAACGTGGGCAACTCAAGCGTCAGTCAGAAGACCGTCATAAGTGATGAGACACCACACGATACTCACGAATCACCCCTGAGCAGCTAAGGAGGAAGTGCATGCAGTTGCTGTTCGAATGGGACCCAGCCAAAGCAGCGTCCAATCTCAAGAAGCATGGCCTCGATTTCGAAACAGCAACCTTGGTGTTTAACGATCCCCTCGCATTAACGCTGTTTGATGAAGATCACAGCACGCAGGAAGAACGCTGGATTACCCTCGGTCAGGTCGAGGGCCGTAAGTTGGTGGTGGCCGTACATACTTGGCGCGAGAATGAAGACACGGTGCATGTACGCATTATTTCTGCGCGACTCGCCACACGGCATGAAGAACGGCAGTACCAGGGCGAACCCTAGGCCCTATCCGTTAAAGGTGAACCCGATGCAAGACGAATACGATTTCAGCAAAGCCGCTCGCGGCAAGTTCTACCGGGCCGATGCAGTAGCACACCTGCCGGTCTACCTCGATCAGCCCATCCAGTCCCGCTTAAGCGAGTTGGCCCACGATAAAGGCGTGGCACTCTCCACGCTGGTCAATGCGCTGCTAAAAAAGGACATCGAGCTGATTGAAATGGCCCGCTAAGCCAGCCAACGCAGTAAGCCACTAAAGAGAAACCCCCTAAACCCCAAGCAGCAGCTGGGGTTCAGGGGGCTTTTTTATTTAAATAAGAGATAAGAAGAAGCGCGATACATCCGTGATATACGGTAGGCAGGCCCTAGCAGTCCGTCAGGTAGTAGTCCTCCGCGGTATACCCATGCCCTTGATGACGGAAGTGGTTTTCCGGGGCGTTACGGCATCCATTGCAGAGCTTCCCGTCGTTCAACTCCACCCGCACCGCACGCGCACTCCAGAACGATTGCATGTCCTTTTCCATCGGCACCACTTCCAACATGCTCAGCCCTTGCTCACGCAACCACCGATTCACCTCGTAGTTACTGCTGCCCGCCTTCGCTCGATGCGACAGGACTTTGACCGTCTTGCCTTCATTCAACCAGCCTTTAACCCGCAACAGCATTGCATTCACCGGTTCGCCAATCTGATTCGGGAAACGGTCGTTGTATTCCGCCAGCGTGCCTTCCAGTTCGACGCCTATCCATTTGCTCATGATCTTGTTTACTTTCGTCAGTATTAAAAAGGGTTATGCCTGGGCCGCTTCTGCTTCTGCCGCCTTCTCGCGTTCATAGCGACGCACATGCATTTGCGCTGGCGTCAGTTCCGGCACACAACCACGGTCCGCCACTTGTAGGCCCGCCCTGATTGCTTCGTCTGGGATGTCCACCGCCTGTTTACATTGCGCCAATAGCTTCGGCGCTAACTCGCGCCATGCCGCATCCAGGCTCGACTCGTCGAACAAACGCCAGCTGGCATGTTGGCCCTTGCTGGCCAAGCAGTCGGCCTGCAATTGCAAACCCAGCTTGAGTGCGGGCGGCAATTGGCTAAGCCCAACCTCAATCAGCGCTTGGCTATAGCATTCGCGTAACCCGTTCTGCGCAATCACCACGCGATACCATTGCTCTGAGGCGTCTTCGTCGGCTTCGTCCAATCCCTTTTCCAGCTCACTGGCCAGTTCGCGCCAGTCTTCCGCCAGCGTGTAAGCCGCCCGTTCCTGGGCTTTGAGTTCCCGGCACTTCGGGCTCAGGTGACTGGTGAAGCTACGCAGCAGACCTTTGTTTTCCGCACGCAGGCGGGCGGCCTCCGCCTCGGCTTCCTGGGCTGATTGCTGGTGAGCAGCGATTTCTTTGCGTAACGCGGTACAGACCGCCTGCAAAGGCAGGAAGGCGTCACGAGCGGTATGGCATTCAGCCAAGGCCGCTTCAACGGCGGCGCGGTGTGCTGGGTGATGTTCAAACATGGGAAGGTTTCCTTAATAGTGGGTTGATCAGGCTTGGCGTTGGGCGATGCATTGCTGCATCCAGGCAAGGACTTCCGATTCCAGCCACGCCACATTGCGCGGGCCAAGGTGAATCGAAGTGGGGAAGCCACGTAGACGCATCGCGTCGTACAAGCCGGTACGGGAGAAGCCACACTTGGCCAGCACTTCCGGCAAACGCATAAAGCGGTCATGTCGCAGGCTGGATGTACCCGCCGTGTCGCTGGCGGTCTCGTCGTAAGAGGGGGTCAATTGCGTCATTGCTAAGGGTCTTTATCGTGGGTGCATCCGTGTCCGACTGGACCAGATGAGGCGTCGTTGAACGCATGCCGGCAGTATCCCGACCCCGCGCCACCTCGACGAGCGAACGCCATTGTGTGAACGCACCACACAATCCCGCCGTTCAAGACCCCCTGTTAAACGCCGAACTCTTCTCGCCCTGGGTCAATATTCAATCGGCAGGGTGGGTCAATTTTCAATCAGCGCGAACATCCCCACGCCACGTTGGGGCAACTTGTCAGGTAAAACAGCGCCGAGATTGGCCAGTCAGCACCCCCTTAGCCGCCCACTGCATGCAAATGCATGCCTAGAGTGCATGAATTCGCATGATGTTTTGCACCCCGCAAACCATTCTCCGCGCCAGTACTGAGGCGGATTTCGACCCTTCATGCAGCTGCATAAAAAACGCCCTATGAAGTGCGCGGGCGTGGCGGGGATACGAGCGCGCGCCAAAGGGTGAAACCACCGCGCCAGACCTCACCCCGGCCACTCGCATTGTGTGAGCCCTCCACACAATGGCGAAGACGTGCTGCCGATCCGGTCGTGCTCGATACTGCAGGTCGAGTCACCACCGTGCTGTTTTAACCCCCGATTCCCCCGTTTTAACGACCGCCACCGGCCGTAAGGGGGGCGGCTTGCCCAACGGAGCGCCAATGTCTAGCCCTTATTACCCGACTAAACGCGCCTTTCTATTGTGTGGCGCACGCACACAAGGGCAATGACGTGCTGCCGATCCGACCGCGCCCGATACTGCAAGCCTAGTCACCACCGTGCTGTTTTAACCCCCGACTCACCCTTTTAAACGACCTCAACAGGCCGTAAGGGGATCGGCTTGCCCAAAGAAACCGATGGAAACTGTTGCTTACCACGTTGAAACCGATGCTGAATGGCTTGCCGCCAACTGTGCGCCGACCTTACGCAAGCAGGCCCGCCGTGAGCGCAAGCATCAGCTACGCAGCATCCCCGAACGCGAATGGGAGGCCGCACGCAACGAGGACCATGATGCGCTGGGCCAGCGCGTCAGCCACTGGCTACAGCAGCCGGTGGGCTCAGTGGATCTCATCAACCTGTCTGAGCGGCTGGATAAATACCTCGGTCACCCGTCCACCCCGTTGATTGACGTGTGCCGCCTGGGTGAAGACGGCGCAGCCCTCTGCGATAAGCTGCACACGTGGCTATCGCCCGAAGACACCGCCGCCATGATCGCCCCACGCTTTGAGGTCCGCCTGCCGCAGGCCGGTAAACAGGGCGTCACCGTCGAAGGCATTGGCAAACGTCTGGAAGACGGCAGGGTATGGAAACGCAGCTTGGTGCGCCGCCACCTGCAAGCCTTGGAACAAGGCCGCATCAGCGCCGGACAGGTCCGCCGGGGTGCCGATACCTATGTATCGCAACAAACCCTCTCCCTGCTGCAAACCAAGTGGAAGGATCAGAGCGAAGCCCTACGCCATGCGCTGGCCACCAGCAACGAAGGCGATGAGGTATCGCTGTTCGACTTGCAGCAAAGCAGCGTCGCCAACCCGCGCGTGCGCTTTGCCGAACTGGTTACCCGCGTCAAAGGCTTTGAGCTGGTCGCGGAGGAACTGGGCCATACAGCGGTTTTCGTTACCGTGACGGCCCCGAGTGCTTACCACCCGAGCAAGACCATCAGCAACAAGCGCAAGCGCGGCAAACGGGCGTTTACGCAGATTATCAACCCGGCCTGGGTGGC
>NZ_PDZH01000168.1 GCF_002735695.1 Chitinimonas sp. BJB300
ATCGCCGACAAGCCCGTTGCTGTCGCCGCACCAAACGTGCTCAGCAAATAGTCGGTGTACAAATCGAGTTCTTTGTTCTTCATGGCGACAGGTTATCGTATGCACTGCGTAACATCAGTTAGTATTTCGATTTTACCCTCCCAGGCTGCTCGCCATGCGTCTTGTTATTCTTTGCTTGCTGGTTTGCCTGCTAAACGCTTGTGGTTACAAAGGCGCGTTGTATCTCCCGGGTTCGGACAAAACAACCAATACCTCGAAGGCGCAGCCTTAACTGGGTTTGTCTAGGCTGCGGTATGAAACAAAAAACCGCCTGTGGGGGACGGTTTTTTGGTGGGTTGGAGCCGAGGCGTTTATTGAATAACGCAATCTACGTAATACTCGCCGCTTTTTTCATCCCTCACCAAACCGTGTATGTCTGTCTCAAATCCTGGGAAGCGCTCGTTAAAGGCACGTGCGAAGCGTAGATAATCGACGATGGTCTTGTTGAAACGCTCGCCTGGGATCAACAACGGGATACCAGGTGGGTAGGGGGTTAGCAATATGGCGGTGATACGGCCTTCCAGCTGATCCAATGGCACCCGTTCGATCTCACGATGCGCCATTTTGCTAAAGGCTTTGGCGGGCTTCAAGGCAGGCACCATGTCGCTCAGATACATTTCGGTGGTCAACCGGGCCACATCACCCGCGTGATAAACCTCGTGGATCTGCTGGCATAGGTCGCGCAGGCCGATTTTTTCATAGCGCGGGTTCTTGGCGATGAACTCCGGCATGACGCGCCATAGCGGTGAGTTGGCGTCGTAGGCATCTTTGAACTGCTGTAATTCGGTGACCAGCGTATTCCAGCGTCCTTTGGTGATACCGATTGTGAACATGATGAAGAAGCTGTAAAGGCCAGTCTTCTCGACAATAATGCCGTGCTCGGACAGATATTTGGTCAGGATGGCGGCTGGGATGCCGGTTTCGGAGAAGTTTCCGTCCACATCCAGACCTGGTGTGATGACGGTCGCCTTGATCGGGTCGAGCAGGTTGAAACCGTCGGCCAGTGCACCAAACCCATGCCAATGTTCGTTGGCGTGCAGTTCCCAATCCGCCCGTTCACCCAGCCCTTCCTCGGCCAGGTAATCTGGTCCCCACACCTTGAACCACCAGCTATCGCCATACTCAGCAGCCACTTTGCGCATGGCGCGGCGGAAGTCCAGTGCTTCGAATATCGATTCTTCCACCAAGGCTGTCCCGCCTGGCGCTTCCATCATGGCAGCCGCCACATCGCAACTAGCGATGATGGAGTACTGCGGTGAAGTGGAGGTATGCATTAGGTAGGCCTCGTTGAAGCGATGTCGATCCAACTGTCGGGTTTCTGATTCTTGCACCAGAATCTGCGAGGCTTGGCTCAAACCAGCCAGCAATTTATGGGTCGATTGGGTAGCGAACACCATCGCTTCTTTTGAGCGCGGGCGGTCGTGCCCAATGGCATGCATATTCTTGTAGAAATCGTGGAAAGCGGCATGGGGTAGCCAAGCCTCGTCAAAGTGCAGGGTATCGATCGTGTCGCCCAACACTTCCTTGATCATTTCCACGTTGTACAGCACCCCATCGTAGGTCGACTGGGTGATGGTGAGAATGCGTGGCTTGCTGCCAGGGCGCTTGGCCAGCGCTTCTTTGGCGAATGGGTTGGCTTCGATTTTCTTCTGGATGGTTTCCGGCCGGAATTCATCCAGCGGGATTGGACCGATGATGCCGTAGTGATTTCGGGTGGGCATCAGGAACACCGGGATAGCCCCGCACATCATGATCGAATGCAGAATGGACTTATGGCAGTTACGATCCACCACCACGATATCGCCTGGGGCCACGGTGGCATGCCAAACCATCTTGTTCGAGGTCGAGGTGCCATTAGTGACGAAGAACAGGTGGTCAGAACCGAAGATACGTGCGGCATTGCGCTCTGAGGCGGCAACCGGGCCCGTATGGTCGAGCAACTGGCCGAGTTCATCCACCGAGTTGCAAACGTCGGCGCGCAACATGTTCTCGCCGAAGAATTGGTGGAACATCTGCCCTACTGGTGATTTAAGGAAAGCCACGCCACCGGAATGGCCAGGACAGTGCCAGCTATAAGAGCCGTCCTGGGCGTAATGCAGTAGCGCACGGAAGAAGGGGGGCGCAAGGGTGTCGAGATAGCTCTTCGCTTCACGCACGATACTGCGGGCGACGAATTCGGGCGTGTCCTCAAACATATGGATAAAGCCGTGTAGCTCACGCAGCACATCGTTGGGGATATGGCGGCTGGTTCGGGTCTCACCGTATAGGAAGATGGGTATGTCGGCGTTTTTGTAGCGTATCTCTGCAACAAAGGTGCGTAAATTCTTGATGGCGGTGGTTTCCTCGCCGGGCTCCGCCCCCATGAATTCTTCATCGTCGATAGATAGGATGAAGCTGGACGCACGGCTTTGTTGCTGGGCAAAGCCAGTCACATCGCCATAACTGGTTACGCCGAGGACTTCATAGCCCTCTTCTTCAATGGCTTTGGCCAGGGCGCGGATGCCCAAACCACTGGAATTTTCGGCGCGGAAATCCTCATCGATGATGATGACAGGAAAACGGAATTTCATTGGAGAGACCTCTTCAGATCGGTTAAGACCGAGTCTTCGTGTTCAAACACAACATGCAATGGATACTCAAAAAACCTTGGCTTGTTGGACCGTTTTCAAACAAAAAATTATCGACGTGCATACATTTTTATATGCAGGAAGATAACTTTTGTAAGCCATCGCTGTACGCGACTGGGCTGAGGCTTGATGAGGACCACATGCTGTAGCGGTGGAAAAAAGCGCGAGGCCGCACCTATGCGGGTGCGGCCTCTGTGTATTCAGTCAAATGTAGGCGCTAGGCAGGCAATCCCTTGTTTAGGCTTGTGGGACGGTGTCGGCGAAAGCTGGCCGTTGGGCAAGCTTGTCGGCCAATCGGGCTAGATTGGGGTAGCTGCTACGCCAGGTGATTTCTGCAAAGCGAAAGTCCAGATACCCAAGGCAAGCGCCAACCGCGATGTCAGCAAGACTGTAGCTTTCGCCATTGCACCAGCTGTTCTCACCAAGATCTTCGGCCAAGCTTTGTAAGCCACGGGTAATCTTGGCTTCCTGGCGTTTAATCCAATCCTGACTTTGTTGTTCAGGCATGCGTTTGCGTTCGAGAAAAATAATCGCAGCGGCATCGCAAATACCATCAGCAAGCGCTTCCCAACGCTTCACCTGTATGGCGTGACGGTAGTCGTTGGGGATCAGCTTGGCAACCGGTGAGACATGGTCGAGATATTCAACAATGACGCGCGAATCAAACAGCGTTGAACCATCATCAAGCACTAATACGGGGACCTTACCAAGCGGATTGACATCTACGACTTTGGAGTCGGCATTCCAAGGAATATCCACGGCTAATGGGCATTCGATGCGCTTTTCTTGCAGCACGATACGCACCTTGCGGGCGTAGGGGCTGGTGAGCGATGCGATCAGCTTCATGGCGATAACCGTTGGACAGGAACTATAGATTTTAGGGAAGTGACGAGGCGATCGCCAGTGTTTCCTGTACGCTGTATCGAGCGACCAACAATTGCATAGATATGATAGTGGGCGGTCGATGCTACCTGCGTTTTACCGCCTACCGCGCTAGCACGCAATCCAAGCCTTTAACTGCGGACTTCAGCTACCAGGCAGACTAAAGAGCAATGCATCTGCCGTACTACGTATATGCAGAGGGAATACCCGGTTGAGTTGAGTCGGCAGCAGCGTTTCGCAACTGGGGCCTGATGCTACCAGACGGCCTTGGCGTAGCAGCCAAGCGTGGTCGGAGTACTTAAGTGCGAGATTGACATCCTGCAGGCTGGCCACGACAGACAGAGGCAGCGTACGGACCAGCTGCTGCAAGCCCGCGAGTAGCACGTGTTGGTGATAGGGGTCCAGACAGGCTGTTGGCTCATCGAGCAGCAAGAACGCAGGTCCTTGTGCTGCGGCGGCACAAGCTTGCACCAATACGCGGGCAAGCTGGGTACGCCGCTGCTCGCCTGCTGAAAGTTGGGGATAGGGACAATCAGCTAGATCATACACACTGCAAAGTCGCAGCACGCTGTTGATCAGCCCGGGCAGCTGGTTTGACGCGATTTCTGGAAAAGGTGCAGCTCCCAGCAGGGCGATGTCGCGCGCACTGAAGTCGAAATGCAGCGTGCTTGATTGAGGCAGCATTGCTCGCCGCCGGGCCAGTTGTTCGGTAGGCACTTGGCTTACATTCAGTCCATCGAACAAGACTTCACCCCCGCTGGGGCTCAATTCGCCCGCTGCGACAGCCAATAGACTGGACTTGCCGGCGGCATTCAGCCCCAACAGGCTGGTGAGCTGACCCAGCGGTGCGCTTGCGCTGATGCTATCGAGGACCGTTTTGCCATCGCGTAAGAGGCTGATTTGTGTGAGCTTGAGCATGTAAATGGATGCTAGCACCACCTGCGCGACAAATCGCGGCGTAAACGGAATGGTTTTGCAATGCGACAGGCCTTTGCAAGATGGGAGCTTGCGTTAATGCTTGCCTAGTCGAGGCCGCTTATTTTTTCGCGCGCTTGCTGAACGGCATTCTTGGCGGCGGCTGAGAATCGTGTGCTGGCGAAATTAGCCACCTGGCGGGTAGCCTTGGACAACGAATCAAAGGCACAACTGCTAACACAAACCGCTTTTATCAAGGGTTCGCCTACAACGTTGGGCTGTGCGCTCAGGTTGGATAGCAGGCTGCGTTGTTGTTCTGCAAGCGTTTTTTCTACGAGTTGCATGGCATCGGTGATAGCCGATACTTGCGCCACAAACAAGGCGCAGCCAAGGTTCAAGCTTTGATCAAGATGCTCCTGCAGCCGCTCGGTAGGTGCGCGGGGGCCATGCAATGCGGCTACCCAGTCTCGATAACCATCGAATTGGGCTGTGACCAATCTTTCGACGTTACGGCTGGCTAGGTCGGCACTTTCATTGAAGAGTTCAAATTGCTGATCGGGCCTGGATTTGGGCCGGGCGGCGGTAGGAGCATTCATTTTGCCGTTACTTCCTGATAAATCGGTCTTGCCGACTGATGTTGCACCGCAATAATTTGCGCAGTCTATGCCGCTGGAAGGGGAAGTCAATTATCAAAATGTGAATAATGACAGGGCTGTGACTAGGTGAAATTAGCGCCAAGTCGCATTGGTGTTGATCCCGACGAAGGAAAGACCCGTCTCATCCAGCTGTAGATATCCGCCTTCTCCACCGTACCAATCTGGCAACACCCAGCGCTGGCGAGTGCCTTGCGCCAAGTCATGTTGGTGTCGGGCGGGGCGATGGGTATGGCCATGTATCAGGTCTGCGCCGGTATGTTGTACAAACAAGTTGGCTACTGAGTGAGGATTCACGTCCATGATATCTGATGCCTTGTCTTTCTTGGCTAGTTCGCTGGCGGCGCGGATACGTTCTACTTCCGCTCTACGCTCAGCCAGTGGGCGCGCCAGAAAAGTACGCTGCCAAGCAGGTTGGCGTACTGTTGCTCGAAATTGCTGGTAGGCAGTGTCGTCGGTACAAAGTACATCGCCATGGCTCAGGATCAGCTTGTGGCCAAACGCGTTGAGAATAAAGGGATCATCGAGCAGTGTGGCCCCGGCTGCCGCTGCATACTGCGGCCCCAGCAAAAAATCGCGATTCCCGTGCATCAGGAAAATGGATACGCCGTTTTTGGCCAAGGCGCGTAATTCGCCGGCAATCTGCCCGTTCAGGGCATTTTGATCGTCGTCACCAATCCAGTATTCGAAGATGTCGCCAAGCAAGTAGAGCGCACTGGCCGTCTGAACTTGGGTATGAAGAAACGCGAGAAAGGCTGCTGTCGTGGCGGGGTCTGCATCGGACAGATGCAGATCGGAAGCAAATAAAATGGGCTTGGGCATGTGTTGCGGGCTTCAAATTGAAAACGGCGCGGTGGGGCCGCGCCGTATTTGACCGGTGCTGGACTTGGAACCTGTTTACGATCTGTAGCGAGCAGCCGTCAGCAGGGTGAAGCGCAGCGCAGAAACCGGAATGTACTTTTGTACATGAGGATTTTGAGCAGCACATGAACCCTGATCACGGCAGCGCAGTAAGATCGTAACTGATGTTACGCAGTGCATACGATAACCTGTCGCCATGAAGAACAAAGAACTCGATTTGTACACCGACTATTTGCTGAGCACGTTTGGTGCGGCGACAGCAACGGGCTTGTCGGCGATGGTAG
>NZ_PDZH01000169.1 GCF_002735695.1 Chitinimonas sp. BJB300
CCTACCATCGCCGACAAGCCCGTTGCTGTCGCCGCACCAAACGTGCTCAGCAAATAGTCGGTGTACAAATCGAGTTCTTTGTTCTTCATTGCGACAGGTTAGCGTATGCACTGCGTAACATCAGTTAATAAAAGGTTTTTTATCCGGCAAAGTACCCAAAGCCAAGCAAAGGCTTTCTACGTCCGCAATGCCTTTCTCACTGAATGCCTTAACCGTATCACCCAGAAATTCCATAAACTCCATGCAATTCTCTTCAGTCAAAGAGTGCAGTACCTCATTACGCTTTGCAGGTTCCAGTAATAATTTCCTTACAGACTCGAAACTAATATCCGAAGCGCTGAAGCCCCGCTGAAGTGCAACAAACAACCGACTAGGGTTTGCGATGCAGCCTCCTACTTCAGACGTGCTTTCTTTAACGGGGGAGTTGTCACACTTTGCTACCAATGGAAATAAAAAATGAACTACACGCTTGGCATCGATGGGTGAAGAGCAACCTTCCAATGCAGTTTCCCTCGCTTGGGCTCCACCGCTGATCATTTCCAGCGCTTTATCTTTTGATACTTGGTCCTTTGAGGCCGGGCCGGCAAAATAATGCGGTTTCCTACTGACCAACTCAAAAACTGGCGCCGCCTTGGTCATTAAGGCGGCTAATCCGACAATGTCAGCAAGCACGACTTCCCCGCGTAGTGCGGGTTCTATTATATGCACCGTATTAAATAATCGAATCACATCACGGGGCTGCTCAAGTAATTCCCGAAGCCCTGAAAAATAAAGATTGAACAGCCGATCCTCATCTCCCTTGAAATATGATGTTCGTGCATCAGGATGCAACTTTTCCAATGCATTTTTAAAGAGTGTCTGTCGTGATAAGCGAGACAACGTTGATAGTGGTATCCGGGCTTGCACCACCTTATCTAAATACATTTCAGGATGCGCTACCTTTAGACTCTTCAGTGACTCACTGACATAAGTGGGATCCCAAGCCAAAACATATCCAACATTGGGCAACTCCCCAACAGCTTTGATAATCCGCACCATTTCAAAGACCTCTGGCGGAAACAGCCGATCAATATCGTCAATAAAGACAATGATAGGTCTTGGATATTCATACAACGCATCCTTGACACGTTGTTTATGCTCTTCCAGATTCGGCATTTTATATTCTGCGATAGAGTCAGTCGCATGACCTACGGATTCAAATACCGACTTAACGATTGATGCCCAGGGTTCTGCACCGGGTATCAACTTCACGACATCAAAAGCCTTGGCATATGCCCTGATTTCTCGGGCGACCTTCTTGGCTCCATCAGCAGGATCGTGCAATTTAAGCGCTTGAGCGATTCGCGCTAGAAAGTTTCGCAGCAGTGCATCACGGTCGCCAACCAGCCAAGGATTGAAATGAACAATGATGGGCCGTTTAATTTCGTCCGTTTCCTTTTGCTGAAGCAAAAGATCCTCCACCATTGCTAATGCCGAGGTTTTACCGCTCCCCCAGGCGCCTTCGACCGACAAGACGAAACCACCTCTTGGAGAGACTGCTTTTAACGCATGAACCGCCGATTCGGCAAAAGAATGCCGGGAGAGCCTATCGTTCTCAAGCGCACTACCCTGCGCCAAAGGCTGATCAAGATCCATTCTTACCTCTTGCTGATTCATTTGCCGATCAACCTTAGCGGTCAGATGATCTGTTATATGTTGAATTCAGCAGGTCATGTCTTAGAGCCTCCTATATCGCAACTACCGCCCGCCATCAGGTATTGGGTGCCGATTGCCGGCTACGCAAGGCATACACGGTAGCGGGGTGGAAAGGATAAGATGCCGATGATTTTGCAATATGACCCCATTCGCGCCGCTTACGCTGTAGACCATTGTGACAACATCAGACCCACAACCCCTGCCTAATCCCCCCCGGCCCTCGCGGCTAAGAAGCTTCTGGCGACGCTGGCGTATCGCGTTGCTTTGCCTACTGGCCCTCATCGGCCTGGGGCTGGCAGCCGGCAGCTGGTGGTTACAGCAAGATCTCCCCTCACTGGCTGAGCTCGACAACCTCAAGCCCAAGGTACCGTTGCGGGTGTATTCGGAGGACGGCGTATTGATTGGCGAATTTGGTCAGGAACGCCGTAGCTTGGTCAAACTGGCAAATACGCCAGCAGACCTGAAGCATGCTGTGTTGGCGATTGAAGATGCACGGTTTTATGAACATGGCGCGGTCGATGTGCTGGGCATACTACGTGCCGGGTTGGCCAATCTGGGTAGTGGTGCACGTGGCCAGGGCGCCAGCACCATCACCATGCAACTAGCGCGCGATCTGTTTCTGACCAAGGACAAGACTTTCACCCGCAAACTGCGCGAAATCATGGTGGCCTACAAAATTGAAGCCGTGCGCAGCAAGGACGATATTCTGGAGCTGTATCTGAACCAGATCTACCTAGGCCAACGTGCATACGGCTTTGCCAGTGCGGCACGAGTGTATTTTGGTAAGGAATTGAAAGACATCACGCTAGCTGAAGCAGCCATGCTGGCTGGCCTGCCCAAAGCACCGGCTACCTTCAACCCGGTGGTCAACCCCAAACGCGCGCGCGTTCGGCAAGAATATATTCTCAAGCGCATGCAGGAACTGGGATATCTCGATAGCAAACGCTATGAAATCGCCGTTGCCGAACCTCTCAAGCTGGCGCTGGGCACCACCGCCACCCCTGCTGCCAAACCCTATGCCGAATACGCCGCCGAAATGGTACGCCAACAAATGGTGGCTCAGTATGGGGAAGCGGCTAACACCAAGGGTCTGGCCGTTACAACCACGCTTAATTACGCCACGCAGGTGCTGGCCTGGACCGCTGTGCGCACCAGCTTGCTCGACTATGACCGCAAACACGACTACCGTGGCCCAGAAGGCTTTATTGCGTTACCAGAAGGCAATGCGGAGCGCGAAGATACCATCGAAGCCGCATTGGAGCGCCACCCCAACGCCGACGCACTGCCCGCCGCCGTGGTGCTGAGCACCAACAGCCGCGAAGTAAACGCCATGACAGGCGATGGCGAGGTCCACCGTATCACCGGCACTGGCCTACGTTTCGCCAGCCGCGGCCTGCGTAGCGATGCAGCAATCAACCTGCGGCTGCGCCCCGGTTCCATCATCCGTCTGTATTGGGGAGACGCCAAGAAGCCCGAAATCAGCCAGTTGCCCGAAGTACAGGGCAGCCTCGTAGCACTGCAACCGCAGGATGGCGCGATCAAGGCTTTGGTTGGCGGTTTCGACTTTGAGGTCAATCACTTCAACCGGGCTACGCAGGCAATTCGCCAGCCCGGCTCCGCCTTTAAGCCTTTTATCTATTCGGCCGCGCTGGAAAAAGGTGTCGGGCCCGCCACCTTGGTCAACGACGCCCCCTTTTCAATCAAACTCGACCCGAATCGGGATGAAGTCTGGCAACCAAAAAACGACGATGGGCTGTCGGCAGGCCCCATCACATTGCGTTCGGGCTTGAAGAAATCCAAAAACCAAGTGGCAGTACGGGTGCTCGATTTTATCGGCGTGCCCTATGCACGCGACTACATCACGCGCTTTGGCTTTGAAAACAAGCAAATGCCACCTTACCTGCCGCTGGCGTTGGGTGCGGGTGATACCACGCCACTGCAACTGGCGGGCGGGTATGCCGTGTTTGCAAACGGTGGCTACAAAGTCACGCCGTACCTGATTCGCGAAGTACGGGATAGCGGTGGCAAGCTGCTATATGTCAGCAAAGCCCCACAAGCAGACGCCGATGCCCCCCGTGTATTGAGCGAAGCCAACGCATTTATCATGCATAGCCTGCTGCGGGGAGTCGCACAGAATGGCACGGCCTATCAAACCAACCAACTGGGACGCACCGATATTGGCGGTAAGACCGGCACCACCAACCAGGTACGCGATGCTTGGTTTGCGGGCTATCAACGCAGTCTGGTCGCCATCAGCTGGATAGGTTTTGACCACCCGCGTTCACTAGGCAATAACGGGGCAGGTGCTCAATTGGCCTTGCCCCAGTGGATGCGCTTTATGAAGCCAGCATTGAAGGACATGCCACATTACGAAATGCCCGAGCCGGCCGATGTCGTCAAAATTGGCGGTGAGTGGTATTACCGCAGCGCCCAACCAGGCCAGGGTTTTGTCAGCGGTATTGATATGCAAAATGCCGTCTGGCCAACCAAGGCCGAGGACACGATGAGCGAAGACGACGAATCGGAAGGCGAAGAGGAAACCGCTCGTGAAAGCGAGGTAATGGGTTCGAACGACACGCTCAATTTTCCGGGAAAGCGTGATCGCTGAAAAACAAGTGGCGCAGGGTTTTCAAGACCTAGGTCGAAGAACCCGACTTTGAGTCAGTGTTCATTGACAACGCCTGGATGAAGGCCCTTCGCACAGTGCCTGTGCTGCCAGTGATCAGGGCGGACAGGGGTATGGCAGTGAGCGCATACGCGAACAGATGATAGTGGCGCAGAGCGTACAACTGGTGATTCCAAGGAAGCGAAACTCGATCAGGGGCAATGCGAATCTGGACAGAGGGTTGTATCGCTAGTGGCATCGGGTCGAGAACGACTTTACACGGCTGAAACATTACCGGGCAGTAGCCGTTCCGATACGGCAAGCTGAAGCGTAAACGCCCAAAGCATGGTTGCCATGCCCAGCCGGCTCCTATGGCCACCCATGTAAAACATGAAGCGCCCCTAGTAAAAAAGAACATGTAGTGCACCATCCACATGGTCAATCCACAGTTCAGCACTGGTGGCTTTGTAAGTGGTAATTTGACCAAGGCTTGGTGCTATGCACAATAAAAAAATGATGTTGTACTAATGATTAATATATTTCTGATGTGATTAGTACCAGGACATAAGGATATTTAATGATGAAGCCACTTATAATAAAAAAGAATCTTTTATTAAAAATAGTTAAACTGCTTTTAATAATCCCGCTGCTACTGCTATCCCTTTACTACCTATCCAAGGCGGTAACAGATTTTAATAGCTTAGCGAACGATAAAATCCTTATGGGCATGACCATTCTATTATTTCTGCCCTTGAGTTTTTATTTGTTAAAAATTTTGATTTTAGATTATCTATTGGATTTTATTGGTACCAATGTGGAGTTAACAAGCTCTCACTTACGCTTGAAGTCTATCGAGCTGCCTACTATTGCATGGAACTCTATTGAATCACTACGTGTTGAAGAGAAATCTTTAGGTGTGGAAGTGTGTAAAATCGGTAGGAATCCTCGTGTGTATGTTTTGGAAAAAGGAGTACATTACATATGTATTAAATTTAGAAGCCACAATGACTTTTTCCAAAGAACTACATTGATAAATAAAAATAACAGCGTGTGTCATAACGAACACGAAGCCTTCATGGCGGAGGACGCGTGCTTTATTATTGACGAACCCAATCGTGTAATAAAGATACAAGCAGGTATAATCCTGCCAGACTCCTGGGCGGAAAAAGAAGAGAATCAATTGAATATGATTACTGATTATGCACGTTATCGTTTATCTCACACCAATCGCCAAATATTCTAATTCATCTCTTCTACGTTACTGGTGACTTTTCAAGCACAACAGCCAGCGCAAAAAATTTAACTTACATCTAACAGGCTGTTGAAAAACCCACCTCCTCAGTAGTCATAGTGCACCGCAGGATGAGATCATCCCACCACTCCATACCGATTCTTCTTCCTTATGCGTGGCGACGACCTAATTCAAGGCGCGATGTTCAGTTATGTCGACCTCAACAGCCGAGTCCCTACGATACACCCCTTGCGGCCGCTCAAGCAGGCGGTCGATACCATTCTCGCTGCGATGAGCCCACAGTTCCAAGCCCGTTATGCCTGCACTGGTCGCCCATCGATCTCTCCGGAACGCTTGTTGCGAGCACTGCTGCTGCAAGTGCTATACACCATCCGTAGCGAACGCTTGCTGGTCGAGCAACTGGATTACAACCTGCTGTTCCGCTGGTTCGTCGGTCTTGGCATCGATGACCCGATCTGGGATCACAGCACCTTCAGCGCCAATCGTGACCGACTGCTGGAACAGACACTACTCCGGGAGTTCTTTGATCGTAAATACCCGGAGGCCAGCATCTATCGCCGTCGCTGGACAGTGACCAAGCTGATTGACTCCTTATTATCGGAGTTCAGTCATGCTTGCAGTCCCCCAGCGCGCTTTCGTTGCCAACCAGCCCGTCG
>NZ_PDZH01000016.1 GCF_002735695.1 Chitinimonas sp. BJB300
GAATGCCTGAGCATCAAGACGCAGAAGAACCCATTCGCACTTTGCCGCAAGTTACTGATCAACGCCTCCCGCGCGGCTTATGATCAGTTACAGCTGCTTCTCGCAGCTACTGCGTAACATCAGTTACCAATCGTAAACTCCGCTTCCTTGGCTGTTTTCGCCTTGTCTTGCCTTAGCTCGCGAGACTTTAGTCAGGTTCTTACACACGAATAATCAGTGCTCGTCCTGGGTCCAGACATGGTATTGATTCTTTCCACCAGACTTGGCGTCATACATAGCAGCATCGGCACGCTGCAATAAGGTCGCCCCATCGATTTTGGCGTCACCTTCATTCATGGCAATACCGATGCTGGTACTGACCTTGACGACGATGCCATTCAGGTCAAATGGCTCAGCCAGCCGCTTCACGATGGCCTGTGCGATACGCTGTGTATCGCGCTCGCCATCAGCCAGCCCGGCCAGCAGAATAACGAACTCATCACCACCCAGGCGTGCCAGCGTATCGCTTTCCCGTACACAAGCACCGAGACGGCTAGCTACCTGCTTGAGTAACGCATCCCCTGCTTCGTGGCCATGCCGATCATTCACCGCTTTGAATCCATCCAGATCCAGAAACAGAAGCGCAGACTGTTTCACACCGCCATCTTCAGCACCATGTACTTGCAACTTTGCCTCAAAAGCCCGCCGATTTCGCAGGCCGGTCAGCACGTCATGCTCGGCCAGATGGCGCAACATGGCTTCGTGGCTGCGGCGCTCGCTGATATCTCGCAGGAAGGCACTGTACAAAAAGTATTCGCCGGTACGCACCCCCGAGAGCGTCATCTCAACCGGTATCTCACCCCTATCACCGGTACAGGCAATCAACTCCAAGCGCTGTACTGTTGCTTGGTTGCCTGAAGCAAGCAACAGAGCCTGCATAAACACATCTATCTGGTGCTTGGGTATCAGTCTGTCCTCCAAACGATGGCCCAGCATATCCTGGCTGGTCCAACCAAATACCAAAGCCGCTTGCCGATTCCAATCGGTGACTACTCCATCATTATTAATGGCTACAAAGGCTTCTCCTGAGCTTTCAATAATCAGTCTCGTACGTGCTTCACTCGCGCGCAGGGTTTCCTCAGACTGGCGTCGCAGCTCCACTTCATTGGCGAGCGTTATCATCGCCTGAGTTCGTTCTACCAGTAATTGCTGGTTAAGCTGGAACTGTTGTTGATGGCTGATTGCAGCCCCAATCAGCCCGGCCATCAGTTTTAAGGTCTGAATATCGGTCAGGGAAAATGCATTGATTCGGTTACTCAGGATTTTAAGTACCCCAACCACCTGGCCCCGATCAACGAGAGGCGTAACTACCATGCTGGCAGCCCCCACCTTTTGACACGCCGCATAGTCAACCCGTGGGTCGGTACTAGAATCGGTGCACTCCAGCATCTGGCCGGTGCGTACGCACCGGCCAGACAAACTACCTTCCATTTTTAAACGCAACCCAACATAGGGCTGGACGGTGCCGCTGGCAGACCGGTAGACCATCTGGTCACCCTCGGCCAACTCAACCACGGCACCCGTCGCCGGCGTAAGCATGAGCATTCGTTCTACGACGATGATCATGAAACCTTCCAGTTCCAGTTCCGCCTGAGCCAAGTGCGACTGGGTGGTAATGACCTCGTTCAGATGCAGCGTTTGCTGCTCCAGCTTGGTAATCGCCTCGCTACGCTCCTGCATCGCATCCAGTAGATGGTTGCTCAGCGCAAGTGCAGCATTAGCGCGCTCTTCCAGTAAATCTTGAGCATCTGAGCTTGCTTGGCTAATACCATAGATGTCTATATCTGTACTGGTGCCAAACCATTGCAACGTCACACCGGCGGACGATCGAATCGGCACCGCATGATGAAGATGTCGTCGCCATGAGCCATCACTTGCGCGGCATAACCGGGCTTCCAGTTCAAACGGCGTATTGTCTGCGCATGAGGTAGCCCAACAAGCAATCCAAGCCGCCAAATCATCGGCATGCAACGAACTTTCGAATGGATAGCTCGACTCATCGCCCCCCAGCCCCACCACCGAGAAGGAATGCCAGCGCTTGTTAACGTAATTCACACGCCCATCGGCATCAGCCGTCCAAACGATCTGAGGCATAAGGTCCGCGAGCATGCGAAAGCGCTTATCGCTGGATAAAGCTGCAGCCTCAGAAGGGGGGGAGGGACTTGGATTAGTCATCGTGCCATCACAACCAGGGTTGCGTACCTGTGACCCGGGCGATCCTCTCCATATCATCTAATGGATGGTTTCAATATACCTCTGTTATTCGCCTCATGATGCCTCAATCATTCTTGGAATTGAATTACGGACTCAATAGAGGGCAGTACAAGCGCGAATTCATCTGTATGTTTCTATTGGCAGACCTCCTTTCTGAGCGGCGAAGTCCTGTGTCGTAAAGACAATTTAACGGTTGCCATAAAACCAGCACTGAGTGAAGACAGGCGCGCGATGCTGCTAGAGACCGCTGACGGTCAAATCAGTGCGGTCCTGACACCAGTACTCATAGACAAGCTGAATCTGTATCGAGACCAGAACCTGTCTGAACAGGTGTTACGGCAGAAGCTGCGTGAGGGGTACGTGGAGCTGCACGGCGCAGACTACGTTTTCTATTTTTCAGAAACGGCAAAGCGAGTCTTGCTTGAGGAAACACCATTACACACGATTCGTCAATTGAGCGCAGCAGATGAGGCTATATTCGCCGAATTCCAGTCCTCAGCCTCCGAGCAAGACCTGGGCGACGCTTATGTCGAACTTGACCACTGGGCGGTCTTTGGCGCCTTCGAGAACGAGCGCCTAGTTTGCGCCGCAAGTATGTACCCGTGGGAAGGCCAGAAAATTGCAGACCTTGGCGTGCTTACGCTACCACCGTTCCGTGGTAAGGGCTACGCGAGTAAGGTGGTACGTGCAATCAGCTGCTATGCCTGCAATTTGGGGTATGAGCCACAATACCGTTGCCAAATTGATAATCACGCGTCCATTGCATTGGCAAAGAAGGCGGGGCTGACCCAGCTTGGGAAGTGGGAAGTGATCTCTCCCGACTCCGCTGAATAAATACTGGCAGCCCCCGCCTCTATCAGATTGCCTCCGCTGCTACTGCTTCGATCTGCGACCGCAGCCAGAACAAAGCCGGATCACAGTCGCGGGTGGCATGCCAAATCAGGTCAACGGTGAAGCTGGGTAGCGCCAGGGGTATGGGCGATGTCGCGAGGCTGAAATTGCTCCGCCAGCACCTCAGGCACGCAGGCCAAGACCGGTAAATGCCGTAGCAGGTCGGGCAAAACCCCAAAATGCGGCGTGGTATAGGTCGCGTGGCGCGTTAGGCCCTGTTCGGACAGGACACGGTCCCACCACGCCTTCGTTGGCGACACGGTAGGTGACCAGTAGATGCGGAAATGCGAGGAATTGTTCGAGCGTCAGCGGCAACGCCAGTCCGATCTGTTGCGGGTCGTAGGTACACGCGAACCCCATTTTCCGCAGCGGCTGGGCATAGCATGGCGGCGTGTCGCTATCGAAGGTGGAAGACGAAGGCAGAATCGCCAACGCTATCTCGTCCTGGTCCAGCATCGCTTGGACCTGAAACGGATCGGAGGTCTTCACGGCGATGCGCAGTCCCGGTGCCAGTTGCTGCAGCCGTGTGAAAAGCCGTGGCATCAGGCAGATTTCAATCCAGTCGGGCATGCCGAGTACGAAAGTCCGTTCAGCCTTGGTCGGGTCGAACACGGTCGGCTCAAACAGCACCGACTGGATGTTGGCAAGGGCTGGCTTCAGCGCGGCTTCAAGTTCCAGCGCCTTGACCGTCGGCACCATACCCTGAGCAGTTCGCACCAGTAGCGGATCGTCGAACAGGGTGCGCAAACGCGCCAAAGCGGCACTAACAGCTGGTTGGCCCAGATACAGCTTCTCGGCAGCCCGCGATACGCTACGTTCGCGCAACAACACCAGCAAGGTCACTAATAGATTGAGATCGACCCGTCTTAAATCGATTTCCTTGATGATTATTATCTCTTCAATCGATTTGAATAATGGAGGCGCTGATTGGATCATTGCGGCACTCGCCGACGCAAGGCCCAACGCCAGCAGATGGCCCGCACAACAACCGAATCAAGAGGATGAGTCCATGACCGCTTTGAACACTACCGTGCTCCGCTCTACCCTGATCGCTGCCTTGTCGGCATTGCCAGCGGTCGGTCTGACGCTCGTGCCGCAAATTGGCCACGCCGCCGTACCTCAGGTCAAAACACAGGCGCCCGGCTACTACCGCATGATGTTGGGGGATTTCGAGATTACCGCCCTGTCTGACGGCACCATCACGCTGCCACTGGAAAAACTGCTGACCGACACCACGCCAGCACAGATCCGCAACCTCCAGGCACGCGCCAATCTGGGCAGCGAGGTGGAAACATCGATAAACACCTACTTGATCAACACCGGGTCGCAATTGCTACTGGTCGACACCGGTGCTGGCCGGCTGTTTGGCAGCAAAGGCGGCGGCCGGCTACTGGCCAGCCTGCAAGCAGCGGGCTATCGCGCCGAAGACGTCGATGCCGTGCTGTTGACCCATGTCCACGGGGACCATTCGGGCGGCCTGACGCTGGACGGCAAGATGGTCTTCCCTAACGCCACCATCTACACCGACAAGCGCGAAACCGAGTTCTGGCTTAATCCCGCCAACGAGGCCAAAGCGGCACAACGCCATAAACATAGCTTCCCCGAAGCGACCACAGCGCTTGCTCCCTATGCCGCCGCCGACCGCCTGAAGACCTTTGCCGGGGATACCGAGCTGTTCCCTGGCGTACGCAGTGTTGCCGTACCAGGCCATACGCCAGGTCATACCTTCTACGTGGTGGAAAGCAAAGGCCAGCAACTGCAATTCTGGGGCGACACCGTCCACGCCCAGCATGTGCAACTCCCCAAACCGGCGGTGACAATCCAGTTCGACATCGACAGCCCGGCCGCGGCGAAGCAGCGCAAACGCGTAATTGCCGACGCGGCGGCGAAGCAATACTGGGTCGCGGCCGCGCATATCGCCTTCCCGGGCATCGGCCATCTGCGCAAGGAAACGTCGGGATTCACCTGGGTGCCAGCGAATTACACAATTCCACGTTGATGTAACAAGGGCGCGTCCACGGCAACCCCGTCGACGCGCCCTGTTTCCACTCAGAACACGCGTTTAGTGACCTAACGCTATTCAACCGTAACCGACTTGGCCAAGTTACGTGGTTTATCGACGTCGGTACCACGTGCCAGCGCGGTATGGTAGGCCAATAACTGGACGGGAATGGCATGTACAACTGGGCTGAGCACGCCAACGTGGCGTGGGGTGCGGATGACGTGGACGCCTTCCGATTCGCCAAAGCCACTGTCGAGATCAGCAAAGACGAAAAGCTCACCGCCACGGGCACGAACTTCCTGCATGTTCGACTTCACTTTTTCCAGCAGTGCGTCGTTAGGGGCGATCACCACAACGGGCATGTCTTCGTCCACCAGGGCTAGTGGCCCGTGCTTGAGTTCACCGGCGGCATAAGCTTCAGCATGGATGTAGGTGATTTCCTTGAGCTTGAGCGCACCTTCCATAGCAATGGGGTAATGAACACCACGGCCCAGATAGAGCGAGTGCTGCTTGGGCGCAAAGCGATCTGCCCAGGGTTTGATTTGCGGTTCAAGGTTCAACGCATGCTGCACGCTGCCGGGCAACTGGCGCAGATCGTCCAAATAGCGTTGTTCTTGGTCGTTACTCAAGCGATTGTTGAGCTTGCCCAATGTTACCGCCAGGGTAAACAAGGCTGCCAGCTGAGTGGTGAAGGCCTTGGTGGAGGCAACGCCAATCTCGGCCCCGGCACGGGTATAGAACACCAGCTTGCTGGCACGAGGAATGGCTGACTCCTGTACATTGCAAATCGACAGGCTGAGACTGTGGCCAAGTGATTGGGCGTATTTCAGTGCTTCCATGGTGTCCAGCGTTTCGCCAGACTGCGAGATGGTGACAATCAGATACTTGGGATTGGCAACGGCTTCGCGGTACCGATATTCACTGGCGATTTCGACGGTGCAGGGTAGCTTGGCAATGCTTTCTATCCAGTACTTAGCAACCGAACCTGCGTAGAAGCTGGTACCACAGGCGAGGATTTGCACGCCTTGCACCTGGCTAAGCAGTTCGCCCCCTGTATCGCCGAACAACGCGGGGCTGAAGCCTTGTTCCAACACCTGTTCAATTGTATCGGCCAGGGCTTTGGGTTGTTCGTGGATTTCCTTTTGCATGAAGTGGCGGTACGGACCAAGCTCCAGCGAAGCCAATGAGACTTCCGACAAGCGCACGGCACGTTCAACCTCCTCACCTGCTTGATCAAAGATGCATACGCTATTGGTTGTAAGCGCCCCAACATCACCCTCTTCCAGGAAGATCACTTTACGGGTGGCGGCAAGTACAGCAGAGACATCCGATGCGATAAAGTTTTCGCCTTCACCCAAGCCAATCAGCAATGGGCAACCCATGCGGGCACAAACCAGCAGGTTGGGCTGTTTGATGGCGATGACGCCAATAGCGTAGGCACCGTGCAATTCTCGCACCGCTTTTTGCACAGCCGCCAGCAACTCACCGGTTTCCTTGAGGTAGTGTTCGACCAAATGGGCGATGACTTCGGTGTCGGTTTGGGATTCGAAGACATAGCCAAGCGCCTTTAAACGTTGGCGTTGCTCGTCGTGATTCTCGATGATGCCGTTGTGCACCACCGCAACTTGCTTGGAAATATGTGGGTGAGCGTTGGGTTCGGTCACCCCGCCATGGGTAGCCCACCGCGTATGACCAATCCCCAGCTTGCCTTGCAGGCTTTCCGCTTGGACGGCATTTTCCATCTCAGCCACGCGGCCAACACGGCGCACCCGCTGCAGTGCACCATCAACCAGTACTGCCACGCCCGATGAGTCGTAGCCGCGATATTCCAGCCGCTTCAGGCCATCAATTAGATGAGCAACAACATTACGCTGCGCTATCGCGCCGACAATTCCGCACATGGGATTCACTCCTGAAAAGTATTTTTTGCAAGTCTAGGCAGACTTTGACATGCCGTGAGTATGTTTTCGTCATTGCCAATTGATTTCAAATTATACATTTGGCATACAAGCGCAGCTCTGCAGGCTTACTAACCATTTTCAGGGTTGCAAGCTAACTGCCTGTAACAAACGCGATAGCAAAAACGACAACGGCCGCGATTGCGGCCATTGCATGCTGCTTTATAGCGCATGGAACCTGCATGCGAACGCTGCATACGTCCATAAAGTTGGGTAATAGCCTCTAGGCCTTGGTGATTTTCTGCGGTTTCTTCCACCCAAGCAGCGACTTTTGCTCGCGCGCCCGACAAACCGTCAGCGCATCAGCTGGCGCATCTTTCGTAATCGTAGAGCCCGCACCGATATAGGCACGATCCGCAATAGTAACGGGCGCTACCAGCTGGCTGTCCGTCCCAATAAAGGCGTCGTCACCAATCGTGGTAACGAATTTGTTTGCGCCGTCGTAATTGCAGGTAATCACACCGGCAGAGATATTAACCCGCTCGCCAATTACCGCATCGCCCAGATACGAGAGGTGTCCAGCCTTGGTGCCATTACCCAGCGTGGCTTTTTTGATCTCCACGAAGTTGCCGATATGCACCTTCTCGCCCAGCACCGAGTCAGGTCGGATACGGGCGAAGGGGCCCAGGTCGGACCCAGCCCCAACTATGCTGTCCTCAATCACGGTATTGGCTTTGACGACAACGCCGTCGCCCAACGTCGCATTCTTCAGGTAGACGTTCGGGCCAATCTTTACGCCGTTGCCGAACTTGATCTTACCTTCCAGAATAACATTGACGTCGATTTCCACATCTTGGCCGTGTTCCACAGTACCGCGTAAATCAAAGCGACTCGGGTCCAGTAACGTAACACCACCCGCTAATAACTTGTCGGCTTGGCGGCGTTGATAAACCCGTTCCAGCTCGGCAAGCTGGCGCTTGTCGTTCACGCCAGCGGGC
Source organism: Chitinimonas sp. BJB300 (assembly GCF_002735695.1). Classification (GTDB taxonomy): domain Bacteria; phylum Pseudomonadota; class Gammaproteobacteria; order Burkholderiales; family Chitinimonadaceae; genus Chitinimonas. Next base: position 8,043 of record NZ_PDZH01000016.1, read on the forward strand.
TCCCAAACATCTGCCGCAATCACACCAGTGACCGCAACACCGTTTTCTACCGCCATCGCTATCACATCAGTTAGATAGTACTCACCTTGCGCATTGGCATTCTTCAAGCGGGGAAGCCATTCGCGCAAATAGGTAAGTGGGGCTGCGATAAAACCGGTGTTAATCTCCCGGATCGCCTTCTCAGCATCACTGGCATCCTTCTGCTCGACAATACGGACAATTTGACCTGCCGAATCCCGAACCATGCGGCCATAGCCCGTCGGGTTGTCCATCACCGCTGTCAAAACAGCGAGTTTGTTGTCCCCTGCTGCTGCCAGTAGGGTTTGCAAGGTCGATGCTGTAATCAACGGGCAGTCGCCGTACAAAATCAACGCTACCCCCTCGCTACAATCCGGTAGCGCCTGTGCAACCGCATGGCCCGTACCCAATTGCTCGGCTTGATGCGCCCAACGTATGTCAGGCTGGCGTGCAAAGGCTGCCTTTACCTGTTCACCCCCATGCCCATACACCACCACCATACGCTCGGCAGACAGGGCACGGCCAGCCTCCACCACGTGGCCCAACATCGGCATGCCTGCAATAGGCTGCAGCACCTTTGGCAGCTTGGAATTCATACGCTTGCCTTGGCCGGCAGCGAGGATGATGACGTTTAATGACATGAAAAGCCCGCAAACGAAAATTGAAGTAGAGCCGGATTATCGTAGCGTGGGCTGAAAAGGGAAACCAGGACCGTATAATCTAGGTTTCATTAGGCGCAACCGCAAAACAAAAGGGCAACCCGAAGGCTGCCCCTTTATTTGACAACCAGAAGACTGATCAAGCGCGGTTACGCAACTTTTTGATCGCAGCCAGCTGGGCGACAGCCTGCGCCAGTTCGGCCTGAGCCGAGGCGTAGTCAATCGAACCCGAACGGTTGCTCAGTGCTTCTTCGGCCAGCTTCTTGGCTTCCAACGCTTTCGCTTCATCAAGGTCGCTACCGCGAATCGCAGTGTCGGCCAAAACCGTCACCACATGCGGTTGTACTTCAAGGATGCCGCCAGACACATAGACCAGCACTTCCTCGTCGTTGCTATTGGCGACCTTGATACGCAGCACACCCGGTTTGATACGGGTAAGCAGCGGAGCGTGGCGCGGCAGCACGCCGATTTCGCCCATCTCGCCTGGCGCCGCCAAAAATTCGGCAGTACCGGAGTAGATCTGCTCTTCAGCGCTTACTACGTCCACATGCATGGTCATGGCCATATCTCGCTACCTTATGCCAGAGTCTTGGCTTTTTCGACAGCTTCGTCGATGCCGCCGACCATGTAGAAGGCCTGTTCCGGCAGATGATCGTATTCGCCAGCCAGAATGCCCTTGAAGCCGCGCAGGGTTTCTTTCAGCGACACATACTTACCCGGTGCGCCGGTAAATACTTCGGCAACGTGGAAAGGCTGTGACAAGAAGCGCTGAATCTTACGGGCGCGAGCCACGACCAGCTTATCTTCCGGCGACAGTTCATCCATACCCAGAATCGCGATAATGTCTCGCAGTTCCTTGTAGCGCTGCAACGTTTGCTGCACGCCACGGGCCACCGAGTAATGCTCTTCACCCACGATTTGCGGGTCGAGTTGACGCGATGTCGAGTCAAGTGGATCCACAGCAGGGTAGATACCCAGCGAAGCGATATCACGTGACAGCACGACGGTTGCGTCCAAGTGGGCGAAAGTCGTGGCTGGCGACGGGTCGGTCAAGTCATCGGCAGGGACGTAAACGGCCTGGATGGAAGTGATCGAACCGGTCTTGGTCGAAGTAATGCGCTCTTGCAGACGACCCATTTCATCGGCCAACGTAGGCTGATAACCCACGGCGGAAGGCATACGGCCCAGCAGAGCGGACACTTCGGTACCCGCCAGGGTGTAACGGTAGATGTTATCCACGAAGAACAACACGTCACGGCCCTTGCCGTTGGCGTCCTTCTCATCACGGAAGTACTCAGCCATGGTCAGACCAGTCAACGCAGCGCGCAGACGGTTACCTGGAGGCTCGTTCATCTGGCCGTAAACCATGGCCACTTTCGATTCAGGCAGGTTATCGAGCTTGATAACGCCTGAGTCGGCCATCTCGTGATAGAAGTCGTTACCTTCACGAGTACGCTCGCCCACACCAGCGAACACCGACAGACCCGAGTGAGCCTTGGCGATGTTGTTGATGAGTTCAAGCATGTTCACAGTCTTGCCCACACCGGCGCCACCGAACAGACCCACCTTACCGCCCTTGGCGAACGGGCAGATCAAGTCGATCACCTTGATACCGGTTTCCAGCAAGTCCACAGAGCTCGACAGTTCGTCGAACTTAGGCGCTTTGCGGTGGATAGCCCAGCGCTCGTCGGAAACCACAGGACCGACTTCATCCACCGGGTTGCCTAGCACGTCCATGATACGGCCCAGCGTAGCCTTGCCGACCGGCACCGAGATCGGGTTACCGGTGTTCAGCACGGACTGGCCGCGCTTCACGCCATCGGTCGAACCCATGGCGATTGCACGGACTACGCCATCACCCAACTGCTGCTGCACTTCCAGCGTCAGTTCCGGGCTGGCCAGCGTCAGCGCGTCAAATACCTTGGGCAAGCCGTCGCGTGGAAATTCCACGTCAACCACCGGACCAATGATTTGCACGATTTTACCTTGGCTCATCGTTGCATTCCTTAATGTTAAATACTGTTCCGCGCTGCGATCAAACCGCTGCTGCACCGGCGACGATTTCCGACAGTTCCTTGGTGATGGCCGCTTGGCGGGTCTTGTTGTAGACCAGCTTGAGCTCATCAATCACCGTTCCGGCGTTATCAGAAGCAGCCTTCATGGCCACCATCCGCGCACTTTGTTCGGAAGCGATGTTTTCGGACACTGCCTGGTACACCAGCGCCTCGATATAACGAATCAGCAAATCGTCAATTACCACTTCCGGCCCCGGTTCGTAAATGTACTCAAACGGGTGCTGGCTAACCGGCTTCATACGGTCTGCAGGCACCGGCAGCAACTGCTCTACCACCGGCTCCTGCCGCATCGTGTTGATGAAGCGGGTGTAGACGATATGCAATTCGTCGATCTGGCCGGCCATGTAGGCATCAAGCATGACCTTGACCGGGCCAATCAGTTTGTCGAGGTGCGGCGTATCACCGAGCTGCGTAACGTGCGAGACCACACGGCCACCAGCGCGCTGCATAAAGCCAAAACCTTTGTTACCAATGGCTGTGACATCGACTTGAATGCCAGCCTGTTGCCAAGCTTTCATCTGATTCAGCGAGGCGCGCAACACGTTAGTGTTGAGGCCGCCGCACAATCCCTTGTCGGTGGTTACCACGATAATGCCGGCACGCTTTACTTGCGCACGCTTGGTCAGGAAAGGATGGGCATAGTCCACCAGAGCTTGAGCCAGATGGGCGGTCACATTACGGATTTTTTCACCGTAAGGACGAGCCGCCTTCATCCGAGCTTGGGCTTTGCGCATCTTGGACGCAGCCACCATTTCCATGGCGCGGGTGATCTTGCGCGTGTTTTGCACGCTCTTGATCTTATTGCGAATTTCTTTGCCGCCTGCCATGACTTGACCTTTCTCTCGTTAGATCAAATCAGAAAGCGCCGTTGGCTTTGAACGACTTGATGGCTTCCGCCAATTTCTTGTCGTTGTCGCCAGACAGCTCACCCTTACCGTCCATCTCAGCGATGATTTCGGCATGGTTGGCCTTCACGTAGGCATACAGGGCGGCTTCAAAAGCCAAGGCTTTTTCAACCGGCACATCATCCGCCAGACCTTTTTCAACCGCGTACAGGGTCACCGACAACTGCGACACCTTGAACGGGGCGTACTGGCCTTGTTTCAGGAGTTCAGTCACCAAGCGGCCGCGATCAAGCTGTTTGCGAGTGGCTTCATCCAGGTCAGAAGCGAACTGGGCAAAGGCAGCAAGTTCACGGTACTGGGCCAATGCGGTACGGATACCACCGGCGAGCTTCTTGACGACCTTGGTCTGGGCTGCACCACCAACGCGCGACACCGAGATACCGGCGTTGATGGCGGGTCGAATACCCGCGTTGAACAAGTCCGATTCCAGGAAGATCTGGCCGTCGGTAATCGAGATCACGTTGGTCGGCACGAAGGCGGACACGTCACCAGCCTGGGTTTCGATGATAGGCAGGGCGGTCAAAGAACCGGTCTTGCCCTTCACGGCACCGTTGGTGATCTTCTCGATGTAGTCTTCATTGACACGCGATGCACGTTCCAGCAAACGCGAGTGGATGTAGAACACATCGCCTGGATACGCTTCACGGCCCGGCGGACGACGCAACAGCAGCGAAATCTGACGATAGGCGACGGCTTGCTTGGACAAGTCGTCGTACACGATCAGGGCATCTTCGCCGATATCGCGGAAGTATTCGCCCATGGCGCAACCAGCGTAGGGCGACAGGTACTGCATTGCAGCCGATTCAGATGCCGAAGCGGCAACCACAATGGTGTGATCCAGCGCACCATGCTCTTCCAGTTTGCGCACCACGTTAGCAATCGACGAAGCCTTCTGGCCGATAGCAACGTAGATACAGGTAACGCCGTTACCCTTCTGGTTGATGATGGCATCCAGCGCGACAGCGGTCTTGCCGGTCTGGCGGTCGCCAATGATCAATTCACGCTGACCACGACCAACCGGCACCATGGCGTCAATCGCCTTGATACCTGTTTGCAATGGTTGCGAAACGGATTGACGGGCGATAACGCCAGGGGCGATTTTTTCGATCGGGCTGGAGCGGGTCGCATTGATCGGGCCCTTGCCATCAATAGGCTGGCCCAATGCATTCACCACACGGCCACGCAGTTCCGGACCAACCGGCACTTCAAGGATACGACCGGTGCACTTTACTTCCGAACCTTCGGAAATGTGCTCGTAGTCACCCAGTACTACGGCGCCAACAGAGTCACGCTCCAGGTTCAGGGCCAGACCAAAAGTATTGCCCACGAATTCGAGCATTTCGCCCTGCATGACTTCAGACAAGCCGTGCACGCGAACGATACCGTCAGACACCGAAACCACGGTACCAGTCGTGCGGCTTTCTGCGCCTGCGGACAGGTTCTGAATCTTGCTCTTGATCAGATCGCTGATCTCGGACGGATTCAATTGCATTGTTTGCACTCCAAAATGATTACTCGCTCACTACGCTAGGCGTTAGTGGGCGAGGCGGGCCGAGAGCGCAGCAAGCTTGCCACGCACCGAGGCGTCGATGACGTCATCACCCACAGTCATGCGCACGCCACCGATCAGATCGGGGTTGATGCTGACGGTGGTCTCGACCTTCTTACCGGTACGGTCGGCCAAGATGGACTTGATTTCGTCCAACTGGGTACCGCTCAGGTCAAAAGCCGACTCGATGTGCGCTGTAACCGAACCCTCTGCAACAGCCTTCAATTGCTCGAACAAATCGGCAATATAGGGCAGCAGGACAAAGCGGCGGCTTTCCAACACGGTAGAAACGAAATTGCTTATGTGTGGCGTAGCACGCGCGCCAAGCAGTTCGGTCAGAAGCGCTTGTACCTGGCTCGCGGAGAACTTCGGATTGGCGGCGAACTCGACTGCCAGCGGGTCTTGCGCGGCGGCAGCCAATACAGCCAGCGCCTCCGACCAAGCCGGCAGGCTGTTCGCTTCCTTCGCCAGCCGGAATGCAGCCTCGGCGTAGGGTCTTGCGACGGTTATGAGTTCAGCCATGAGCGTTTACAGTTCCGCTTTAAGAGAAGCGAGCAGGTCGGCGTGACGAGCAGCGTCCACTTCCTTGCGCAGGATCTTCTCTGCGCCGGCCACAGCCAAAACAGAAACTTGCTGACGCAGGGTTTCCTTGGCGTGATGAACTTGCTGGTCGACTTCAGCCTTTGCACCAGCGATCAGACGATCACCTTCGACGCGAGCTGCGTCTTTGGCTTCCTCAACGATCTGACTGGCGCGCTTCTCAGCTTGGGCGATGATTTCGGTCGCTTGCGACTTGGCTTTGCGCAGTTCTTCTGCAGCACGCTTTTCGGCGAGCTCAAGATCGTGCTTGGCGCGGTCAGCAGCGGACAAGCCGTCTGCAATGCGCTTGGCACGTTCTTCCAGCGTCGCGATAAGCGGCGGCCAGATGAACTTCCAGGTGACCAGCACCAGGATCGCGAAGACCAACGCTTGCCCGAACAAGGACGCGTTAATATTCATGTGTTAACCCCTTGATGGAGAAAGGGTTGCTTACTTGATCAGAGCGACCAATGGGTTACCGAAGGCAAACATCAGGGCAACGGCAACAGTGATAATGAAGATGGCATCAACCAGACCGGCAATAACGAACAGCTTAGGTTGCAGGGCAGCAGCAGACTCAGGCTGGCGAGCAGCGCCTTCCAAGAACTTGGCACCAACCAATGCCACGCCGATAGCGGCGCCAACGCCTGCCAAGCCAATCATCAGGCCGATGGCAATAGCGGTGAATTGCTGAACGTTAGCGATCAGGACTGCGTGTTCCATTTGATACTCCTAAGTAAGGATGGTGATTTACGAAAAAAGGGTGCGACAAAATCAATAAAGCTTCAGCAAGGCTTAATGCTCTTCAACGGCCAGGCCACAGTAAACAATGGTCAGCATCATGAAGATGTAGGCTTGCAGAATCACAATCAGGATGTGGAAGATTGCCCAGGCAGAGCCAGCCACAACTTGGCCCAACAGACCAAGAATGGAGCCTGGATTTGCTCCGGTCCAACTCATGCCCAACAGGGCGATCAACATAAATACCAATTCGCCGGCGAACATATTGCCAACCAACCGCAGAGCCAATGACAGGCCACGTGAGCCATATTCGATCAGCTGCATTGCGCCATTGATAGGAATCAGGATGATCTTCATGACCGTACCTTCAGCATGGAAGGGGGCGGTGAAGAATTCGACAACAAAGCCAACCAAGCCCTTGGCTTGAATGCCAAGAACAACGGACAACAACACAACAGACAGCGACATAGCCAGGCCCTGGTTGATGTCGGCAGTCGGCACCACTTTCAGGTATTGGATACCAAACTCAGCTGCGATCTTCGGCAGCAGGTCAACCGGCAAAAAATCCATCGCGTTCATCAGCGTGACCCAGACAAACACCGTCAGGGCCAGGGGTGCAACGATCTTGCTCTTACCGTGGAAGATATCCTTCACGTTGCTATCGACCAGCTCGATGATCAGCTCGATAAACAACTGGAACTTGGATGGTTTGTCCACCGAAGCACGACGCGCTACCAAGCCGAAAATACCGACGAAGACGAAACCCAGGATCAAGGCGATCCAGAAGGTATCAAGATGGAAGTGACTAGGATCTGTGGGATCAGTAAGTGCCGGGTTGGCGCGCAGATTCATCAAATGGTGCGAGATGTATTCTGTCGCGTTAGCAGGTGCGTTATGTTCAGCCGACATAGGTGTGGGTAGTGTTTTATTTGGAAATAAGTACCAGCAAATAGGCCGCCAGAGCGGCCACGAATGCACCGGCAAACCACAGTGCATTCGCCCCAAAGATGATGTAGCCGGCAAGCAATAGCGCCAGAGACACTACAATCTTGACGATCTCTGCCATTAAGAACTGGGCAAAGAGCGCCTTCGGGGCCGGAATTCCTTCGAATCGGCTGACTCGGCCATAGGCAAATACCGCTACGATCTGGCTCAAGCCGCCAAACAAGGCAGCGAGCATCGCTTTGATATCGACGATAAAAAATGCTGTCGTAGCAACAACCCCGGTCAGGGCCGACATCACGAGCAGCACGGCGCGAATCTGCTTTCTCAACTTCTCGGATGGAGAGAGGGGTTGAGAAAACTCGCGGATGTTAGCGTTCTCTTGGTGCATAGGTCAAGCCGAGCGCCCGACAGCAGGGCGTAATCATCTGTTTTTTCTGAAAATTCTAGCGTTCAAACGGGTGGGATATTGAGCGATCAGTATGCGATCGCTCAATAAGAATTGATATCAACACTGGCAATCTAGTGGCGCAACAAAGCCAGAAGCGTATCGAGTTGGTCCAAAGAACCATATTCTATGGTCACCTTGCCACGGCCTTTGCGCCCCGTTGCAATCTGCACCTTGGCACCTAACTTATCAGATAGATCCTCCTGCAAACGCGCCAAATCCGGATCAACCCGCTTTTGCAAGACAACAATAGGCGTAGCTTGGCCTGCCAATAGAGTTTGAACCAGCTTCTCCGTTTCGCGTACCGACAGGCCCTTACCGGCAACTAATTTTGCTATCTCAATCTGCTTCAACACCGGCAGCGCCAGTAACGCCCGTGCATGGCCCATATCAAGCGCCCCATACATCAGCATTTCTCGTACAGGGTCTGCCAAATTCAATAAGCGGAGCAGGTTGGTCACAGCAGAGCGCGATTTGCCGACTGCATGGGCGCAAGCCTCGTGCGTCATGCCAAACTCCTCAATCAGCCGTTGCAAACCTACGGCCTCTTCAAGCGGATTCAGGTTCTCACGCTGGATATTTTCAATCAGCGCCATCACCAGCACGACTTCGTCCGAGACCTTCCGAATAACGGCAGGAAGTTCAGTCAACCCTGCTTTTTGTGCTGCCCGCCAACGCCTTTCTCCAGCAATGATTTCATAGCGATCGATACCGATTTCACGCACCAGAATCGGCTGAATCACGCCCTGCGTACGAATGCTTTCAGCCAAGTCAGCCAGCGCATGCTCATCCATATGGGTGCGCGGCTGGTATTTACCTGGCTGCAGATAGTGGACAGGCAACGCCTGGAGTTTCTCTTCCAATGCCGCGGCACTACCCAGCAGGGCATCCAGACCGCGACCGAGACCTTTGAACTTGGCCATGTATTTGACTTCCATAAGGGTCATACCTGGGATCAGTGCGTCACCGTACTCATGACCACACATTCACACTTAACCCTGTTTGGTAAACAAGGGGCAGGCTGCGCCTTCGGCGCGGGTTTATTTAAAGCGTGCGATCAGCTCTTCTGCAAGCGCACGGTAGGCTTGCGCCCCACGCGAGGACTTGTCATAAGCAAAGATAGGGCGGCCAAAACTGGGGGCTTCTGCGAGACGGATATTGCGCGGAATCACCGTCTCAAACACCTTGTAACCGAAATGCTGATTCAGCTGAGCTACAACCTGCTGCGCCAAAGTAGAACGCGGGTCATACAGCGTACGCAACAAGCCATCAATCTCGATCTTGGGATTGAGCGCCTGCCGAACACGCCGCATGGTGTTGATCAAGTCAGTCAAGCCTTCCAACGCATAATACTCGCACTGCATGGGGATAATGACTCCATCGGAAGCAGCCAAACCATTTACGGTGAGCATATTAAGCGCAGGTGGGCAGTCAATCAGGATGTAATCGTATTCAGCCTGCACCGCCAACAACGCTTCACGCAAACGTAGTTCGCGCCGATCGACTTCAATCAGTTCAACCTCGGCACCACCAAGCTCACGGTTCGCAGGAAGAATATCAAAGCCGTGCTCGGTATTGATACGTACATCCGCCAACTCGGCATGCCCCAGCAGCAAATGATAAACACTGCGGCCCAACTCCTGCTTATCCACGCCAGAACCCATGGTGGCGTTGCCTTGAGGGTCAAGGTCGATCAGCAGTACCCGCTTTCCCTTCAGGACCAAGCCGGCAGAGAGATTTACCGTGGTGGTGGTCTTACCCACTCCCCCTTTTTGGTTGGTGATTGCGATGACGCGACTCATGCGCGCACCTCCATCCAGACAATGCAGCGCTCGGCACCCAGGTCCGGCACATCCAGCGGCATAACATGGCTATTAATATCAGCAGGCAAAGAAGCGATTTCCTCAAATGGCTGCACCCCTTTTAGGGCAGCCCAACGGCCATTATTCGCCAGTAAATGTTTTGTTAGACGAACAAAGTCCGTCAAGTCGGCAAACGCACGCGAGGTTATCAGGTCGAAACCGCCATCAAGCGGGACATTCTCAACCCTGTCACAGATAACCTGCACATTCTGTAGGTCAAGTTCAATCACTGCCTGACGCAGGAAAGTCGTCTTTTTATGGTTGCTGTCCAGCAGGGTAATCTTCCAATCCGGCTGCAAAATGGCAAAGGGGATGCCGGGCTGGCCGCCGCCGCTACCCACATCAAGCAGCCGCCGTGGTTGCACAGCGGCAATAGGCGCTAGCGCAGCCAAGCTATCGAGCAAATGGTGAGAAACCATGCGCTCAGGCTCTGTAATTGCCGTCAAACTATATGTTTTGTTCCACTTCAGCAGTAACGCCAAGTAGGTAAGCAAGCGGGCGACCTTAGCGTCGTCCAATGTGAGGCCCAATACTGCCAGGCCCTCTTTTAATTGCTGTTCTTGTTTTGTCCCGATCATGCGGTCTTTTTTGTCGTGTCGTTGTCCGGGGTGGCTTTGAAGCCGCGTTTCAGATGCACAAGCAGCAGGCCAATGGCGGCTGGTGTCATGCCTTGCAATCTGGATGCCTGACCCAGGGTCTCTGGGCGAGCTTGAATCAATCGTTGCTGTACTTCTTTGGAAAGTCCAGGCACCTTGCCGTAGTCCATCTCCGAGGGCAAGCGCACATCTTCGATATCGCTGCGGCGGGCGACTTCATCCTTCTGTCTCTCCACATAGCCTGCGTACTTGATCTGGATTTCCACCTGCTCCGCAACCAGAGGGTCTGCCACGGCCTCACCTACAACTGGCAAGCTCATCAGGCTGGCGTAATCGACGTTTGGCCGGCGTAGCAGTTGTTCCAAGGTGTATTCGCGTTCAATCTGCTGGCCGAATACACGCTGTGCCTCTTCTGGCGTGATAAGACGCGGATTGACCCAGGTCACCTTGAGCCGCTCCAACTCAGCCGCCAAAGCATCCCGCTTACGGCTGAACAATGCCCATTGCTCATCGCCAACCAAACCAAGCCGACGGCCTGCCTCAGTCAAACGCAGATCGGCATTGTCTTCTCGCAGCTGCAATCGGAACTCTGCCCGGCTGGTAAACATCCGATACGGTTCGGAAACACCACGGGTAATCAGATCGTCGACCAATACACCGAGATAGGCTTGATCACGCGCGGGCGTCCAACTCGCTTTGCCTTGTACCTGAAGTGCGGCATTCAAGCCAGCAAACAAGCCCTGTGCGGCGGCCTCTTCATAACCTGTCGTACCATTGATCTGGCCAGCAAAAAAGAGTCCAGAAATCGCTTTGCTCTCGAAAGTGGCTTTCAGCGCACGCGGGTCGAAATAGTCATATTCGATTGCATAGCCCGGCCGCAGAATATGTGCATTCTCCAAACCACGGATGGAGCGCACGGCAGCCAATTGAATGTCGAAAGGCAAACTTGTGGAGATACCGTTCGGATAGAACTCATGGGTGTGCAAGCCTTCTGGCTCGAGGAATATCTGGTGTGAATCCTTGTCCGCAAAGCGGTTAATCTTGTCTTCAATCGACGGGCAATAGCGCGGGCCAACACCTTCTATCACGCCCGTAAACATGGGTGAACGATCAAACCCCGATCGGATAATGTCGTGCGTCCGCTGGTTGGTATGGGTAATCCAGCACGGCAGCTGTTGCGGGTGCATGGCCCGGCTGCCTCGCGCCGAGAACACCGGCGTAGGCTCATCACCCGGCTGTGCCTCCATTACCGAAAAGTCGATACTGCGGCCATCGATACGGGGCGGCGTACCTGTCTTGAGCCGCCCTACCGGCAACTGCAACTCACGTAACCGTGAGGACAGCGTAACCGAAGCTGGGTCTCCCGCACGGCCCCCTGTATGATTCTCAAGCCCGACATGAATCTTGCCGGCGAGGAATGTACCTACCGTCAAGACAACTGTCGGGGCTTCAAAACGAATGCCGATTTGGGTGATGACACCAATTACCCGATCACCTTCAACCACAAGGTCATCGACGGCTTGTTGAAACAACGTCAGATTGGGCTGGTTTTCCAACATGGAACGAATGGCAGCCTTGTACATTACCCGGTCAGCCTGGGCCCGGGTAGCACGCACAGCCGGCCCCTTGGAACCATTCAGGGTACGGAACTGAATACCGCTCATATCAGTCGCAAGCGCCATTGCGCCACCCAATGCATCGACCTCCTTGACCAGATGCCCCTTGCCGATTCCACCAATCGAGGGGTTACAGCTCATCTGGCCCAATGTCTCGATATTATGACTAAGCAACAGCGTGCGACTGCCCATCCGGGCAGCAGCAAGCGCGGCTTCAGTGCCTGCATGACCGCCGCCAATGACGATTACATCGAAACGTTCTGGGTACAGCATGATCAAACCTGTCGTTAAGTAACTGAATATCAAAGGCAAAGGGGCTGTATTGTACGACAAAACCGTTTAAAACGGCCAGCTGGTGCGCCAGGGGCTGGTTGGAAAGAGCTGCTCAAGCTATAACAGGAGCGTTTTCAAGCATTAACCGTAGTGAATGAAGGCATGGATAACTACATCATCTGGTTTGTATTGGGTTTGGCGCTGGCCGGCACCGAAATGTTGGTTGGCACCTTCTACCTTTTGGTATGTGGCATCGCCGCGGGTATAGGCGGCATTGTTGCACTTGCAGGTTTTAGCTTGCCCATACAGTTGCTGGCAGCAGCGTTGTGCGCCGTTGCGGGCACACTGTGGTTGCGCCGTAATCCCATCAGTCGCCCAACTGGGCCGCAATCGCTGGATTTGGGTCAAAGGGTTGAAGTGGAACACTGGAAGTCAGCCACCCAGTTACGTGTACGCTATCGTGGCGCAGGCTGGGATGCCGAGTTGGCCACCGCTATCACAGACCAGGATCTTCCCGTGGAGCTGTATATCATTGGTCAACGAGGAAACACACTGCTGGTGGCGCTTATGCCTCCTGCCGCATAACACGATGCTTTAAGATTTTAAGCAGTTTCTGGAGAAGTAGATGCCGACAATAGCACTGGTCCTGTTTGTAGTTGCCGTGATTTTTGCAGTGAAATCGCTCAAGGTCGTCCCACAACAACATGCATGGGTGGTAGAACGGTTAGGGCGCTTTCACGGCACACTGCAACCAGGCCTGAATGTGGTGGTGCCGTTTGTTGATCGTGTCGCCTACAAGCACGATCTACGTGAAGTACCGCTCGATGTACCGAGTCAAATCTGTATCACCAAAGACAATACCCAGCTTCAAGTGGACGGTATCCTCTACTTTCAAGTAACCGACCCAAAACAAGCCTCTTATGGTTCCAGCAATTTTGAGTTGGCCATCACCCAGCTGGCGCAGACCACTTTGCGGTCAGTCGTAGGCCGGATGGAGTTGGATAAGACCTTCGAAGAGCGCGACGATATCAACCGTACGGTAGTCACCGCACTGGACGAAGCCGCCTCCAACTGGGGGGTCAAAGTACTACGCTACGAGATCAAAGACCTGACCCCGCCAAAGGAAATTCTGCATGCCATGCAGGCACAGATTACCGCCGAGCGGGAAAAGCGCGCCCTTATTGCCGCCTCGGAAGGTCGCAAGCAGGAGCAGATAAATATCGCAACGGGCCAACGCGAAGCAGCCATTCAGAACTCAGAAGGGGAACGCCAAGCTTCTATCAACCAGTCTGAGGGCGATAAAGCCGCTGCCATCAACCGTGCCGAAGGGGAAGCAGAATCCATTCGCCTGGTTGCCCGGGCTACGGCGGAGGCTATTCATATGGTCGCACAGACAATTCGTCAGCCCGGCGGCTATGAGGCGGTTAATCTTAAGGTAGCCGAGCGCTATATTGATGCCTTCGGCAATATCGCTAAAGAAGGTAACACCATGATCTTGCCTGCCAATGCTGCTGATATCGGTAGTTTGGTAGCAACGGCCATGACGGTGGTGAAGCAACAGCAACAAATCAGCTGATCTCAACAGCCGGCATCGGCCGGCTCGGTCTCACTTACGGTAGGGAGTGCGCACATGTCTGAATCCAAATTCCGCCTGATCACCCGCAGTGACTTCGATGGCCTGGTATGTGCCGTGTTATTGAACGAACTCGATATGATCGACGACATACTGTTCGTGCATCCAAAGGATATGCAGGATGGCAAGGTCTCCGTGACACCCCGCGATATCAGCACCAACCTGCCGTATGTTCCGGGCCTGCACATGGCCTTCGATCACCATCTCTCCGAAACGTTGCGCAACGAAAAGCACGATAATCACATTATTATTCCTACCGCCCCCTCTGCTGCCCGGGTGGTGTACGAATACTATGGCGGTAGAAAGGCGTTTCCCAGAGTCAGTGATGACATGATGGAGGCTGTTGACAAGGCGGACTCAGCCGACTTTACGGCTGACGAAATCTTGAGCCCCGAAGGTTGGGTGCTACTGAATTACCTGATGGATGCGCGTACAGGACTGGGCCGGTTTCGCGAATTCCGCGTCAGTAACTACCAGCTGATGATGGACCTGATCCAGTACTGCCGCACCCATGGCATTGAGGACATTCTCAGCCTGCCGGACGTGCGCGAGCGCGTAGAGCTGTATTTTGAACACGAGCCGCGTGCCAAGGACCAAATCATGCGCTGTACTACCACCAGCCTTAATCTGGCGGTGCTGGACCTACGCAATGAAGAAACCATCTTCGCAGCCAACCGCTTCATGGTGTATGCGTTGTACCCTGAGACAAATATCTCCATCCATGTCATGTGGGGCCGGGAAAAGCAGAACACCGTATTCGCGATTGGTAAGTCCATTCTTGATCGCTCCTGCAAAACCAATGTCGGGGAACTGTGCTTGCAATATGGCGGTGGCGGCCACCATGCAGCGGGGACTTGTCAGGTTAGCAATGACCGCGCTGAAGTAGTACTCAAGGAATTAGTTTCAAAAATCAACGCTGAAGGATGAAATCAGTGCAAGTTGTAACAAGATGGACGCTTGGCGCGTTGCTTTGCTCAACCGCCTGTTGGGGCAGTAACAAGGTTTTGTTATGCGCTGAAGATGATTTTTACCCGTACTCAGCCGGGCAACGTGGAAAATCCGTCGGGTTGACAGTGGAATTGATGCGCGCTGCCTTCACCGAAGCAGGTCTTGATGTCGAATTCAGGCCCGAGCCTTACAATCGCTGCCTGGAATCCGTCAAACGAGGTAAATACGTCGCGACCTTCGATACCGCCAAAACACCAGACCGTAAGCAAGACTATCTATGGTCGACACGTCCCCTGACCCACATCCGCATGCTGACCTGGGGCCCGGCCGGGCTACCCCAGAAGAAAATCGATTATGCCGATCTGCGTGGCCAACGCGTAGGTGTCGCGATGGGTTATGAATACCCAGCCGAATTACTGAATGATAGGAATATCATCAAAGTTCATAGCCAAAGCGAAGCAACCAATCTACGCAATGTCGCTGCCGGACGGCTTGCCTTCACCTTGGTTGATGCACGAGTGGCCCATATCCTGATCAATAAACATGACTTGGCGGATAAAGTTGCGCACTACGGTGAAATCAGCACGCTGCCCATCTACGCAGTATTCTCGTTGACGCATCCACAAGCCGAAACAACGCTAGCCCACTTTGAACGGGGCTGGGGCAAGCTGCGTGCAAAGGGCGGGGTAAAGCGTATTGAGGATAACTGGCCCACATTGAGTCAAGCATCGCTAACGCAGCTTAAAGTCGAATAACGGTACAGAAGCTATGCTGGAGCAACCCAGGGATGGGTCTCCTGGTGCCCGCAACGCCGGGCGTCGGACAAGACGCTAGTGGGTATGCCCATGATCATGTTTATGGTGACCATGCCCTTCTTGGTGGGATTTGACGGGCTCAGCGTGACCATGCCCATCGTGTTCAGAATCCCCTCCCGTCAGCGCGGCCAGGGGGATGACCTTACCGCGGGGCGGCATTCCAAGCCAGGACGGCTGCAACGTGACATGGTCAATGCCGTAGTCTTTGGCCAACAGTCCCTGAATCGCTGCCAGCAGGCGAGGCCAACTCTCAGGGGACTCGATCACCATATGCGCCGACAATGCCACCCGCGTGGGCCCCAGGTGCCAGACATGCAGGTCATGGATTGACTGCACGCCTTTCTGTTCGGCCAGTGTCTGTCCGATTGCCTGCATATCCAGATGGGCCGGCACCCCTTCCATCAACATATGGCTTGATTGAAGCACCAATGCCCAGGTTGAACGCAAAATCAGCAGCACGACCAAGAGCGACAGAATTGGATCAATCGGCTTGTAGCCAGTAGCCCATATCACCAAGCCTGCCAAAATTGCCGCGACCGAGCCAAGCAGATCGCCCAGTACATGCATCAGCGCAGCTCGTGAATTCATATTGTGGCTATCGCTCGATAACAACCAAGCTGCGATCAAATTCACAACCAGGCCAATGCTCGCGATTCCCATCACGCCGACCCCATCGACATCCTTGGGGTTAAACAGACGGCCCAGCGCCTCAAATGCGATCCACCCCACCATCGCCAGCATGAACAGGCTATTGATCAGCGCACCGAGGACTTCCGCACGCGCATAGCCATACGAATTGCTGGCGGACACCGGTCTGCGGGCAACATATTGGGCGAATAACGCCAAGCCCAGCGCCGCAGCATCCGTCAACATATGCCCAGCATCCGACAAGAGGGCAAGCGAGCCGGTATAAAGACCACCGAATGCTTCGACAACGGCATAGCCAGCGGTCAAAAGAAGCGCGATCAGCATCCGCTTGCGGCTGGCAGCATGATGGTGATGAGCGTGATCATGATGTTCGTGCGACATACAACGCAGATTCAACCAGAAGTCAGTTTAGGTCAACCCGGAAAATGCAAACTCAAAGCGATTTTCTTCCACGAACTCTCCATATTCAAAACGTCGTTCGGTAAATTCGGCGCGCTGCCGGCCCAGCATCAGCAAACTGGAGCAACGAGTACCATAGCAGGGCGTTCGAATAAAAATTGCTGATAACGCACGCTCCAAAGCCAAAGGAACGCCTGTACTCGGCAGTTGTGAATCTGGCGCCACTTCGGCGTCTTGCAATATCGCAAACAAGGCCGTGGTATCGTGGTCAGCCTCGACAAAGCCGGCTTTGATTTTGCTCAACTTAGGCCAGGGTGTGTCAAAACAGGCATTTGATAGGGCATGGATGCCCCGACCAAAACGCAACACACGATCCGTACGGCTCTCATAACCCAGCAATTGCCGCCCATCGTAAACCAACAAATTGAAGCCATTGTAACGGCTGGCTATCGCGCGCAATCCCGACAAATATTGACTGGCATTGCGCGGGTCACGCAGAAAATCCACAACCAGCTGGCCGCGGGATGGTGCGTCAAACTGCGTGGCGCTCGGTTCGCGATAATTGGTTAGTGCCACGAAACGGCCATTGCGGCTGACACCCATCCAGCTGCCGCCAGCCTCCAGATCTCGCCCAGCCAGGATATCTCCCTTGGGCCACCAAGCCGCCGCAGCAGTAGGGCGAGCATAGAATTCATCACGATTGGCTACAACCCTCAGGGGTGTGTCTGTACCCGGTTGCCATTCAAAACCTATCAGACACATATCAAGCAACCAGACTGTAGAGCATTCGGCTGGCGATCAATATCAACAGACCGGCAAAGCATTGTTTGAGCCGGGCAACCGGTAATCGATGCGCCATGGTCGCGCCCAGAGGGGCAACTAGCGAGCTGGCTACAACAATGCCTATCAAGGCGGGTAAGTAGACAAAACCCAAGCTGTAGGCGGGTAGATGACTTAAGCCAACGCCATTGAAGGCATAGCCTGCCAACCCACCCAGTGCGATAGGCAACCCCAACGCGGCAGACGTACCAATGGCTGCTGGCAGAGGCATATTGCACAGCGTAAGGAATGGAACCGACATAGAGCCGCCCCCAATGCCTACAAAGGCTGAGACAGTACCGATAATACCCCCTGCGCATGCCAAACCACTGCTACCGGGCAGTTGCCGGCTGGGCTTGGGCTTGAAACCCGACAACATTTGCGCTGCAACCACGTAGGCAAAGAAGACAAAAAACCACTTCAAGCCCAAGGAGGGAATTTTTGCCGCCAACCAAGCCCCACCAAATGTTCCCAACGCCAACCCAGCCGCCATGCCTTTTACCGTGGTCCATTGCACTGCACCTCGGCCATGGTGGGCCCGCAAGCTGGAGATAGAGGTGAAAATGATGCTGGCCAATGAAGTACCCAGCGCAATATGCAAAGTATGTTCCGGTGGAAAATGGTTGGCCTCAAAAATCGCCACCAGTGCCGGCACAATAATCAAACCACCGCCTACTCCCAAGAGACCTGCCAGAAAGCCAGCCGCACAGCCCGTCGCCAGAAAGGCACTGATCGCCAACCAGCTCAAGGGGCTTCCCCCAACAACCGCATGACAGCCCTCCAATGTGCCGGCTCGACCGGTGTAATCGACAACCTGTTACCGCGTACCAGCAGCAGCATGCCTTCCAGATCGGGTTCAGCACGCATAGCGCTCAGCGGCAGATAACGGGTCCGCTTGATGTATCGAACATCAACCTGCTGCCAGCGAGGGGCTTCTGGTTTGGACTTCGGGTCGTAATAATGACTTTTGGGGTCGAACTGCGTCGGATCGGGATAAGGCGAAGAACACACTTCGACGATGCCTGCTACGCCCGGCTCCTTAACCCCCGAATGGTAGAACAACGCCCTATCACCCTGTTGCATCTGGTCACGCATGAAATTGCGCGCTTGATAATTGCGCACGCCGCACCAGCCCACCGTTTGTGTTGGCAGTGCGGCCAAATCAGCAATACCAAGTTCTTCCGGCTCTGCCTTCATTAACCAATAGCGCATACCGTGGCCCTGGGTAAAAACAGTTATCGTAGCGGATGCCTCTGGCTGCGCCAACGCAAAGCCTCGCGAATCAGGTCGAGTGTCTAGAGGGTACACAACGATAGCTTGTCTTCTCAGTGATCACCCAATCCAATAGCACATCGTGCGCTTCTCGATGGACCTGCACCACACGCTGGCATTCAAAGGCAACGCCTACCATACGGGGCTTTCGCAGCGCTACCGCTTGGTTGCGAAAAGCGAATGTCGTGTCGTAATAGCCGCCACCTTGGCCAAGCCGCCCTCCCTGAAGATCAAATCCGACCAGGGGCAGGAATACCGTTGCCAATTGGCGTGGCAGACAACGGCGCGTGGAAAGAAATTCTTTGATGTCATAACGATTGCGCCGCCAAACCCCACGGGAATCCGCCACGTCTGCAAACCGCATGCACCGGCCTCGACTAGGCAGTACAGGTAACCAGACCGAACAACCCCGCGCCAGGGCGAGCCGAATCAATGCAGCCAGCGATAGTTCTGAGCCCATCGCTACATAAGCCGCCACCGCTTGCCCAGGCCGCAGAAAGTGCAACGCACGTCGAGCTACCTTGTTTTCGGCTAGCCTACGCTGCCTGGCGGGCACAGCCATACGTCTCCGGCGTAGTTCGCGGCGGAGGTTAGCTTTATCGGTCATGGAATTTTTGGAGGATTGCGGGGTGGGGATCCCCGCGGGCGCCGTCCCGGCTCACATCTTGAACCAAAGGTTCAAGTGGTCGCAAGCGGCACGCCATCAGGCACATCGGATAAACGATGCGCACAACAGGCGCGGCCAGCCATACAACCTAGGGCAATATATTGGTTCAAAGAATATCGAACCGGAACGAACGCCGCAGGGAAACTTTGAAAGAGCAAGGCAGTAAATCTGCCAAAAAATTCAGAACAGTTTCTGCTGTTCCTTCAGCGACTGATCGATAGTCTGCTGCATGCGGCCGATTCTACGCTTAAAGTCGGCCATGTCCAGACCCCCCGCTACACGGGTGTTCATAAATTCATGGGTGATATTCAACGCAGCCATGATGGCGATCTTATCGATGCCCATCACATTGCCGCTATCACGCAGTTGCCGCATCTTCATATCAAGATAGTTCACCGCCTCCATCAGGGCAGGCTCTTCCGCTGGCGGGCATGCCACTCGGAACTCGCGCCCCATGATTGTGACATCCAGTTGCTTGAGCTCGCTCATTCAGCTTCCTCCGGCAGTTGTTCCAGCAGGGCATCGACCTTGGACTTTGCGATTTCCACCTTATCAACCAAGCGCTTATTGTCCCCCTTCAGCACCAGAACTTCCTGGCGCAAGGCGACATTCTCCGTTCGCAGCTGCTGGCATATTGCGGCCAGGCTGTTAATGCGGTCTTCCAGATTCTGCAGTTCAGCTTCCATAGCGGGAATCGAGGACGGTAAAGGATGAGCCGATTCTAGTCGATTTTTGCAACCGTGGTCCGTCAGCTATCGGCACCGTCGCAACCGATAACTGGACCAACGTTCGACGACTAGGCCAGCGAGATAATGTCATTCGGCATCTCTTGATTCAGTGCCGATTTCGGCTTGTGCATCAACTTCCTCACCCAGATCCATATCCAGGCTGTCGTTAGGCCGTTCCAGCGAAATGCGCCCGAGGGTAGCGGCACGAAAATCCGTCAGGATGCGTTCAGCAGTTTTTTGGTCATCAACTCGATTGCCGGGCAGGATATAACCCATCGCCCGCCCAACCTGCTCGAACAGCACATCGCCGGGTTCGCTCAAGTCTTTGAGCTTATAGCGGCTGCCAATGCTGGCAGGGGCATTTAGCGCCAACCAACCCATGGCATACCAGGCTACATCCACCGCATCGAAGGCATTACGGCCGATAGTGCCCGAGAGCGCCAACTTGTAGCCGTCGTTGTTCGAAGCAATCTTCGGCCACATCATGCCAGGGGTATCCACCAAAATGGTGCCGTCCGGCAGTTCGATGCGTTGCTGCGATTGCGTTACGCCGGGCGTGTCGGCCACCTTGGCCAATTTGCGCTTGGCCAGGCTGTTGATCAGCGTGGACTTCCCTACATTGGGCACACCGAGAATCATCGCCCGCACCGGCTTTTCGCCCCCAATGCGATGAGGCACAAGCTCGCGGCACAACTTGAGCAACTTACCCATGTCGCGCGCCTTGCCGGCTTCATCCAGCGTAATCACCGCCGTATTGGCTTCCTGCTTGAAATGCTGCACCCATGCGGCGGTCACATTCGGGTCGGCCAAATCAGCTTTGTTCAGTACTTTCAAGCTGGGGCGCTGGCGATGTACACGCAACTCGTGGATTAGTGGATTGGTGGTGATGTGTGGCAAGCGGGCGTCGAGTACTTCGATGACCATATCCACTTTGGCCATGGTGTCGGCGATTTGTTTCTTCGCCTTGTTCATGTGGCCGGGGAACCATTGGATTGCCATCGTCTGTACTCGCTAAAAAGGTGTACCCGCTTTATCGCTAGCAGGAAGGGGCGCGGATTATACCTTCAGAGCGAAAGTATCGGAAAATCAATACAATAGCCGCTTGTGCAACTTTTGCCCCGGTTAAGGCACTACTGCCGAACCGCTACCCGCCTGGGTGACCCGCTATGAAACCACTGCTGAAAGTCTTCGTCGCCGCCGGTATTGCCGCCGCGCTTGGCACTATCCTTTATGTTGGCAATACCGCTCAGACCCAAGCCCCCGCGGTGCAATACACTTCGATCAAGGGCCAGCAAACCACGCAAGCTGCGCTGAAAGGCAAGGTGGTATTGGTCAATTTCTGGGCCACCAGCTGCGGTGGCTGCATGGGTGAAATGCCCAAGCTGATTGAAACCCACAATAAATACGCCGCCCAGGGGTTCGAGACAATCGCAGTCGCCATGAGCTATGACCCACCCAATTATGTCGCGGCCTATACCGAAAAAGCCAAACTCCCCTTCTTCGTGGCGCTTGATGTGGACGGCAGCCTGGCCAAGCAGTTCGGCGATGTAAAGTTGACCCCGACCACCGTATTGATCGACAAGCGGGGCAATATTGTTCAACGGTATCTGGGAGAGCCCGACTTCACTCAGCTGCATGCCCTCATAGAAGAGAAGCTCAGGGAAACGTAAGAATCTGTTCAAAGTCTGCTGCGCGTCAGCGATACGGCATTAAAAACAGCCTCTGCATGCTCATTTACCACTCGTAAACTCCGCCTCCTCCGTCGTTTTCGCCTTGTCTCGCCCTAGCTCGCAAGACTTTGAACAGCTTCAAAGGGCATTTGTCGACCCTACTTCCTCATATTTGCACTGATGCAACGGCCGCTTTTATATGGACATGCGTTTTTTAGCAGCATTTCAAAGAACAGCCTAAGCTGTAACCAGCTTCGAGGAGGAAGCGCCGATGATTTCATGGAAAAACCACTTTCTTTACCAGGTTGATTATCAACACTGGGCCAATGACAAACTGCTTGCGAGTTGTGACAAGCTGTCGGATGAAGTACGCAAACACGAAGAAGGGCTACCCTTCCGAAGCATTCATGGCACAGTGAATCACCTTTTGGTGATCAATTTGAAATGGCTAGGGCGATTACAAGGCGAACCCAAGGACTACAAACTCGACCAGCAGCTTTTTGATGAGTGGCGAGAGTTAAAGTTGGCGTTAAAACAAACAATGCGGCAAACCCAGCATTGGGTAGAAGCCCAGCCAGAGTCGTACTTCGTCGGAGAATTGCACTTCAAAACATCGGCCGGTGTTGAACAGCACAATTGGATTCACGACGTGTTGACTCACTTTGCGACCGACTGCGCCCATTATCGCGGCCAGATAGCAGGCTTAGCGGTACGTCTTGGCGCACCAACTGTCGACATGGACTTCATTAATTACCGCCGCGATATGCAGGATAGCCTTGCTCATTCGAAAATAGCCAAAGGTAACAACCCAGGCCGATGACGATCTCAAATTTGTTTTATAAGAGAACAGTGTAGTAAAGGTTAAAACGCCACCCGAGAAATTGGGTGGCGTTTGTTTGTTTACGAAAGATGACTACAACCGGATTGGCACAGGCTTAACTACACTTGCTACCGAGGCAGCATTGCTTTGGTACTGCTTGAGCTTGTCCTCCCACTCCCGTTTCACAGTTCCATAGGCGGCCAACTTGATATGGCCATAGCCACGAATCTGTTGGACGAAGCTCAGAATTTCAGCAGCAGCCGGCAATTTCTCACTATTCAAGCCCGCCAGTACTGCATCCAGGCTCTGCTCAAATTCACCGATCAGGCGACGCTCCATTTTACGGTCTTCGGCGTAGCCAAATACATCCAGCGCAGTCCCACGCAAGGCTTTCATCTGAGACAGCATACCAAAAGCGCCCATTATCCAGCTACCCAGCTTGAACTTCTTGGCTTGGCCATTCTTGGCCAGCCACTGTAACCAAGTAGGTCCCAGGCTGAAGTTCAATTTGTAATTACCGTCAAACTGTTCGGCCAGCTGCTTATGGAACTCGCCATCGGTATAAAGACGTGCCACTTCATACTCGTCCTTGTACGCCAATACCTTGAAGTACGCGCGGGCGGCAGCCCAGGTCAATAGTTCAGACTCCGGCGCAGCACGGCGCTCCGCCAATCGCACCTTATCTATCATTGAACTGTAACGGGAGGCGTACGCCGAATCCTGGTACTGCGTCAGATCGGCAACCCGACGGGCAATAAATTCATCCAACGTCTGGTTGGCCAGCTTGATTGCCTGACGTACCTGCGGGAAGGCAATCTTCTCGACCCGTATCCTGTCCACGGCTGTATGGCGTCCCCAGACAAACGCTTGCTGGTTCATTTGCACAGCCGCCCCGTTAAGTTCGATTGCATGCATGATGGCCTCGCCCGACACCGGGATCAGCCCTTTTTGCCAAGCATAACCAAGCATAAACATATTGGTGGCGATAGAATCCCCCATCAATGCTGTAGCAATTTGCGTGGCGTCAACTTGATCAAAATGTCCCTCCCCGACTGCCTGTTTGACTGTATCGAGCATCGAATGCGAGGGGAACTTCATGTCCGGGTTTTTGGTGAAGTCACCCGTCGACGCCTCAAAGCCATTGAGCAATGCAAAGGTGAAATCGCGCCGCATCTTGGCTAAGCAGTCATTGGTGGCTGTCACCACCATGTCGCACCCCAGCACCACATTGGCGTCGCCTGCCGATATCCGCACGGCATGCAGCTTGTCCTGTTCCTGCGCAAAACGCAGGTGTGTCGTTACTGCCCCGCCCTTTTGCGCCAAGCCCGTTTGGTCCAACACCGTCGTACCAATCTCATCAATACGCGCCGCCATACCCAATACGCCACCAATGGTCACCACACCGGTACCACCAACACCCGTCACCAGCACACTCCAAGGCCGCTCCAGTCCAGGCAGCCTGGGTTCTGGCAGGGCCGGTAGGCTGGCGAAGGCTTCTGCACCCAGTTTCGACCGCTTGGGTTTAACTTCACCTTCAAGGGTCACGAAGCTGGGGCAATAGCCTTTGAGGCAGCTGAAATCCTTGTTGCAACTGGACTGGTCGATCTTGCGCTTACGGCCGTATTCGGTTTCGACCGGAATCACCGACAAGCAGTTGGACTGCTTGGAGCAATCGCCGCACCCCTCACAAACACGCTCATTGATCACCACACGCCGTGGTGGGTCGACCATCTTGCCGCGCTTGCGACGACGACGCTTTTCTGCGGCGCAGGTCTGGTCATGGATCAGGATGGTGACGCCCGGTGTCTCGCGCAGTTCGCGCTGGATGCGGTCCAGTTCGTCGCGATGGTGCACCGTAATGCCGGCAGCCAAGCCCTGCACGCCGTTGTATTTCTCGGGTTCGTCCGAGGTGATGACGATCTTGCTCACCCCTTCGGCTTCCAATTGGCGAGTCAGCATCGGCACCGTCAACGTGCCATCTACATGCTGGCCGCCCGTCATAGCTACCGCATCGTTGTAGAGCAGTTTGTAAGTGATATGCAGCTTGGCGGCAACGGCTTGGCGTATCGCCAGAATGCCCGAATGGAAGTAGGTGCCATCACCAAGGTTGACGAAGACATGCTCGGTATTGGTAAACGGCTGTATGCCTGCCCAGGTAACGCCTTCGCCGCCCATCTGGCTGAACATCTTGGTGCCCGGCGTCACCCACATCGCCATGTAGTGGCAGCCAATACCGGCCAGAGCCAGCGAGCCTTCAGGCAACTTGGTGGATGTGTTATGCGGGCAGCCAGAACAAAAGTAAGGCTGACGCAGAATGATGTCGCGCGGCTTTTTCAGGGCATTTTCTTTTTCGTCGAGAAAGCGCAGCCGTTCTTCAATAACCGGGCTGGTGTAGAAGCGGGAGATGCGGGCGGCAATGACGCGCGCAATCATCGCCGGGGTAAGCTCACCGGCAGCCGGTAGCAACCAGTTGCCCTCCGGCAACGTCCATTCGCCCTTTTCATCGAACTTGCCGATCACACGCGGGCGTACATCTTCCTGCCAGTTGTAGAGTTGTTCCTTAAGCTGGTATTCCAGCACCTGACGTTTCTCTTCCACCACCAGGATTTCATCCAGCCCCTCGGCAAAAGCATGGGTGCCCTCGCTTTCCAAGGGCCAGGTCAAGCCCACCTTGAATATGCGCAAGCCAATATCCGCAGCCAGCTCTTCATCAATGCCAAGGTCGTCCAACGCCTGCATGACGTCGAGGTAGCTCTTGCCCGCCGTCATGATGCCCAGCCGCGGTTTAGGCGAATCGACAACAATCTTGTTCAGCTTATTGGCCCGCACATAAGCCAATACGGCATACAGCTTGTGGTGCAGCAGACGCTCTTCCTGCACCAGAGGGGGGTCGGGCCAGCGGATATTGAGCCCACCAGCCGGCATCTTGAAATCGGTAGGCAGTATGGGTTGGACACGATCCGGGTCGATCTCGACAATCGCGGAAGATTCAACGGTGTCCGAGATGGCCTTCAGCGTTACCCAGCAGCCGGAATAGCGGCTCATGGCCCAACCGTGGATGCCAAAATCCAGGAATTCCTGCACACCAGCTGGGTTTAGCACCGGCACCATAAAGGCATCAAACGCGTGGTCGGTCTGATGTGGAAGGGTGGAAGACTTGGCCGCATGGTCATCCCCCGCTATCAGCAGTACACCACCAAGGGCTGAAGAGCCCGCCGCGTTGCCATGGCGAATTACGTCGCCGGAACGATCGACCCCAGGCCCTTTGCCGTACCACATGGCGAAAACACCGTCGTACTTCGCGCCTGGAAACAAACCGACTTGCTGTGAGCCCCACACAGCAGTCGCACCCAAGTCTTCATTTACACCGGGAAGGAAGACCACCTTGTGTGGATCGAGGTATTTCTTGGCCCGCGTCAGTTCTTGATCAAGCCCGCCCAATGGCGAACCACGGTAGCCAGATATAAAACCTGCGGTATTCAAACCCGCCGCCAGATCACGCTGGTGTTGCAACATCGGCAAGCGCACCAAGGCCTGGGTACCCGTCATGAATGCAAGGCCCTTGGCCAACGCATATTTATCATTCAGGGAGATAGCGTTTCCCATTGTGTCTCCTTCTTTGGCTGAAGGCCGCTGCTCTATTGGCAGCGGTCGTGGCTTGTCCTGCGTTGTCGCTTTTGGCTGGGCGCAGGAAGGGCGAATAAGCTTTGTCAGGAATGCGCGCGCATTTTAGGCGCATTGTCGAGCAAATGCTCTGCTTATTTGACGTTAACGTCAATCATTGGCAATAACGCATCAATCAAGTGCTCGATTGACTACTTACTGATTAGTAAGTATCTTGTATATCAATGACTTGACCCCAGGCTAATCAACTCTGGCACGGAGATATGATGGATAACGTATCGACACTTACGGTTTTGACAGCGGATGGCTATGCGCTGGCCGCACGTCGTTACCAACCCACTCGTCCTCTCCAAGGAACGGTGCTTTTGGTTTCGGCCATGGGGGTACCACAGCGCTTTTATGCGCCATTTGCCCAATGGCTGGCGGAGCAAGGCTGGCTTACGCTGAGTTTTGACTACCGCGGCATGGGCGATTCGCGGCAGGGGCCGCTGAACGCGCTGGATATCGATGTAGTTGGCTGGGCGGAACATGACTGCGCCGCCATGGTCGATTGGGCAGCCCAGCAAGCCCCAGGCAAACCGGTAATATGGATCGGCCATAGTCTGGGAGGTCAATTGCCTGGTCTGACACCCAATATCGGCTTGGTTGATCGCATCCTAACCATCGCAGCGGGCAGTGGGTATTGGCGCGAAAATGCCCTAACCCTCAAACGCAAAGCTTGGTTATTGTGGTTTGGTTTTGCCCCGCTGCTCACCCCTCTGTTTGGTTACTTCCCCGGTCGCCGTCTGGGGATGGTGGGTGATTTACCCGCCCGGGTGATGCAACAATGGCGGCGTTGGTGCCTGCATCGCGACTACGCGGTTGGTGTGGAAGGTGAACCTATCCGTCAACGTTTTGCCGCTGTGGAGGTATCCATCACCGCATTCAGCTTTAGCGATGACGAGATGATGTCGGCACGTAATATCGCCTCGCTGCATAGCTTTTACAAACGCAGCGAGGTGCAGATACAGCAGATAAAACCACAGGATATGGGGCTTGGTCGCATCGGCCATTTCGGCTTTTTCAAGGCCACCAACCGCGACACACTTTGGCAGCCGCTCATAAGTCCACAGCTGAAAACGACCAAACATGCTGTGGATGCACGGAGTGCAGTCGCATCGAGCCAATTCCTGAGACAAGTCAACGCGTAACAGCCGTAGCAGTAAACAAATCTTGCAATGACATACGCCGGCTATGTACCGGCGACAACCTTACCGTACTGGAGCCCGACATGCCTCACGCACCCTACCCACATCTGCTCGCCCCGCTCGACCTTGGCTTCACCACACTGAAGAACCGAGTGTTGATGGGTTCGATGCACACCGGCCTGGAAGAATCCCCCAATGGGTTTGAGCGCATGGCAGCCTTTTATGCCGAACGTGCGGCAGGTGGCGTGGGATTGATCGTGACCGGCGGTGTCGCGCCAAATGAAGCGGGTCGGGTATACGAAGGCGGCGCAATGCTGCATAACGCCGATGAAGTGGCACATCACAAGATCGTCACCGATGCCGTGCATGCCGCCGGCAGCAAGATCTGCCTGCAAGTGCTGCACACAGGCCGCTATAGCTTTCAACCCAAGCCGGTTGCGCCGTCACCCATCACTTCGCCCATTGCCTTCTACGAGCCACTTGAGCTGACCGACGAACAAATCCTGCAGACGATAGACGAATTCGCCCGTTGCGCTGTCTTGGCCAAAGAGGCTGGCTACGACGGTGTGGAAGTGATGGGTAGCGAAGGCTATCTGATCAACCAGTTCATCGCCGAAAAGACCAACAAGCGTACTGACCGCTGGGGGGGTAGCTTCGAAAACCGTATGCGCTTCCCGGTCGAAACCGTGAAAGCGGTGCGTGAGCGGGTCGGCACCGACTTCATCATCATCTATCGGCTATCGATGCTGGACTTGGTCGACAATGGATCAGTACTGGCGGAAACCATTCAGCTGGCCAAGGCGGTCGAAGCCGTAGGCGCCACCATCATCAATACCGGCATTGGCTGGCATGAAGCGCGTATTCCCACCATCGCCACCATGGTGCCGCGCGCAGGGTTCACTTGGGTAACGAAGAAGCTCAAGGGTCACGTCAATATCCCGCTGATCACGACCAACCGTATCAATATGCCGGATGTCGCTGAAGAGGTACTGGCCCGTGGCGATGCCGACATGATCTCCATGGCCCGCCCATTCCTCGCCGACAGCGAATGGGTGAAGAAAGCGGCGGAAGACCGTGCGCTGGACATCAATACCTGTATTGGCTGCAACCAAGCCTGCCTGGACCATATCTTCCAAGCCAAGATGACCACCTGCCTCGTTAATCCGCGTGCTTGCCACGAGACAGAGCTGAACTACACCCCAACTGCACAGAAGAAAAAACTGGCCGTGGTCGGTGCTGGCCCGGCGGGCATGGCGTTCGCTTCGGTAGCGGCCGAGCGTGGACATGATGTCACTTTGTTTGAAGCCAGCCATGAGCTAGGCGGCCAGTTCAATGTGGCCAAGAAAGTACCGGGCAAGGAAGAGTTCCACGAGACGCTGCGCTACTTCAAGCGCAAGCTCGACCAGACCGGGGTGAAGATTCGCCTGAACCACCGCGCCACCTCTGCCGACCTGGGCACCTTCGACGAAGTGGTGCTCGCCACCGGCATCCAA
This sequence comes from Chitinimonas sp. BJB300, assembly GCF_002735695.1. GTDB lineage: Bacteria > Pseudomonadota > Gammaproteobacteria > Burkholderiales > Chitinimonadaceae > Chitinimonas. The sequence goes on from NZ_PDZH01000016.1 coordinate 37,029, forward strand.
CCGCGCAGGCTCGATATTCCGGGCATCGACCACCCCAAAGTGCTGAGTTATCTGGATGTAATGCGGCATGACAAACCGGTGGGCAAGCGGGTAGCCATCATTGGCGCAGGCGGTATTGGTTTCGATGCAGCTGAATACCTGACTCACGAAGGCACACCCACCAGCCTCGACACTGATGCATTCCTACGCGAATGGGGCATCGACAATACACTGACCGAGAAAGGCGGCTTGGCGGCAGCCGGCCCACGGCCCCATGGCTCGCCACGCGAGGTATGGCTCTTGCAGCGTAAGGCATCAAAGGTTGGCGATGGTCTGGGTAAGACGACAGGCTGGATTCACCGCCAGAGTCTGAAAATGAAGAAGGTCGAAATGCTCTCCAGCGTGACGTACGAGAAAATCGACGACGCTGGCTTGCATATCCGTATCAAAGACCTGGCCCAGCTGTTGCCGGTAGACAATGTGGTGATTTGCGCAGGGCAGGAGCCACTACGCGAATTGGAGGCCGCGTTGAAGAACGCAGGTAAGACGGTACACCTGATCGGCGGCGCGGATGTCGCGGCTGAGTTGGACGCCAAACGCGCCATCAACCAGGGCTCCCGCCTCGCTGCCATCATCTAGACCACTCGTATTGATGGCTAGGTATTGTTGACGTAACTTGCTGGATTGGGCGAAACCAATCGCTGTTTGACTGGTTTCGCCTTTCGGAATTACTGCTTTTGTACTTATATGTTCAGTCCTAGAAATTAATGGTTCAATCCTGTCTCCGGAATAGAATGAAGTACTATTGGGCACCTCGAAAAACCCCATTTTTACAAATCCATGCTCAATGATATCAATAACTTGTGTGCCAACTATCATCAAAAAGCATAGTTATTCGAGGTGCCCTATTGATTGCCTGTAACCGAGCCTGAAAGGTTCAAGGTCGATCCAAACCAGCAATTGCCGGGAATGAACATCTAAGAACCTGTCTAAAGTCTGCTGTGCGTCGGCAATATGGCGTTGAAAACACCCTCGGCATGCTCATTTACCACTTGTAAACTCCGCTTCCTCGGCTGTTTTCGCCTTATCTTGCCCTAGCTCGCGAGACTTTAGACAGGTTCTAAGCGTATCTGTGAAAAACACTAAAACGACGCCTAATAAGGCGTCTTTTTTCAATGCAGAAACGAATTAAGATCTTTTGCGGCGAAATGCAAAACCTGCCAGTAAACCCAAGCCTAATAGCGCCGCGGTCGTTGGCTCCGGAACATGAGTTACTTGGCCGTCTCGTACATTGAAAATATAACGACCGTTCACATCAGAATTCAAGCTGCCATGAATTAGGCCGGTTGGATTATCATCCAAGAACGCCCGAGTAGTACGCGAGCCAAAGAATTCGTAATTGTTAGTTCCCCCATCGGTATACCCCACCGTAGCCGGTTTACCGCCAATTCCATTGATACCATCGCTTGCACTACCTGTTTCCCAGAGGATTTTATCGTAATTGAATTCGATATCGAAATTCCCTAAACCCGTTTCTGATCGATCCGTCAAAATCAGCTGGAAGGAATTGAGTTTATTGCCTTGCCTATTAAAATAACCAACGTCAATCCAATTAACACCAAATACTTTATGGCCCGCAATAGTATCTGTGCCATATCGTACTACCCCAGAGTTTGTTGCGCGTGTATCGACATCGGCAAAGAATGGCGCAAGAATAGGGAAGCTTATGTTGCCTAAACCAGATGGGCTAAATGCACTTAATTTGTTGAGGAAGGTAACATTTCCATTATTATTAACATACAGTTGACCCATATTTTTCATTGAATAGAAGTCAACATTAAATCCAATATCCACCAGGCCGGTAGAATTGTCGTCGTTGGCAGCTAGTGCAACGTCATTAAATAAGTTGCTATCACGAATGGCGGCTGCATTGGTGCTTGCGCAAACAAGTGTAAGCGCCACGGTAAATAGGTGTGTAAACAGTCTCATTTTAAAGAAAAGCCTTTTTAATTGAAGTCATTTCAATGTAAAAAGCATTATCTATGCCGGAAAATATTTTCTTATTAAAGTCAGCGCCTTATGTCTGACGAACGGTTTTTGTCTCTTGAGCATGTAAAGAAATCCGACAAGTAGATGCCCGCATCCCAGTAAATCTTAGGGTGCGGCTAAGGAAGGGAAATGTAAGAAAAATAGTCTACTACAGCAATATTTTGAGATATTTTAAAGAGGTTTCTGCATTGAGTTAAAAGTAATACTTTAATCGTAATTCGGCTTCCCGTTTGATAAGACTGGTACCTTTACGCTCTATATATTTAACGCTGGCAGCATGATTTTTACCCATGGGAAAATATTGTTGAAAGGCCCACTCATCAAATCTTTCGCCACTGTTACGCTGGTTATGATTTTGCGTATAAGAGATAAGCGACTTCATACCATGCACTTCACGGGCGATGAAACCAATTTCTGGATTCAGGTAACCATAGAATGCCTGGTTTGCATATCCGGCACCTACGCTTAGCAAGCCATATACATCAATATCGCGGTTAATACGCGTAGTAAGTCCAAGCCCCCCAGTAGCGATTGGAACAGCTTTACTTTCTAGCTGCTGATTATACTGTGGTAATAATCCTAGCCTGAACCGCCCAGACCAACCTTTCGTGAAAGTATCATATGGAATGAGCGATTGCACGGCATAGATTGTTAGTTCATCCAGCTTTATTCGGCGGCGATCAATGTCATAGCTTAAATTTAGTTCAAACAAGCGTAGCTCGTTTTCGCTGAAATACTGTCGATTATCATCTTCAATTTGATGAGATGTCGGCAATATCCCAAACTTCAAAATACGAGCGTGTTTTCCATATAAAAAACCGGCATAGACTTGAGCGTCTTGAGGCGTAGCAGTTGGTTTTTTATACTCACTTGCATCTAGTGTTTGGCCTGGAAATAGCCGATGTTTTACTTTATCCAGTTTATTGGCATAAGAAAGCCAATCCTGGCGTGGCATCTGAGATTGCTCGAACAGGTAGTTGTTATAAGCATTAGCAAGTTCTAGATCAAAGAAGCTTGGTACTACTATTTCGGATTCGGTAAAGCTATTTACCTCTCGTTGCTCTACGGCGTGGCGTACAAGCGCTGTCCTGTCGCTAGGCATATTTTCGTTGAGCATACGCACTATCCAGCGACTTGATGCACGGACGGTGGTTTGCTGCACCAAGCCTTGTTCAGATACCGACTTGATCACATCATTAGGAGTTAACCACCAACCTTTCGGCTCGCGTAACGATGGTGCTGCTACGGCAAGGATAAAATTCACCAGTGTGGCGCAGTTATAGCTATCAAAAAAATAAGTCAATTCAGTTTGTTTGAGTTCATACAGGTGCAGCTGAACCAGATTACGTACCTCGGGTGAGAGGTTGAGCCCGTATTCCCATATATTTCGCTGTTCACCGAGTACATATCGCTCTGTTTTTTCTTGATATGGAGAGAGCGTGTAATAGCCTCGTTTTCCTATCACTAAGCTGTCATAGAACAGCTTGGGTAAATTAAACGTGCCTGTATCCGTAAAAAAAGAAATAGCGTGTTCTACAGGTATCTGTTCCTCATTCATTCCCGCTATCTTTAGAAGTAAATGCCCCATCATGCTTGACGGCTGGGTAAGATTTTCGGAGGCAAATACAACGGCAACTGAATCTACTGGCGCGCGTTTGCGAAAGTGCTGCAATGCTTCACAGGATTCGAGAGGTAGGTTAGGTGCATTGAGTTTTTGTTTCAGCCATGTATAACGCGCGGGGAAGCGGCACTGACTGCCTGTATTTTCTACATTAGGGTCGTACAGCAAAGCGAGTGTCTGTAATAGTTCTTGCTTAGCTGAAAAATTGGGGTGACTAAGCACAAAGCTCTTGTCAAAGATGCGAGTTTTGCCGCCGCTTATATGCAGTAGCGCAAGCCAGGTCGGATCTTGATCAAGATGTAACGTAATGGCATTGGTCTGCAAACGCTGAACAACCGTATCTTCTCCTCGCGCCAGGGCAGGGAAAGATAACCAGATCAGTGAGGAAAAAAAAGCGGCTAGTAAGCCGCTTTTCCAAAACATGGCCTGTCTCATTACTTACAGGATACAACCACGCTGTCTTGGTATGACCACATTTTCTCTGTGGCATAGTCAGTGGTAGAGCCAAATACGCCACCACTCAAGATATTAATAAAGAATTTGGAATCAACCTTCTTTTCCAGCGATGTTTCTTTGGTGCAGTTGGGTGTTTCGGCTACCAGAACTTTGTCCAATTTCTGGCGCTTAACTGTAACTACACCTGGCGCATCGAAAGTTTTACCATCGATCGAAACTTTAGCCGGTTGGCCATTCGATGTTGCTACATTAATTTTTTGAGTCTCTTCGTTCAAAATCGAAGCGCAACCAGACAACAGCACAACAGCGGAAGCACTCGCAACCAGTAACATTTTTTTCATTAGCAGCATCCCAAAGTCAATAGTTATTAACTTCTTATATTATTAAGAAGTGGGCGCGCATGATACTCGTCAGATTTAGTAATCGCAAACCCATTTTCCATGTTGATACACGTGTATGTGACAGGGTTTACACAGATAACTCACCATAAACCTTGTCCGTACATATGCTGTTAATTAGGGCTGCCCTAGCCTCTGCGTAAAGGCACTAACGCTATTAGCTATAATTATGCGTCCCTTAGATTGGATAGGTGGTGATGGGTGTGTAGTGCACTATCATCCCAAGGCGAATTCTTGCGTAGTAAAGTTACGAGCCTTTGGGGAATTCCAACGCATTATCAACGGTTTGCCTTGCCCGTGTTGGCATGAGAAGCGATAATGCGGCCGATTTTGTACGACCTACTCTCTAACTAAGGGTCGTTTGTTTTCTTCACACTGGCTCCTTCTCTACGTTGGTTTTCAAGGTGGGCGAGGGGGCGGTTAGCGCCGATGGCGTGTTCGTTTGACTGGAAAAGAGATCCCAATGGCTGCCTCACGTACCCAACTCGCCAACGCAATTCGCGCCCTATCCATGGATGCTGTGCAACAAGCCAACTCAGGCCACCCTGGTGCGCCGATGGGTATGGCTGAAATCGCATTGGCCTTGTGGGGCAGCCATTTGAAGCACAATCCGCAGAATCCCAAGTGGGCCGATCGCGACCGCTTTGTGTTGTCCAATGGGCATGGTTCGATGCTGATTTATTCGCTGCTGCATCTGACCGGCTACGACTTGCCGATTGCAGAACTGAAGAACTTCCGCCAATTGCATAGCAAGACGCCGGGCCATCCTGAATATGGTTACGCGCCGGGCATTGAGACCACTACGGGCCCTTTGGGTCAGGGTATTGCCAACGCAGTCGGCATGGCCATGGCAGAGAAGCTGTTGGCAGCGCAATTCAACAAGCCGGGCCATGAGATTGTTGACCACTACACCTATGCCTTTATGGGTGATGGCTGCTTGATGGAAGGGATTTCGCACGAGGCTTGCTCGCTGGCAGGTACGTGGGGGCTGGGCAAGCTGGTGGCGTTTTGGGACGACAACGGCATCTCTATCGACGGGCATGTCGAAGGTTGGTTTACCGATGACACTCCGAAACGCTTTGAAGCTTATGGCTGGCATGTGATTGCCGGTGTGGATGGACATGATGTCGATGCCGTATTGGGGGCGATTGCTGCTGCCAAGGCCGAGACCAGCAAGCCAACGTTGATCTGCTGCAAGACGGTGATTGGCAAGGGCTCGCCCAACAAGGCTGGTACCCATGATGTGCATGGCGCCGCGCTTGGTGCCCCCGAAGTAGCCGCTACCCGCGAAGCGCTGAATTGGCCTCATACACCGTTCGAACTGCCAGCCGAGGTTTATGCCGGTTGGGATGCAAAGGCGAAGGGTGCCGAAGCTGAAGGCAATTGGAACAATCGTTTTGCTGCTTACCGCGCTGCCCACCCTGAATTGGCAGCTGAATTTGAACGCCGTATGGCGGGTGATTTGCCGGCTGACTGGGCCGAGTTCAAGGCTGCTGCTATTGCCAAGATCAATGATGCGGCTCAAACCGTGGCTACTCGTAAGGCTAGCCAGATTGCCCTGGAAGCCTATTCCCCCAAATTGCCGGAATTCTTGGCGGGCTCTGCCGACTTGACGGGTTCTAATCTGACCAACTGGTCAGGCAGCAAGTGGATCGATGGCCAAGGCAATGGCAATTACATCAGCTACGGTGTGCGCGAATTTGGCATGGCCGCCATCATGAATGGCATGACCTTGCATGGTGGATTGCGCCCTTACGGTGGTACTTTCCTGATGTTCAGTGAATATGCCCGTAATGCTTTGCGTATGGCCGCGCTGATGAAGATCAATCCGATCTTTGTATTCACGCACGATTCGATTGGCTTGGGCGAGGATGGCCCGACCCACCAGCCAGTGGAGCAGACCGCTACCCTTCGTTACATCCCCAATATGGACGTGTGGCGTACCTGCGATACCACTGAGACGGCGGTGGCTTGGGCGATGGCTGTTGAGCAGAAGACCCGCCCGAGCAGCTTGGTGCTGAGCCGTCAGAATCTCGCGTTCGTACCACGTAGCGCAGAACAGATCGCCAACATTGCCAAGGGTGGCTATGTGCTGCGCGATGCTGATCGTGGTGCTGCGCAGGTGATATTGATTGCTACCGGTTCTGAAGTGGAGTTGGTGCTGAAGGCGCAAACGCAGCTGGCCAGCGAAGGGATTCGTGCCCGCGTTGTCTCTATGCCTTCGACCAATGTGTTCGACCGCCAGGATTCAGCTTACAAGGCATCGGTGTTGACTCATGGTGTGCCACGAGTGGCAGTGGAGGCGGGAGTTTCAGACTTCTGGCGTAAGTATGTTGGCTTGGAAGGTGCTGTGGTAGGCATGGATACCTTTGGTGAATCTGCCCCTGCTCCGCTGCTGTTCAAGGAGTTCGGCTTCACAGTCGAGAATGTGGTGGCTGCTGCTAAGTTAGTGCTGTAACCATCTTTTAGTTTTACTGCAATAGAAAGCCCTGCAATTTGCAGGGCTTTTCATTTGCTTGTGTATAGGGGTTCTGTGGGGCTTTATCTTGCGATAGGGAATCAGGATTTCCCGCATGCCGTAATGCCATAATGCCGTTCCTGCCTCGTTTGTAGTCCCCTTTCATATAAGCAGACGGTTACAATCGCGCCCTTTGTAGTTTAATTGGCGCCGACTACATCTGGCTGCCCAGTAAGGAGAATCCTAGTATGTCCATCCGCATCGCCATCAATGGCTACGGACGCATCGGCCGCAATGTTCTGCGTGCAATTTATGAACTGAACCGCGGCCAGGATTTCAAAGTCGTCGCTATCAATGCTTCAGGTGATATCGATACCAATGCACACCTCACGCGCTTCGATACGGTACATGGCAGATTCAACGCCGATGTGCGCGCTGATGGAGACTGGCTGCGCATCAACGATGAAAACATCCGTTTCTTTTCCACGCGCAACCCGGCTGAATTGCCTTGGGGTGATTTAGGCATTGACCTGGTTTTGGAATGTACCGGCGCTTTCACCAGCAAGGCCAAGTGCCAGGCACATCTTGATGCGGGTGCAAAGAAGGTTTTGATCTCTGCTCCAGGCGACAAGGATGTGGATGCGACGGTTGTTTATGGTGTCAATCATGGTGTGCTGACACGTGATATGACCGTAGTCTCGAATGCTTCTTGCACCACCAATTGCCTGGCGCCAGTCGCCAAAGTATTGAATGACTGCATTGGTATTGAAAAAGGCTTGATGACCACCATTCATGCCTACACAAATGACCAAGTTCTGACCGATGTACGCCACAAAGACCTGCGTCGTGCGCGTTCGGCCACACAAAGCCTGATTCCGACCAAGACGGGCGCAGCAGCAGCTGTTGGCTTGGTATTGCCGGAACTGAACGGCAAGCTCGATGGATTTGCGGTGCGTGTGCCCATCATCAATGTCTCGATGGTTGACCTGACCTTTAATGCGGCGCGTAACACCAGCAAGGAAGAGATCAATGCCGTAATGCGTGATGCTGCTGGTGGTGGACCATTGAAGGGGGTACTGGGTTACAACGATTTGCCCTTGGTGTCGATCGACTTCAACCATACGAGCGAGGCCTCGATTTTTGATGCGACGCTGACCAAAGTGAGTGGCAGCGATCTGGTCAAGGTCAGCGCATGGTATGACAACGAATGGGGGTTTTCGGTGCAGATGCTTAATACTGCGCGCGCCATGATGAAAGCCCAGTAACGCGGGCTTATCCTACACAACGCCATGGTGATTTGCCGTGGCGTTTGTGTTTGAAATGCCAATGCACGAGTGAATAGGCGCTTCTGTAGTAGCAGGAGCCTGCTTACATCTACGCTGCACGCTAGACTTCTGTTTTTCCACTTCCTACTCAAGCCCACCATGAACTTCAAGAAACTCACCGACCTTGCCCTTGTTGGAAAGAAAGTCCTGATTCGCGTTGATATGAATGTGCCGGTCAAGGATGGCAAGATCGGTGACGACACCCGTATTCGTGCATCGCTTGCCACGATCGAACACTGCCTTAAGGCCGGTGCAGGCGTGATTCTGATGACGCACCTGGGTCGCCCGACCGAAGGTACGGTTGCCGAGGAAGACAGATTGGCTCCGGTTGCCAAGCGCCTGGGTGAGCTGATTGGGCGTGATGTGCCAGTGATTACCGATTGGACCGGGTTTCAAATCAAGGCGGGCGAATTGGTGCTGCTGGAAAATATCCGTACCAACGTGGGCGAGAAGAAGAATAGCGATGAGCTGGGCCAGCGCTATGCAGCGCTGTGCGATGTGTTCGTCAACGATGCCTTTGGCACGGCACACCGTGCGGAAGCCTCTACCCATGCCGTTGCCAAGTTTGCCCCAGCGGCTTGTGCGGGCTTATTGATGGCTGCCGAGCTGGATGCATTGGGCAAAGCGTTGGCGCAGCCGGCAAGACCGTTGGTGGCCATTGTGGCGGGCTCGAAGGTCTCAACCAAGTTGACCATTCTTGAGTCGCTGGCCGACAAGGTCGACCAGTTGATAGTCGGTGGCGGTATCGCCAATACCTTCTTGCTGGCCGAAGGTCGTCAGATTGGCAAATCGTTGGCCGAGCCTGACTTGCTGGACCAGGCACGCAGCGTAATCGCCAAGATACGTGCGCGTGGTGGGGATGTGCCATTGCCTACCGATGTGGTGGTGGGCCAAAAGTTTGATTCGAATGAGCCAGCGGTTATCAAGCCTTTGGCCGCGGTAACCAACAGCGACATGATTTTCGACATCGGGCCTGATTCAGCCAAGGTGCTGGCAGAGGTGGTTGCCAAGGCCGGCACCATTGTCTGGAATGGTCCGGTTGGTGTGTTCGAGTTTGACCAATTCGGTAAAGGCACCGAGACTTTGGCCCGTGCCATTGCTGCCAGCCCTGCCTTCAGCATTGCTGGTGGGGGCGACACGCTGGCAGCTGTATCCAAGTATGGGATCACCGAGCAGATTGGTTATATCTCTACCGGTGGGGGTGCCTTCTTGGAATTCCTGGAAGGCAAGACACTGCCTGCGGTGGAAATACTTGGTCAGCACGCATAAGTTGTTGCCGCCGGTGTATGTCTTTTGTCGATGAATAGCAGGCAAGCACCGGCCAAACGAAATGTAGTAAGGATTACACCACTACATTTCGTTTAAAATTCCGCAGGCTTAATAACAAATTCCCGGAGTTCTTACTATGTCCCTCGTTTCAATGCGCCAGTTGCTCGATCACGCCGCCGAAAATGGCTATGGCTTGCCTGCCTTTAACGTGAACAACCTGGAGCAGGTCCTTGCCATCATGCAGGCGGCCGACGAGTGCAATAGTCCGGTGATCATGCAAGGCTCGGCCGGCGCCCGTAAGTATGCTGGCGAAGCCTTTTTGCGCCACATTATTCTGGCGGCGACCGAAGCCTATCCGCATATCCCGGTGGTCATGCATCAGGATCATGGTGCTTCGCCGGCTGTTTGCATACAGGCCATGCGTTCGGGCTTTTCCAGTGTGATGATGGATGGCTCGTTGATGGAAGATGCAAAGACACCATCCAGCTACGAATACAACGTGGATGTAACGCGTAAAGTGGTCGAGATGGCTCATGCGATAGGCGTGAGCGTAGAGGGAGAACTGGGCTGCCTGGGTAGCTTGGAAAGCGGCATGGGCGAAAAGGAAGACGGCCACGGTGCTGAAGGCGTGTTGAGCCACGACCAGTTGCTAACCGACCCCAACGAAGCGGCTGACTTTGTCAAAAAGACCCAGGTGGATGCGTTGGCCATTGCCATTGGCACCAGCCATGGCGCTTATAAGTTCACCCGCAAGCCTACGGGCGATATTCTGGCGATTGACCGCATCAAGGCCATTCACGCACGTATTCCAAACACGCACTTGGTCATGCACGGTTCCAGTTCTGTACCGCAGGAATGGCTGGAAATCATCCGCCAGTATGGTGGCGAGATGAAGGAAACCTATGGCGTGCCGGTGGAAGAGATTGTGACCGGTATCAAGCATGGTGTACGTAAGATCAATATCGATACCGATATTCGCTTGGCCATGACCGGGTCTATCCGCCGTTTCCTGGCGACGCAAAAGAGTGAGTTCGACCCGCGTAAATTCCTCAAGGAAGCCACTGTGGCAGCCAAGGATATCTGCAAGCTGCGATTCGAGGCTTTCGGCTCGGCAGACCAAGCCGGCAAGATCAAGCCAATCAGCATGGAAAAAATGTCGGACCAGTACAAGAAGGGGGAACTGGCTGCTGTGGTTAAGTAATCTACGGTAAAGGTTTCACATGAAACGACCCACGCTAAGTGGGGCGTTTGCATATGTTTGTATTGAAAAGGTGCTTGAGACAAAGCGAGATGAGTAAGCTTTTCTTTTTTCAAGCCAAGTAGGTTTATGGCTGTATTTTGAAAATACGTGGCATAGGGTTTTTGCTATTTGCTCCAAACCAGCGCTCGTAAATACGTACGGCTTCGCCTGATTTTTCCATGTCAATTAACGCGTCATTGACCGCGTTTACTAGGTTTTTTTGCCCCAACCGGATACCCACTGCGCTGGCTTTGACGTAGAGCGGAAAGCTAGACAATTCATAGGCATTAGTCGGCTGTAGCTGGGATATAAGACTGTTTAATACGGGTGTAGAAGATGCAATTCCATCCACCAAACCAGCGTTTAACTGCTTAACCAAGTCAGGCTTGTCGGAGACCAAAACTAACTTTGTGTCAGGGAAGTCTTTGGGCATCCCCGTTGCTAGGCTTGATCCGTTTGTAATACCTACGACAGCACCTTTCATGTCTTCTTCTGCTTTAAAGCGGCCAATTTTGCCCAATACTCGTTCTTCAGCAATGTAATAGCCAACACTGAAATCAACTTGCTTTGTACGTTCGGGTGTCTTGGAAAAGTCGGCAACAATGATATCAATGGTTTTATTGTTGAGCATCGGTATGCGATCCGACGATTCGATAGTATGCAGTACGGGTTTTACCCCAAGTCGCTTGGCAATACCCATTGCGAATTCGATGTCATAGCCTGTAACTGTTTTGGTGGCAGGGTCGTATTGGGAAAAGGGAGGAGATGAATCCTTTACGCCTATTCTGATGCTGCCATGTTGTTTGATATCAGCAAGGTCATCTGCCAATGCGGTACCAAGCATTAACAGCATTAGAAACGATATGAGACGCATGGGATTCTCCCAGGAGCAATCGGCGTTCTATTAATAACTGATGTTACGCAGTGCATACGATAACCTGTCGCCATGAAGAACAAAGAACTCGATTTGTACACCGACTATTTGCTGAGCACGTTTGGTGCGGCGACAGCAACGGGCTTGTCGGCGATGG
>NZ_PDZH01000170.1 GCF_002735695.1 Chitinimonas sp. BJB300
ACCTACCATCGCCGACAAGCCCGTTGCTGTCGCCGCACCAAACGTGCTCAGCAAATAGTCGGTGTACAAATCGAGTTCTTTGTTCTTCATGGCGACAGGTTATCGTATGCACTGCGTAACATCAGATGGGTAAGCAAAAGGCTGCCGTCTTGCCCGAGCCGGTTTGTGCCTGCGCCAGGATATCCTGCCCGGCCAACACAGCAGGTATGGCTGCGGCCTGGATAGGTGTTGGCGTGTTAAATGACTGCTGGCTGATGGTATCGAGCAGCGCGGGCGATAAGCCCAGAGAAGCAAAAGACATTGAAAGCTGACTAAAGAAAAGTGAATAGGTGGCGGTGCGCTGGGGCAATGCCGGCCCGAGTCTATGGCCCACAAGCGAGGTAGGCAAGGCGTGCTATCGGAAGGATGTCGGATCTCACCTTGCCACCCATGCCGATCTTGCTACGCAGCCTTGGTACCACTCGTACTGATCGTGAACGGACTTTTTAAAAAGTCGTGTGTTATGAATTCCGTTGCGTTGACTTAAGCTAAAATCGCGCGTTTCTAAGTTATGCTGCGGTGCGCTTTTGGTGTACCGGCCCTGTGGAGAGTGCCCAATGTTTCAATCCCCCCTTATCCAGGATCTGCAAGATCGCGGTTTGATCGCGCAGGCGACCGATGCGCAAGCGCTCGATGAATTACTGGCTAAGGCGTCGGTGACCCTTTATTGCGGCTTTGATCCAACGGCAGACAGCCTGCATATCGGTAGCTTGGTACCCATCCTGGTGCTGAAGCGCTTCCAGCAAGCCGGCCATAAGCCTATCGCCTTGGTGGGCGGTGCGACCGGCATGATTGGCGACCCTAGCTTCAAGGCCACCGAGCGTAAGCTCAATACGCCGGATGTGATTGAGGGATGGGTAGCCAAGATTCGTGATCAAGTCGCGCCGTTTCTCAGCTTCGAGGGCAGCAATGCCGCGATGATGGCGAATAACCATGACTGGTTCGGTGCAATGAGCGTGCTGGATTTCCTGCGTGATATCGGCAAGCACTTCTCCGTTAATGCCATGATCAAGAAAGAAGCCGTACAGCAACGCATCAGCCGAGACGACCAAGGTATTTCGTTTACCGAGTTTTCCTACAGCCTTTTGCAGGGCTATGACTTTACCGAGCTGAACAAGCGTTTTGATTGCAAGCTGCAAATCGGTGGTTCAGACCAATGGGGTAACATCACAGCGGGTACCGACCTGACCCGTCGTTTAAATCAGCAACAAGTCTTTGGCTTAACCCTACCGCTGGTGACGAAGTCCGATGGCACCAAGTTCGGTAAGACCGAAACAGGCACCATCTGGCTGGATGCCAAGAAGACGTCGCCCTATGCCTTCTACCAGTTTTGGCTTAATACAGCCGATGCCGATGTCTACAAGTTCCTGCGTTACTTCAGCTTTCTGAGTGTGGCTGAGATTGCTGCGATTGAAGAAACCGATAAACAAAGCGGCAAAAAGCCGGAGGCCCAGCGTACCCTGGCTGAGCAGGTCACGGCCATCGTGCATGGCCCAGAAGCAGTGGTAGCTGCCCAGCGCATCAGCCAAAGTCTGTTCAGCGATAGCCTAGTGGCATTGACCGAGTCGGATTTCGAACAGCTAGCGCAGGATGGCATGCCCGGTGTGGTGCTGGAAAAGTCGGTTGGCGGTTTGATTGATGCCTTGGTGGCGGCTAACTTGGCCAAGTCCAAAAGCGAAGCGCGTACCTTTATCCAAAGCGGTGCCGTCAGCATCAATGGCGAGAAAGCCGAAACGCTGGACCATGCATTTGGTGAAGGCGAGCGGTTATTTGGGCGTTTTACCTTGTTGAAGCGGGGTAAGAAGAACTATGGATTGGTCAGTTGGCAATAAGCCAGTGTCCCAGCGCAGGCAAGACGAAAAAGGCGGAAGGAGATTCCGCCTTTTGCATATTGCAGACGTTAAAAGAGGACGCGCCTGACTACATGTCCCCTAGTCCGGGCTATTCATGAACTTATTGAGCGCCTTGGCTTCGCTTGCTTGGTACTCAGCCGATTGACGGTGCTTTGTGATGGCTTGCCAGATGGCGTTAATACGGTCGGATGCTTTGGCATAACTTTGCTTGTTGACGATAAGGTACAAAGCTTCAGAACGATAGGGTTTGGCTAGTGTACGAACCTTGCCTTTGAATCGTGAGTCATTGGTGGCCATCTTGACGGCGACTGGGCCCTGAATGATGACTGCCGAAGCGAGATTGGAAGTCAGTAGCCGCAGTAGTTCATCGGCATCCTTACTTTCGGCAGCATAAGGGACACCCTGTTGCTTCAGCCAGTACACAACCGAATAGCCGCGTTGGGTGGCAATGCTGCCAGTGAGATTCAGAAAACGCACGCCATCCCATTCAACCTTGCTCTCGGTGGTTGCGAAGAGGTAGAAGTGGTCGTGCCAAAGCATGGCATTCGTGTCTACCTTGCCATTTGTATCTCGTGGGTATTCAACAAAGTCATGCCTTTCGGGTACATCTGCCGCACCAACGACCCCATCAACAATACCGGCCCTAACTTCTTCGATACAGCGCTTCCAAGGTTTGCCGGAAAACACGAACTCCTCACCCAGCGAGTTGGCTACTTTACGCAGCAGGTCCATGGCCAAGCCGTGCCCATCACCATAAGTCCATGGCGGTTGGTCCACATCCTCGTAACAGAGGCGCAGTGGTGCGGCTTGGGTGGTTACGCCGATCACTAGTGCACATGTCACCGATAGCGTTTGCAACACCTTTTGAGTTTTGGAAGCTTTGAATAGGTGCATATACACACTTTGGCAGGTTCTAACCGTGGGCAGAGAAAGTTTGCTGGCGACGGTGGCTCGCCTCTTCCATGTGTAGCACATGGCGCTAAAAACCTTGCGGGTTTATGCGGTCATGGCCGCAAAAAGGCTTTCCGTGCCTTGGTCTCTGCAGCACGGTATTCTGGGGATTGGCGTTGTCGGGCAATGGATTGCCAGATGGCGTCAAAGCGTGCCGGTGCTTTGGCATAGCTCAACTTGCTTACAATGAAATATAAAGGTTCCGAACGATAGGGACGGGCCAGTACGCGAATCTTGCCCTTGAATCGCAAATCCGTTTGCACAAGCTTGACGGCTTCAGCCCCCTGGATGACACCAGCTTCGGCAACACCAATATTAATTAGCCGTAGCACTTCTTCTGCACTCTTGCTCTCGCTGGTAACGGGCAAGCCCTGGTCCTTCAACCAGGTAACTGACGAATAGCCCGCTTGTGCCGCTATCTGCCCATTCAGCTGATGAAACTGCTGACCATCCCATTCCACCGTGCTCTGCTCCAGCACGAAGATATTAAAATCATCATGCCATAGGCTGGCGGAGGGGTTGGTCTTGCCGTTTGCGTCTTTCGGGTATTCGCTGTAGACGCGCCGTTCCGGCAGTTCTACTGCGCCAACGACGGCATCTACAATGCCCAGTTTTACTTCGCCCAGGCACCGCTTCCACGGCTTGATGAAGAACTGGAATTCTTCGCCTAGTTCGTTGGCAACCTTGCGTAACAGGTCCAATGTCACGCCCTGACCATCAAGATAAGTCCAGGGCGGTTGGTCGATATCTTCATAACAAATGCGCAGCTGGGCAGCTTGTACGGTAGTAAATAACAAAACACCCAGCAGTAGCAGAGGGCGAAAGAACCAGTTCAGGACGGGGGACAATAGGGTTTGGGCGGAGTGAGTCGCAGCAGGGAAGCGAGTAGGCGCCTGAATTGAAAGGCTGACTAATGGGCTGAATAGCTGCATATAAGCGCTCGGGTAGGTTCTACCGCCCAAAGTAGGGGGTGCTGGAAGTAGTAGTCCAACCCTCCATGTGTAGCACATGGTTTGCCAAGCGGTTAGCGTTGCCAGCCAAACGAGATGTTCAATCGAGCCCGTGTCACCTTAGGGCGCCTCGAATAACCCGACTTTTTGACATTACAGCGGCGTAAGTCGACCTTGAGGTGCCTTCAGACAGCCCGTTCCGGAACTATCACTCGTCTTGCATCGCTTTCCCTCCTGAATTGACCATTTCCAGCCAATCCAGACGGATTCCGGGCATCAGAAGGCCTTCACGCCGGCTACCTTGAGATAGCACAAGCGTTGCAAGTTGTACCCCGCTATCTTCCCAGTACAGATTCAAGGTGGCGCGTGCCAACCCGATGCAACGTAGGGCTTTGCCCCCCATCTGCGCCAGACTCGCGAAGGTATGTTCGACACGGGCTCGGATCTTGGCAATCCGTCGATTGCGACGTTTCTGGCATTAGGACAAGGGCTTGTCCGCTCTGCCTTTACGCTGGGTGTGCATGCGCCAGCCTTGTCCAATGAGCCGAGCTTCACGCTCCCCATCCACATAGCCGCGATCAGCCCAAACGTCACGGCTGGTATTACCCTCGTCGAGTACGCGCTCAAAGTGCAAGGTGTCGTGCTCGCTGGCAAACAGACTGGATTTGATCATGATGGGAGGGCTGACTTTCCGATGTCAGAATCATACATGGATGGAAGATTTTTCGAGGTAGCACATGACCGTGCTTGCAGCAGGCAGTCCGGGGATGGAACGGACTACCCAGAAATTCCTTGATGGATTGGAGGCGGGGGGTGGCAAACTTTTGGAGACACTTTCCCTTGTAGAAGCGCGTGCTGTGCTGGCAGGGGCGCAAGCTAATGTCAAGTTGACTCTGCCCAGGGCGACCGTGTCGCAAAAGATTATTGAGCAGGATGGGCAGAAGGTTGACCTGACCATTGTGCGGCCCGATGGGGCAAAGGGCCTGACCCCGGTATTCGTGTTTGTCCATGGCGGTGGTTGGATTTTGGGTGACTTTCCTACCCATGAACGCCACGTGCGCGTTAATCAAATCTACGCTGCGACCAGATGGGTCAGCATGCATGGCAAGGAGATCAAAGTGGATGGTAGCCGGCTCGCCGTGGCTGGAAATAGCGTTGGCGGGGATATGGCAGCCGCGGTGAGTTTAATGGCGAAGGATAAAGGCGGACCGAAGATCAAGTTGCAACTGCTGCTGTGGCCTGTTACCGATGCCAACTTCGATAATGCTTCCTACAACCAGTTTGCCGAGGGCCATTTCTTGACTAAACCGATGATGAAGTGGTTCTGGGATGCCTATACAACCAACCCGGATGAGCGCAGGCAGATCTATGCCTCGCCGTTGCAGGCAACGACGGCTCAGCTGCAAGGCTTGCCCCTGGCGCTGATCCAGACGGCCGAGTTTGATGTGTTGCGTGATGAAGGCGAAATCTATGGGCGTAAGTTGGATGCAGCCGGTGTAGATGTCACGGTTACGCGTTACAACGGCATGATCCATGACTTTGGTCTGTTGAATGTGGTTAGCCAAACTCCGGCAACCCGTTCGCCTTTACGGCAAGCTTCTACAGAGTTGAAGAAGCACCTGCAATAAGAACCTGTTTGACGTCTTACGGCCACTGTAACATTCTGATTAAAAACGTCTGAGGAAAGTGCCGAAGACGCTACCAGCACAGCGACATTACACAGTGCAATGTTGCTGCGCCATACCTGTCTTTACCGATAGCGTTTGTCATCTTTATTGGTAGGCAAATAGTCAGTAGAGTAAGCGTCGGCCGACTCTATGGTTCAACCATGCCTCAATCCAAATTTCCTACCATCGACCAGCACCTCTGCTTTGCGCTGTACGCGACGTCCCTGCAAATGACGCAGCGCTACAAACCCATGCTTGATGCGCTGAACCTGACCTACCCCCAGTACTTGATATTGCTTGTGCTGTGGGAAAAAGAGGGGCTGGGCATCAAGGACCTGGCGGAGCGTCTGCAACAAGACCCCGGTTCCATTACCCCGCTGGTCAAACGGCTCGAAAGCAATGGCTATCTGAGTCGCCGCCGGGACGAAAACGATGAGCGCAGTTTGATCATTATGCTCACCGAGGCGGGTAATGCACTGCGTGCCAAAGCCAGTGAGATCAATTCAGCCATACAACAGATGTGTGATTTGTCTGACCCGGCAATGACCAAGTTGATTGGCGAGCTGGCAAAGTTACGAAAGAAGCGTATGCCGTGATGTCCCAACTTTGGATTATTTACTGATGTTACGCAGTGCATACGATAACCTGTCGCCATGAAGAACAAAGAACTCGATTTGTACACCGACTATTTGCTGAGCACGTTTGGCGCGGCGACAGCAACGGGCTTGTCGGCGATGGTAGGTG
>NZ_PDZH01000171.1 GCF_002735695.1 Chitinimonas sp. BJB300
CCACCTACCATCGCCGACAAGCCCGTTGCTGTCGCCGCACCAAACGTGCTCAGCAAATAGTCGGTGTACAAATCGAGTTCTTTGTTCTTCATGGCGACAGGTTATCGTATGCACTGCGTAACATCAGGTAGAAACTCACACGTTGACTTGCCCGCTTCCTGAGCCCAGGCCGCAATCAAGTCGACTAGCAATGATTGATCACCTACGCCGAACTCGATCTCTATTTCCCCAACGCTGTCGGCATTGCCGGCGCAACGCCGCGCTGCAGCGGCTTTTGCTGCTTAAGCTTGTCCATTACCACGTCGATAGCGGCATCCAGCTGGGTGTCCCTGCCCTGGTTAACGGCATCGGGCTCCAATGCCACTTCAATATCGGGTGCAACGCCTTCGTTCTCGATCCGCCATTCATTCTCTGGCGTGAAGAAGCGGAAGAACGGGACGGTCAGCACACCACCATCAATCAAGTTGGGATTCGCGCTGATGCCAATCAGCCCACCCCAGGTGCGGGTGCCAATCAACGGGCCCAGGCCCATGCGCTTGAAGGCATAAGGTAGGAAGTCCCCACCGGAACCCGCATCCTGATTGATCAGCATCACCTTGGGGCCATAGATCGCGCCACCCGGTGTTTCGAATACCAAACCATCACGGTCTTTCCAACCTGCCAGATAAGGCCGTGCCAACACATCGACGACATAGTTGGCCGCCTGCCCGCCACTGTTGCGCCGGTCATCAAGAATAACGGCCTGCTTGTCCACCTGAGCAAAGAACATCCGGTTGAAGTACTTGAAGCCCTCGCCTGCGGTATCGGGCAAATACACATAGGCTACTTTGCCACCGGTCTTGGCTTCCACATACTGTCGATTGCGCTCGACCCAGGCCCAAAGGCGCAACGCCCCTTCGTTGCCGATCGGCTCCACCGTGATGTTGCGCGCACCTTTACCGCTTGGGTCGCCACTCACGCTCAGTACAGTCTGCTTATCCAAGGTATTGTCGAGCAAGGCATACAGGTTTTGGTTGGCATCCAGCGGTCTGCCATTCACGGCAAGCAGATAGTCACCCTCCTTCACACCTAGGCCCGGTACGGCCAGCGGTGCTTTCAGGAAAGGATTCCAGCGGTCGCCACGGTAGAGGGTTTTGATGCGATACCGCCCGTTTTCCAACGCAAAATCCGCCCCCAGCAACCCTACTCTGGTCGATGGCTCCTGATAGATGTCACCACCCATCACGCGGTTATGGCCCACCTGTAGCTCGCCTATCATTTCGGCCAGCAATTCGTTCAGGTCTTCACGGCGTTGCACGTGTTTGAGCAGCGGTAGGTAGCGCGCATACACCGCCTGCCAATCCATCCCATGCAGCTTGGGGTCGTAGAAGTACTGCTGTTCCATCCACCAGGCTTCGTCGAAAATCTGCCGCCATTCCTGCTGTGGGTTCACCAGCATGCGCACCTGCCCCAGGCCGATGGGCTTGGCATCCAGCTTGACGCCCGCCTCTGCCGAACTCAACCTGCCACCGGCATATTGCAGCAATAGCTTCTTGCCATCGGCACTCATCCCGAAGCTGGTCAAATCGCCCGTCACGGCTTTGCTTTCCCGTTCGGCAAAGTCAAAGCGATACAAGACCGCATCGTTCTCATTCTCCGCTTCGGGTGGCTCATTGCTTACCGCGGGTGATCGATGTTCCAGATAGAACAACGCGCCATCAGCGGCCACTGCCAGCGAGTCGTAATCCCGCTCGGCCAGCGGCAGGGGGACGATGCGTTGCTGCAAGCCTTCGAAATCAATGCGTACTGGCTTGGGCTTGTCTTTCTCCTCACCCGCTTTATCACCCTTTCCATCTTTACCTCCCTTGTCAGGTGCGGCGTCGATACCCGCCTTGTCTTTTTTGGGCGGCTCCTCATCACCACTTCTGGGCAACAGGGGTGACTTGCCATTAGCCGCCAACACGGCTGCGTAAATACCGCTGCGCCGCACCCGGTCCTGAGTCGACATATCCAGGAATACCTGTGACGTACCGGAGTTGGTCGATGCCGTGAAGTAGAGATAGTCACTGGCAGCGAACATGGGGCTGTCTGCATGGCTGAGGCCATCGGTCACATTGCTGTGCTTGCCCGACTGGAAGTCGTACACCCGGATCTGACTGAAGTAATTTTCACCCTGCGTGGTGTAAGCCAGCCAACGGCTGTCAGCCGAGAAGGAAACCTTGAAAGCCTGCCGGCGCAAACTGGTGTCGATTCGGGTAATGCGGCCCTTATCCAGTGCCATGGCGTATAGGTTCAGGTGATTATCGTGATAAACGATGGTCTGCATATCGGGTGACCAAGCCAGCAGCGTGAAATATCCGTCTTTGCCCAATGCATAACGGCGAGGGGCTGTCAGCCCAGCCTGATCACGCACCAGCAGGCCCTGCTGCATATCCGCACCTGATAGATATGCCACCCGCTGGCCATCACGGCTCCACAGCCCATCACTTTCCCGCACATCTGCCGTTGCAGTCAGGTTGCGAGTCGATCCATCTTTCACCGGCACCGCAAAGATTTCGCCGCGCGCACTTAGCAATACCCGCTTACCGGATGGCGATAGCTGCGCCGAGGTGATGGTCTTGGTAGCGTCTTTCCACTGGCTACGTGCCTGCACAGCCTGCGGCGCAATATGCACCGGTATATCGCGGCTCTGGCCACTAGCGACATCAAGCTCCTTCAACACCCCACCCACTTCATAAACAATATGCTGGCCATAGGCTCCGGCATGACGAATATCCCAAACCATCTCATGGGTCAGCTGCCGCACCGTTTTGCTGTCGCTGCTGTAAGCAAACAGGTTGTCGGCACCGTCTGCCCGGTCCGAAATAAAGTACAGCGACTGCCCCAGCCACATCGGATTACCGTCAGTGGCATTCACATGCGGCACCTTTTCGACCACATTGGTAGCGGGGTTGATAACCCAGATAGGTGGGGTGGAACCTCCACGGCTTTGCCGCCAACCACTAGGGCCAATATAAGCGGGACGATAAGGCTGATAGGCCAAGCGCAAGCCATCTCCCGACCACTTGCCTGTATAGGCTACCGCTTCCATTACCTTGCGTTCCGCCCCCCCTTCGAGTGCGACTTCGTAAAGCTGATTACTGCGGCTGCTACCCACCTCGCGGTTTGAGGCAAACAACACCCGTTTGCCATCGGCACTCCAGCCGTTCACCACATCCGCGCCCGGGTGCCAAGTCAGGCGCTTTGCCTGGCCGCCATTCACCGATACCACATACACATCCGTGTTGTTGTCGTAATGGGCTGAAAACGCAATCCACTGCCCATCTGGCGAAAACTGGGGTGCTGATTCAGTAGCCGGATGGGCAGTCAGCCGAACCGGGCTTTGGCCGTTACGGTCTGTCAGCCAGATATCGCCGGCATAGACAAAGGCAAGGTGATCGCGTGACATGCTTGGTTGGCGCAGCAGACGGGTGGGCTCCCTATCGGCAGCCACGGCCAGGTTGGTGCCTCCCAGCAAAACACCAGCCCACCCCAGGGCCAAAATAAAACGGTTCTTCATGTTTCTACCTTGATTGGACGGGGATACAGCGATCCCCACAGCAATGCCTCAACCACCCATTGGAATGTGGTTGCGTTGAATTGGGTACGACAAGCGGGTGAAGTTGTGGAATATGCCACATTGCGGTCGGAAAGCATGGCTAATCCACAACATCCCAAATGTAACATTCCTAAAGGTATGTTTAGTAGCAAAACGCGTTTACGAGTGCTGTGGCGTAAATAGCGCATTCCCCAATGCTGCAATAGCCACTGAATACGATGCCCAGTGCGGCACGGTCACATTTACCTCAATCATCCCACCAGCCTTCCCCTTTACTGAGGAGTACAAACTCGGCAAAGCGCGCGGGCGACATCCACACTGATTTTTCCTTTGTCACGGAGCCGTGACAGGTCCGTAACACTCCCCTGCAACACTGCAACGCAATCGCCACACCCTAAACCCAGGAGGAAACATGCTGAAACGGATACCGACCCAGCTGATCGGGCTTATTGCTGTTGCACTTGTCACTACCGCCCATGCCGCCTACCCAGATGACCTGAAGCTGACAACCTGGAACACCATGCTGTTGCCGCTTAGCCTCTTCCCCAACTACGGGCAGATGGAACGTGCAGGGTTGATTGGCAATTCACCCATATTGAATGAGCAGGATGTCGTGGTGGTGCAGGAGGCATTCGACAATGAAGCCAGTGAGCTGCTGCTGGCCAAGCTGAAAATGCGCTTTCCCTACCAGACCCCTGTCATCGGCCGCAGCCCACGTGGCTGGGACAGCACAGAAGGCGGGTGGCGCGATACACCGGTTGAAGATGGCGGTGTCGCCATCGCCAGCAAATGGCCCATCGTTGAAAAAGTCCAATACCTGTATCGCACACCGGGTTGTGGCGATGACGCTCCAGCACTGAAAGGCTTCGCCTACGCCAAGATCAACATCAACGGCGAGTACTACCATGTGCTGGGCACCCACCTGCAATCGGAATCATCCTGGGGTTGCACTGGCAGCAGCGGCCATACTTCCGTCCGCCACGCCCAATTACAAGAAATCCACGACTGGGTGCGCCAAAAAGGCATTTCCACTAACGAGATCGTACTGGTGGCAGGGGACTTCAACGTCAACAAACGCAATAACGCCGAATACGCGACCATGCTGCAAACCTTGAATGCAGCCGTACCAAACTATGTGGGCATACCCGATTCCTTTGACACCCAACGCAATGGCTTGGCACTCGAGCGCTATGGCGCACGAACAGGCGATCCACTTGAATACCTTGACTACATCGTGGCACTCAAGGGCTACCGTCAGCCTACGGTCTGGCACAATCTGACGTTGGACCCGCCCTCACCACAATGGACAGTACACGACGCCGTCAGCAAGCGAACCTACGCTTACACCGACTACACCGACCACTATCCGGTGCAGGGCTTCGCCTACGCCGACAGCACCACCCCTACCCGCTCCTTCGTGGACCAAAGCGGCAGCTACCGTGGAGTAACGCTACAAAATATCGCCAACAGCCGCTATGTGCAAAGTAATAGCCAAAACGCGGGTTGGTTGCAAACCGATGCCAACGCTCCCAGCAACCGCTCACGTTTCAACCTGTCCAACAACTTCTCGATGCGTGACAACGGCTGCATTCGCAACAACGATTACCTACGCATTGAGCGCACCGACCAACCGGGGTGGTTCTGGACATGGTCTGGCACGGCCGGTAAAAACCAATACAGCTACTACACTGTGCAAGGATCGCTAGAGGCAGGCCCGGAACTCCGCCTCGTCAATATCAGCCACCCAGACGGCTGCCTGCGAGATGGCGACATTGTGGCCTTTCGTGATTGGGGCCTTGCCGCCGATTACTACCTTACTGCATGGAGCGGTGGCAGCTACAACGACCGCCTTTACCTATGGGAAAGCCGTCTTGGTGCAAACGAACAATTCCGGGTTCGCATCGAGCGCGCACCGCAACGGCTCGACTGGCAATCGCTGTTGAGCTATCGCCCCAACCATTAACGAACAGATTGAGATGCAGGGGGCTCGACCCGTGATTCCCAGAAAGCGCAACTCGGTGAAGGGAAATGCCGATTTGGATAAGGGGTTGTATCGCTACCGGCATTTGGTCGAGAACGCCTTTGCGCGGCTGAAGCATTACCGTGCAGTGGCATTCCGGTTCGACAAACTGAAGCGGAACTATGAAAGCATGGTTGCCATGGCCTGTGGCTTTCTATGGCTACCTATGTGAAACGTCAACAGACCCTAGGTGGCGCACCATTCAAAAAGTCATTGGCACCACGTAGTACTTCGACACGCTCAATCAGTTCCGCAGCTAGATATTGGCGCGGCAGCAGGCCATGCAAGCCGTTGTAGGTGTTCAGTCCCGACAATTGCTGGTTCAGATCGACCTTGAACCTTTCCGGCCCGGTTATCACGATTTGATAAGGGAGCACCTAAATAACTGATGTTACGCAGTAGCTGCGAGAAGCAGCTGTAGCTGATCATAAGCCGCGCGGGAGGCGTTGATCAGTAACTTGCGGCAAAGTGCGAATGGGTTCTTCTGCGTCTTGATGCTCAGGCATTCAAGTTTGAAGGCTGCGCAAATCGTCATGAACACATGGTTG
>NZ_PDZH01000172.1 GCF_002735695.1 Chitinimonas sp. BJB300
GCCGGCATGCGGTCTACCCAGTTGCGATAGGCCAACGCAGCCCCCCCTGCATGATGGAAACACAGCAGGCGAACCGCTGCCTGCGGGCGTGGCTTACGGAACATCAGCCATTTATCGGGCTTGGCCGCCAAGGTGTGATCCGTTATCGGAAGGATGGTTGTGCTCAAGGGCTTACCCTAAATGTGGTTCGAATCATGCAGGTTTTAATTTCTCTGTGAATGGTGTCGGATAAGGTGATTGCCACCGACTGGCTGATCGGACGCTGTAACGCTATCAAATGACTGGGTAGTGCAGGGATGGAATCATATCCCGGCGCTGCCGCTGCACTGGCAGGCGGCGATAGCCTGGACGAGGCGGTCGGCCAGCATTGCAACGTGAGGTTGAGTGATCATGGTAATAGGGTCGCCCGAGGTCGCCACCCGCGCACAGTGGGCAGAACCAGCCCAGCTTTGGGTCGCTGGGCAATGGTGTGGTTTGCGCGTGGATCACACTCATAGACCCCAACCAATATCCGGGTTGGTAGTTGGCCAGTGCAGTGATGCTTTGCCGGTAACTCAACAGCAAGCTGTCGACTATCTCGACCGAGGTATTGGCGGCCAATACATTGGCGGTTTGCAGTTGCGTCAGCATCAGTTGCTGTTTTGCCGGGCCAGCCAACGTATAGGGTCGCGGGCAGGGAGGGCTGCCAGTGCATGGGGTGACATCGCTTCGGTAAGCAGATGGGCGACGCTCTGGCTATCCAGCAACGCGTGGTGGTAGGTCCAAACGAATAGCCAGCGTTCGTCTGACAATCTAAGGGTGGCAAAGCGCAGCGGCGGTTTTACGCCGTCGAAGCCGGCCAACCAGTCTTGCACCAGCCAGTTCGAGACATCCTGCTCGCGCCAGTTCAAATGCTGCCAAGTGGGTTCGCTTGCTTCGAAGACCACGCACAATGGGTCGTCATCGTGCCGCCAGACAAAACCACTGCGCAGTGTTTCGTGGCGCGCTAGCAGGCGAGACCATGCTTGCATTAGCGCTACCCGGTCAAAACTACCGGCGAATGTGGCGACAAATTGCGCTACATACATGTCCGGCTCGGTGAGCGTCATGCTCTCCAGCAACATGGTGCGTTGCTGGCGTGTTACGGGCAGCAGGTCGGCCACCTCATTTGCACGCAGGCCATGTTTGTTCAAGAGCCGGTCGAGCACTGATTGCTCGGCATTGCCAGCCTGAGGGAAGTCACAAGGCGCACGCCCAGCCAGCCCTGGCTCAACCAGATAGTTCAGCAACTGGCGCAGGGCATGTCAGCTTGCCTCGGCCCAGGCGTTGACCGTGGCCGGCTTGAGCTGGTTCTCGCTGTAACGAAACTCGATGCGCAATGCCTTGTCTTCGACCATCGCGACGATTTCGAGCGGGTAGGGCCGTTTGCCCGCCGGGTCGGTCGAATCGCCGCAGCCTCCCGCTACCACTCGGAAAGGTTCGTCGGTAGTGACAATATTGTCAACGCGCCCAAGGTAGCTGAACGCTACGGTTGGGCTTTCACCTATGGGTAGCGATACCACACGCGGTGCACTGCGGATCTTCTGTTTGAGCACCAGCACGGCGGTTCCCAGTGCAGGGGCCGTCGCTAGTTCAAACAATACGGGGACGATGGCGGTATAAAAGGTGATATTACTTAATAATATAAATGCGATTAGTTTTTTAAATTTATCTGGTTGTTGAAACTGTCGTTGTTAATATTCACAGTACCAAGATGGTTAACTGGCGTGATTTAGGGTTCGGATTGTCTTGCTTTATTTAATTAAATTAGATAAGTAAAGAGATAGTCACAGCCCAGATCTGGCAAGGTAAAGGTGGCACATTTGCTCAATTAATTTATTTTTCATCATATTTGCTACTGTACAATCAATCAAAACAACGAACTATTCGCTTGAATATAAAATCAATGCAAAAATATTTCTTGGCGCTGCAATAGATATAGCGTCGGCAGTTTGCAATTTATTTTAATAAAATGCGGAGAGACCTCAGATGCAAAATATTTTCAGGCCGCGTCTATTGACGTTGGTTTGCGCGGGCGCATTGTCGCTTGCGGCGTGGGCGGATGAAGCGCGCACGTTCGCGATTGGTGAATGGAATGCCGACTGTCCTGCCAATACACGTACCGAGTGGCCGGGAATGTGCCAAGCCTGGCTGGATGGTATGAAGAAAAATGGATGGACTGCATCGACCTATCTTGGGGCACAAGTACGGGCCGGTGCATTCATGGACCCAGCCAAAGTGGCAGGGGGGCGCGACAACACGGCAGACGGGGCAGATTCAGCAGATGCGACATTGTTCTGCGGCCATGGTGGCTACAGCCCTACACGTGGCTTCTTTGCGTACTTCCAGAATCAGGAAAACGGCAACTGCCGTGCCTACCCAGACCAGATGTTGTATGGCCCGCTTGCTGGGGGTAAAGCACGGTTTATGCACTTTTCTGCGTGCAACAGCATCCGCTGGGAACACCGTGAATTGTGGAAAAGCGCTGCCGAGGGCGGTGTACACGTGATTACCGGTTTTCATGGCCTGATGTATATCGGCTGGATGTTCAACGAAGGCTACGGAAAAGTTGCCAGCCAAGGCTATTCACAAAAGGGTGTGGCCAAGGCATGGGTCGACAACACTTACGACCCGGGTAGCTGGTACACGGGCAACAACAAGGTTTGCCCGGTATCGCTGGCATTTGGTGATGCCGAATACTCGGCTGCCTACACATTGGATGAAGGATACTTTCATCACTGGCCAACCATGAAACCAAATTACATGACCAGCTATTACGTGAGCAAGTGCGAGCCAAATGGCGCGCCAGCGCTGCCTTAAGGAGCCCAGGAATATGAATTCAGTCAAATTTTATGCCGGTACATTATTACTGACAGCAGCCTGTACAGGCACTGGCCATGCTGCGGTATTCAGCCCGGAAGAGCTAGGTACACCCAGTGGCAAGGTCAGTCTGCACGCACTTCGTATAACACCGGTGGATGTATTGGAAACCGCCATGCCGCGGTATGATCAGACCAAGTTGCAACAGCACTTGATGCGCCTGGCAGGTAATGCCGAAGCGTTGGCAGCTGCCCGTGGGCTGGACAGCATCCCACGTACAGGTGGGCAGGCAATGCTTGAAATGGGCAGCCGCCGTGAAACCGGCAACGTGTCGGTCAATGCGGCGGGTGGTGAATTGCATTTTGAGCGTGCGGGCGGGCCGGAAGCACTATCGACGGTCTCGCTGGCTATGGGCCACCAACAAAAAGCCATGATTGCCGGCCAACACAAATTGTTGTTGGCGAAGTACGGTATTGATAGTCATAACACCCAGTTGATCGAAACCAATGTACTGGCCCAGCAAACCGAGCCGCTTAATGGTTCGGGCATCGCATCCGAGCCACGGTTGCAGGGATATCTGAGTGTGGCCGTGCGGGCGGCAGGCGAGCTGATTGTGGAAGATCAGCGGGCGCGGCTGGTGAGCGATCGCGAGGGGCGTCTACGTACGGTTGATCTCAATTGGCCGGTGTTGAAGCTGAGCAGCGCCACCGCCAGCGGCAACTTGAAGAGCCGGGCGGAGGTATTGAAGGAAGTCTCTGCCCGTTTGGGTGGCAAGCCGCAGCTGGAACAGGTGGATGTGCGGATGGCGGTGGTCTTGCGCCCAAGTAGCAGCTCGCTTGGCACCGTGCATATACCAGCGATGCGCGTAGGTATTACCCCGCGCAATGGCGAGGCCGGTGAAATTTTCTATGTCGATCTAAGCCGTGAGCCAAGCGCTATTCCAGGATAGATACGATCCTGTTGCTTAGAACCTGTTCAACGTTTCGCTGACGAGCAGCATGCAACGAACAGGTTCTAGGTAGTCCCCGAGTTTACGGGCACCTTTCCTTGCTGATGCGGTTTGCAAAAATAATGAGTAAGCCCAGTTCTAGCTTAGGCTCTGTTGACGTTTTGCTGTGGCTCACCGGAGCCACAGCAACTTCGCGGCAAGGGTCAGCGTCGAAAGTACTTGAGCTTGCCGAACAGGCACTCGATCACGTGGCGCTCCTTGTAATGCCACCAATCGCATGCTCGCGCCTCCTTACGGTTCGCTTTCGAAGGCATCACCGCCTTGATGCCTCGCGCTTCAAGCCACATTAGAAACGCATCCGAGTCATAAGCCTTATCCGCCAAACACGCACCAGCCGATAAACCCATCATCAGCGGGATCGCCTGACCGATATCGGCCGCCTGTCCACCGGTCAGGATGAATTTGATGGGCAGCCCGACGGCGTCTACCGCCGCGTGAATCTTGCAACTGAAACCGCCTCGTGACCGGCCCAACGCCTCCTCGTCGGCACACCTTCGCGCGGCACCGGCCGCGCACGCATGAGCACGCGTCACCGTGCTGTCGATGGACACATCTTGCAAATCAGCTACTTTCGCTTGAAATGTGAGGAGCTGCTCCCACACGCCCACCCAGACCAGCTACGGCACCGCATTCAATGCCCGATATGTTGAGTAACAGGTATGACGCGGTTCGGCTAGCTGCGTTTAATCATGCGGCAAAACAGGGTACCCCCGAGATGGAGGACTTGGCTGTAAGGATTAAACAATTTCAGTTCCGGGATATCCGGTCCAAGGCGGCGAGTGAGATAGGAGATTTAAAAGCGGCGAGCGAGTTATTGGATCATACGGAAGAGGAGATCACCCAGAAGGTGTGTGTATATCGGGGTGGGGCAGCAGGTTAGTCCCACAAAGTGAATGTCAGAGAGCCCGGATCAGTCGTCCGGGCCCTTTTTTGGGGTGGGAATGTGGCGAATTTAGTTAACCGACTATCGGTGTTTAAGTACGTAATTTTCTAACTGCCTGTCTAGACAAACTTCGCCTACTTGGCGGGGGTACGGAAACGATGCCAAAAGTTACGGAAACGATTGGTGCCGGGAAGGGGAAAACGGGTAGCAGAGTGCCCCGCTGTAATAAAAAAAGCCCTGAGAAATCAGGGCTTTAGTTTGGTATTCTGGCGGAAGCGGTGAGATTCGAACTCACGGTAGGCTCTCACCTACGACGGTTTTCAAGACCGCTGCCTTAAACCACTCGGCCACGCTTCCTTCAGCGGCCGCGATAGTACTGCAATATGCGCATTTTGACTATGGGTAACGCACGGGGTTTGAAACTTTGTGCATTTGGCTTAATCTCACGTATTGTCTAGAACCGAATTATGAGGAGTACTTACCATGCAATCGCAATGGCAAACCGTTAGTACCAGCTACGGCGGCGCTGATCTTGCCACCAGCCGTAACAAGGTGCTGCGCAATACCTATATGTTGCTGGCCTTGTCGATGATTCCGACTGCGCTTGGTGCTTGGCTTGGCATGAGCATGAAATTCATGGTTGGTGGTTGGATGGGGGCGATTGTATTTCTTGCAGTCAGTTTTGGTGCTTTCTTCGCGATTGAGAAGACCAAGCAAAGCGCCATGGGTGTAGTGTTATTGTTGGCCTACACCGGCTTTATGGGCTTGTGGTTGTCGCAATACCTGCAAATGGCCATGCGTTTTAGCAATGGCGGGCAGTTGATTGCGATGGCTGCGGGCGGTACGGCAACGATCTTCTTTGCTTTGGCGACGTTGGCAACAGTAAGCAAAAAGGACTTCTCCTTTATGGGTAAGTTCTTGTTTATCGGTATGATTCTGTTGTTAGTCGCAGGTTTGGCGAACATCTTCTTCCAGATCCCAGCCCTGTCACTGACGATTTCGGCAGTCGCAACGCTGATTTTTTCGGCCTTTATCCTGGTTGATGTGAGCCGTATCGTGAATGGTGGAGAGACCAACTACGTTACAGCTACACTTTCCCTGTATCTGAATGTGTACAACTTGTTTGTCAGTCTGTTGAATCTGCTGACTGCCTTTGGCGGCGAACGCGATTAAGCGGTTTTTGCTGGTCAAGCATATGAAAAACCCCGGCCGATTGGCCGTAATGCCGTTCACTTAACAACGCAGAGCTGTTTGACCGGATAACGCGACGGCGGCATTTTCACCACACGGGGGCATTCGCGCCCCCGTCGTTGTTTGGACAGCAATTGGTCACCCAACCGTTCGCGCAGACGCCGCAGGCGCGCCGGCAACGTACCCGGGCTGCTGGTCGCCATCCAGCTCCA
>NZ_PDZH01000173.1 GCF_002735695.1 Chitinimonas sp. BJB300
TGGTACAGGCCGGCATAGTGGGATGTTTGCGCTGCGCCAACTCTCGGCAACGGGTCTCCAGCCACGCGTTCAACGTATCGAAACTGGCGAACCGCGCCAAGGGCGTGAACAACCATTCCCGTACATTGCCCACCTGATTTTCGACCTGCCCTTTTTCCCACCCTGACGCTGGAGTACAGGCTACCGGCTCAAACAGATAGTGATTGGCCAGCGCCATGAAGCGGCGATTGAACTGGCGCTCCTTGCCGGTAAAAATGGTTTCAACCACTGCCTTGAGGTTGTCGTAAACCATACGCTGAGGCACACCCCCAAAGAAGGCAAAGGCGCGATTATGTGCATCGATCACCATTTCCTGAGTTTCGCGTGGGTAGGCTGCGATGAACATCTGCCGGCTATAGGTCAGGCGGAAATGGGCGACCTTGACGGTTTGTATCACACCACCAAGCTCAACCTGCTCATGACTCCAGTCGAATTGGCAGGCTTCACCGGGTGCAAAGATCAGAGGCACAAAAGCCTGTTTGCTGGTTGAGACAGCCTTATCTGCTTTCCAGCCTTTTACAAATCGTTGCACGCTGTCATAGGCACCTCGATAACCCTCAACCTGCAATCCTTCAAACAAGCGGCGAGCGGTACGTCGCTGGGCTTTGGGTAGGTGAGCTTCTACCTCTAGCCAAGCCTCCAGTATGACTTGGAACTGTCCTAGCTTCGGTGTTGGCTGATTCTGGCGCTGATAGATCGGTTCGACTTCAGTCTGAAGGTGCTTTCGGACGGTGGGACGAGAGAGTTTTAGGTCACGCGCAATGGAGCTGATGCTTTCCTTGCTGACCAGATGACGACGCCGGATTTCGGCAATGAGATTCATGTTTATCACCCCAGATTCTCCGGCAGAAACACCGGATGGTTGCACACCCAGGGGTGGAAACTATTGAACGCTGTTTACCCCTGGAATCTGGAAAGTTTTGCACGCTGTTTTACACCCCTTTATCTTCAGCGCAGCAATTCTATTCCCTAGCATACTGAGGACCACCACGGGACTGGGCTTTTCTCATCCATCACCCATTTTTTGCGACAGAACCAGTTTGCACGTACTTGCTTACAACATGAAGCGGGTGATGAAGATCATTAGAAATCAGGCCCTAATGAATGCGACGCAGGCCTGAAAGGGTCTTCTTTGGTTCAGGTTTTGCTGCGATTACGGGAAAATGATGAACGTGCCACAAAGCGATCACATAGATCGCTACGCTCGGGGAGTTTTTACACAGCCTCGCCGAGAACCAGACATTCTGAAACATCTCTCGGTACTTCTGTATATGGACCCCACCTCGTTTGCAAGCATCCCTTTGGGTTGTCTGCAGCCAGCCTTTTCAGTTTATGTCCGGCAAGCTCCCACGAATGGGTCCGAGTATGTTATTCCGAAGAATCAAGCCACAAACATTCTCAATGCCACAGGCGGCGAAACGTCAACAGGAACTAGAGGGTGTCGTCACAAGATTTCCCTGGCCTTAAAATTCAGCAATGACGCTTGAATCTATTACCTCGCCGGCGCATCGTCGCCATGACATTTCAGATTCACACTGGCTCTTGCTGGAGCCCCATCTGCCGGGGCATCGCAACCCGTTATGCCAAGAATATGGCCTCTTTTCTGGCGGCCGCCCAGATCCGCTGCATGGCGATCTGGATCGGCATCTTGTGACGACACCCTCTAATGTGTACCCAGCTCATTTTTGATTGCGAATCGCTACCCCTATGGACCCACTGTCGACTTTGGTTCGGCAACTACTTCGGCTGTAAAGCCTATCGCAAAGCTTCAAGCCACCATGTCCTTGGGAATAGTTACACAGCTTTTAGCTGCGTTCATCCGAGACTAGGCACGCGCTGACTAACCAATAGGGCAGTCTTTGCTAAGTGGATTCCTGCAAAAGCCACGCCGGCTTATTCGTTGACGGCAGCACATGGAACATTCAGAAGGTAATGGTATTAATGGGGTAGGCTTATTCATTGACATGCTTATGTCATGCGGATAGATTGGCGCCGACTTTTGAGTGCATACATTTACATCAGGTAATTGTTTCACCGTCTTTAGGGTCATCTATTGTTTATGAAATTTGTTGAATGAATTTCTATTTATAAATTGAAGGGCATCATGAAACTTAAATTCTCTGTTCTTACTTTATTGGTAGTAACTGCCTTAGGCGCAATGGCTGGACCCAATCTGGTGGGCAACCCGGAAGAGACCGCTGCCCGTAACCCAAAGACACTCAAAGTCAAGGTAACAGGCACAGATGATTGGATCGACGTCGCTGTCAAGGATGGGTATGTCTTCCTAGGAGACATGCGCCTTAAACCAGTCAAAGCAGCTCAAAGCGAAGGTATCGTCCTCACCGAAAGTAAAGATAAAGATTGGCGCCAAGAAAGCGTTATTCAATCCAAGCAAATTGCCGCCGACAATCATTTGGCTCGTGCTACCCGATGGCCCAACAATACGGTTTATTACACTTACGATGCGCAGCTGTCGCAAACTGCACGTAACGCTATCCAAGAAGGCATGAAGCTGATTTCGGACAAAACCGCCGTGCGTTTTGTACAGCGGACCAACGAAACTAACTATGTACGCTTCTTCCGTGGTGATGGTTGTTATTCAGACGTAGGCATGCAGCGAGGCGGGCAAGACATTTCTATCGGCTCTGGTTGTGAATGGCCAGGCATTGCCGCACACGAAATGTTGCATGCACTGGGTTGGATGCACGAACAAATGCGCCCTGATCGTGACAGCTATGTACAAATACACGAAGAAAACATGCAAACGGAGGACTGGGTAAAGGGTCAATTCATAAAGCTACGCTCCAGCGAAAGTGATCCCGTAGGTGGTTATGACTTCGACTCAGTCATGCATTACTCCGCGGGTGCATTTTCTAAGAATGGTCAGGCCACAATTGTTCCTGTCAGAAGTGATGTTGATGCACGGAGAATGGGACAACGTAAGGACCTGAGTCCTGGTGACGTAGCATCTGTACAGAAGTTTTACCCTGGCGATGTTGGTCAAGTAACGCTCAAAGCAACATTTAATGCTCAGCAGTTGACGATCGATGAAAATGGTAGCGGTAGCCTGACGCTGGATCTGGCAGGAACCAACCTGACAGGAATTCGGGTCTATCCCAGTTCAGACAACACGAGTGTGATTGCATCTACAGGTATTAGCGTCCAAGAAAACCAAACAAACCAACGAACCGTTCGAATCACTCCGGTTAGGGGTGCATTCGGCACAGCCAACATTACGGTGCGCATCATAGCTACCAACGGTAAAGAAGCCACTGCTTCCTTCAAGCTGACTGTGCTGAAAGACAAAAACGGTGGCGGTACCGGTGGCGGAGCTGGTAGTACCACCAGCAAGTACGACCGCAGTGGAAAGTACAAGCATGGTGACGTTGTCGAAGTAAATGGCAAGCGCTATACCCTCACACTGATGGTAAACAACCAGCCTGGCGGTACTTACTGGATCTGGGGTTCGTACTGCGACCCAACCTCTTGCAGTACAAACAACTCCTTTAAGCACGGTGGTTGGCTCAATGCTTACTGGGCTAGTGCAGGTAGTGGTGGTGGTTCTACGGGTGGTGGTACGACAACCAATGCGGATACCTTCAATATCTTCAAGCAGTATCGCGACCAGGATCAAACCGTTTACAAAGGCCGGACCTATCGCCTTACGGTCAAAGTGGATGGTCGTAATACAAACAACTACCCCTTGTATGGCGGCAGCTGCATCCCAACCGAAGTGCCGTTTGTATCCAAAGACGGTCGGGCGACAGCGTACTGGCAGTAAGTGACCTATGTAGTGCGTTTTTCTTATCCCCTGTACCCAATCAAAGTCAGGGGATTTGATTTTTCTCGTATTAGAACCTGTCTAAAGTCTTTTCTATTCGACCGAGATGCTTGATCCTTGCCGGATGAGACCCCCTTACCCCAGCGACATCAGCCGCGAACAGTTCGAACACATCCGCCCACGCCCGTGAAAAGACCAGCCCTCGCCGAATCGACTTGTACGAGGTGTTTTGCGCCGTCCTCTATCTCCTCAAAAGCGGCTGCCAGTGGCGCATGCTACCCGCCGAATTTCCCAAGTGGCGCACCGTGTATGCGTACTTCTCCATCTGGCGCGAGGTACAAGAAGATGGAACCAGCCTGCTACAACAGGCACTTAAAAAATCAGGTTGGCGCGGCCCGTATCAAACTGGGGCGGAACGCCACGACGACATTCTTGATCGTCGACGCGCAGAGCGTGAAGAACACCGATAGTGCTAGACCGGTTGCTAGTGACAATGAAGATTGGTAAAGACTTCCAGCGGTTGCGCAGGCAATCTTGATGTGATGGCAAGACAGGTAAGACCGTGACCGACAAACCCCGAGATTGTCAAAGTGCGTAAAGCACGGTGATCTGATAGCGGAGTCGGTCAGCATATTCCATCAGGGACAGAGGCGAAGGCCTTATTAAAAGTCTGGATGTATGGCTGCAATCTCAACCTTGTTCTTGGTGCAACAAAAAGATGACTTGGCAATCGGGGGCGTCCATGTATGACAATCGGGCACCGTCAAAACGGGCAACTGTCAGATCAAGTCTGAACTTCTACAGCTTACAGTTCATCCATTTGGCTTTCTTTTCGGTGCTGCTCAAAAGACTTTAGCCAGGTTCTTAGAAAAGGTGGCAAATTGCAACGCCAATTACACGCGGGTCTTTGCCAGCAGATGGTGCGAATCTGTTGTCACCAGAATCAAACTTGGCAACACCTGAGTCTTCGTTCTGGATCTGTCCCAAGTAGCCATACAGGGTGCTACGCTTGCTCATGGCATAATCCACTTCGAGGGCGAGGAAGTCCACACCATCCTTGGCGTTGCTGGCAGTTTCCTTCGCTGTGGCAACCGATGCTTTCAGCGTGGTTGCCCCCATCTTGTAAGCACCGGCAAGCATGAAGACGTCGGTTTTTTTACCTGCATCATTGTCGATCTTGCTATATGCGCCACCAAAGGTGATATCTCCCATCTTCATGCCGGCAATGAGCTTGATGGCATTGAAATCTTTGCCCAGGGCAACGGCATCTTCCTTGGCGTAGTAGGCTGCGCCAACGTTCCACATACCTGCATCGTACTCACCGGAAAATGAGTATTCCTGCTTGTTGGTGCCGCCTTTGACCTTGGCTTCATCCGGCGCGTAAGACGCCCTGACCAGGAAACCGCTCATGTTTGGGCTGTGGTATTGGATGACATTTTTCTGGCGAACGTGGGCGTTCATACCCAATCCTGCAGCAGAGGCTTTGCCATTGATAAAAAAATCAATTGCATTGACTTGATTCCGCAACAACAAAACGTTTCTTACTAATGACTTGAATGGGGAATCGTAATTTCCCATCAATATAGTGCCAAAGCCACCTTTCAAGCCGATGTAGCTGTTACTGGTTGCAAAGGCAGTGGCCTTGGCCTCGTCCGGTGAAATGAAGGTTTCAATCTGCCAAACCGCTTTCAAGCCATTATTGAGGTCTTCCTCTCCCTTGAAGCCAATGCGTGATAGGAAATTTTGTACAACCAGGCGATTGGTGGTGGCGTCATCATTGGACTCTATACCGATGTCGAGGCGACCATACAGGTTGACACTGCTGTCTTCCGCAAAGGCTGGCGCAGAAAGTGCACCGAATACGGTGATGACGATCAATTGCTTTTGCATCTTGGATAGGCTTTATAGGTTTATTGTTATCGCTACATCAGTTCATGACCCGTCCAATTATGGTCGGCAACAGAGCGCTTTATACGTATATGGCATGACAATCGGTTTACAAACGCTTGGAACAAATAGCCTCAATCTTCAAGACCATTTTCTGATTTTAAGGTCTGCGATTAGCAGTTATACAGCCCTCGACTCACAGCACTCCGCTAACGAACCACTGCTGAAACTAGAAGCTATTCACCCGGCAACTAAGGGTTGATTTATTGGTGTCCGCCCCCAACTGATAGAAATGGACAAAGAAGACGGACGCAAGCTGTCGCGGCAAGAACAGCACGAAAGGCGCAAGCAAGCTGTGAGGTT
>NZ_PDZH01000174.1 GCF_002735695.1 Chitinimonas sp. BJB300
GGCCTTCTGATGCCAGGAATCCGTCTGGATTGGCTGGAAATGGCCAATTCGGGAGGGAAAGCGATACAAGACGAGTGATAAGTTCCGGAACTGGCAGTCGGAAGGCGCCGTAAGGTCGACTTACGCCACTGCAATATCAAACAGTCGGGTTTTTCGAGGTACCCTAAAATTTTAATGAATTGGGAGTTAAGGCACATTAATTCCATCAAAATGAGTAAAGGCTGTGCTACTTAACATGCCTTAAAAAAGCATCGGAAATTCAACTTACTTAGCCAAAAAGATGCAATGATTCAGAATTTGTACTGAGCTTGAGCAAATTCTGCCTATTTTTTTATTAAACAAATTGGTGCCAAATCGACGATTTCTTGGTAAGTTTTCCCACTGAAAATCTTTTTCAAACGGCCTGTAACTAGTGGCTTTCCGCATGGCAAACTGACAGCATCCCTGCTGGGTATGAAATGACAATTTTCAAGATCTTTGCAACGAGCGCTTTTTTACTGGGGGGAGCGATAGCTTTAGCTCAACCAATTGGTAACCTGAAATCGATCTCTACCCTTAATGTCAATCGCTATCTGGGCCTATGGCATGAAATGGCTAAGTTTCCCAATGAGTTTCAGAAAAAATGCGTTTCGGACACATCGGCTGAATACAGCTTGATGCCGGATGGAAGCATCAAGGTTCTGAATCAGTGCCGACGCCAAAACGGGCAGATGGATCAAGCCATAGGCCTAGCCAAGCAGATCGGTAACGCATCGTCCTCAAAGCTTCAAGTGCGATTTGCTCCCGCCTGGCTGTCTTTTCTGCCATTTGTCTGGGGCGATTATTGGGTCATTGATCTCGATGAAAAATATGAACTGGCAGCAGTAAGCGAACCAAAACGCGAATACCTTTGGATTTTGTCCCGTTCCCACATGTTGGATGAGACCAGTTACACCGCGCTGCTAACACGTTTGACAGCAATGGGCTTCGATGTGAGCAAGTTAGAAAAGACTATTCATGGTAAGCAGTGAGGTCTTCAAGGATTGCAAAAGTCACACAGGCCAGGATCTGCCAATTGACCAGAGTTGATCGCTCGCTGATTTTCATGAACGCATATTTTGTAGTACCAAACATCACCGACGGGTAACTTGGCCTTCTATCCACATAAGCGACAAGGCCGTACAGGTACTTGCCTTGTCATCCACCTTTTTATCACCGTTTG
Organism: Chitinimonas sp. BJB300; assembly: GCF_002735695.1. Taxonomy (GTDB): domain Bacteria; phylum Pseudomonadota; class Gammaproteobacteria; order Burkholderiales; family Chitinimonadaceae; genus Chitinimonas. The sequence continues at coordinate 1,202 of NZ_PDZH01000174.1, forward strand.
AACTTTGTCTAAAGGTGGACTGCCCCCTTCGGTTTCCTCTGGACTAAGCGCCAATGCTTTTCCAACTCGACAATAAGTGCACAGCAAGCGGAATACGTACATATGGATACCCAGTCCAGTATCTCAATCGGGGCTGTCTGGAAGACTTGGTTAAAGATTGGGAGGTATGTAAAGGCTAATTGCAGCAACAACATAGTACCGCTGCCAATCCATATCCATTGGTTTGTAAACCAGCCATTAACCCAACATGGCTGAGTGAGGGATCGACAATTAAATAGATAAAAAATTTCCACCATCACGAAGACATTACAAGCAATGGTGCGTGCAACTGGCAAAGAGTGGCCCCAATACAGCGCCAACTCAAACATGCCAAAGGCACCAATCAACAGCATAAACCCGACCATGAGAATGCGGTGGATTAGTTCTCGATCAAGCACAGGGGTGGTTGGTAGTCGCGGTGGACGTTGCATGATGCCACGCTCGACCGGCTCAAATGCAAGCATAAGCCCTAGTAGGATAGCTGTAGTCATATTGATCCACAGAATCTGTAACGGTGTGATGGGCAGCGTTGTGCCGGTACAGATGGCGGTGAAGATTACTAACCCCTCGCCAGCGTTGGTCGGAATAGTCCAGACTAAGAACTTGATTAGATTGTCATAGATGCCGCGCCCCGCCTTGATAGCGGTTTCGATAGTGGCGAAGTTGTCATTAGTTAGAACCATCGCGGCAGCCTCTTTAGCCACTTCGGTCCCACCTAAGCCCATGGCGATGCCAATATCTGCTTGCTTGAGTGCTGGCGCATCGTTTACTCCGTCACCGGTCATGGCAACCACCTCCCCATTGGCTTGCAAAGCCCTCACCAGTCGCAACTTCTGCTCAGGCTCGACTCGGGCGAATACATCAACAGCGGTAACAGCTTTGTGCAAAGAGAGCTCATCTAGGCGTGCCAGTTCGCTACCAGTCAGCGCTTGGCCGTTGTGCCCGATGATGCCTAATTGGCGAGCAATAGCTCTTGCCGTTCCAGGGTGATCACCGGTAATCATCTTCACGCGAATGCCTGCCGCGTGGCAGGTACGTACCGCAGCAATGGCACGAGGTCTGGGCGGGTCGAGCATGCCAACAAGGCCAAGAAACACCAGCCCAGACCCCATATTGGCATGTTCGAGTTGTTGATTGGGACGCAATTCGGAACGTGCTAGTGCCAACACCCGCAATCCGTCATCCGCCATCCGAGACGCGGCTGCCTGGATGCTTTCGAGCGCTAACGGTAACTCATGGCCTTGGCTATCCAGCATGCTGGTACAAGCGGGTAGGAGTTTCTCTACTGCACCTTTGACGCAGATGACTTGTATTCCCTCAATCTCGTGCAGGGTGGCCATGTATTGACGGTCTGGATCAAAGGGGAGCTCGTCCAACCGGGGAAAAATCGTGTTCAGCGTGGTATCGTCCAAACCGCCTTTGCGTGCTGCTACCAACAGCGCTGCCTCGGTGGGGTCCCCTGTCACTGTCCAGTTCTGGTTTTCGCGGAGTAAGCGTGCATCATTACAAAGCACACCTGTCAACAGGGCCTCACGCAGCGCACCACTGATAGTGGCAGGTTGCCCGACATTGACAATGCAGCCAGACGGCCCATAGCCCTGTCCGCTTACGGAAAAACTGGTCATGCCCGCCCATATCTCACGGACTGTCATGGCGTTCTCGGTCAATGTGCCCGTTTTGTCGGAGCAGATTACCGTGGTACTACCTAAGGTCTCGACCGCGGGCAACTTGCGAATAATTGCTTGGTGTTTGGCCAGGCGGGCTACACCGATAGCCAAGGTGATAGTCATCGCTGCCGGTAATCCTTCCGGAATTGCGCCTACCGCCAGTGCAACGGCCGCCATGAACATGTCGAAGGTCGCCTCCCCACGTAGTACACCGATGGCAAAGGAGAGTGCGGCCAAGACTAGAATCACCAGCAGCAGATGCTTGATGAGCAAGTTCATTTTGCGCATCAATGGTGTTGTTAGTTCTGGTGCCTGCGCGATTAGCCGGGACATCCGCCCAGTCTCCGTACTTTCGCCAATGGCAGTAACAACCCCTATACCCTGGCCACCCACCACCAAAGTGCCAGCGAAAGCCATGTTCTGCCGTTCTGCCAATGGTGTATCGATTTGCTGTACTGCAGTACTTTTACTCACTGCTGCCGACTCACCCGTTAGGGTTGCTTCAATGATACGCAGTGCTTTACTGGCGAGCAGGCGTAGGTCGGCGGGTACTTTATCGCCACTTGCCAGTACGACCAGATCGCCGGGCACGATTTCTGCGGCATTGAGCTTGCGATGTGTACCGTCTCTAACCACAGTGGTTTCGGTAGCCACCGACTCTGCGAGTGCCATTAAGGCAGCCTCAGCTTTTCCCTCTTGGATGAAGCCAGCCAGTGCATTAATCAGCACAACACCAAAGATCACGCTAGCTTCGAGCCATTCACCAAGTACGACAGTAACCGTACCCGCGGTTATCAGTACCAGAATCATTGGTTGGAGGATTTGCGTGGCAAACCGTAATAGGGGGCTGCGCCCGGACCGGCAGTTCAGTCGATTGGGACCATGAGTTCGCAATCGTTCAGAGGCGTCGTGATCATCAAGTCCCTTATCAGGATCGACCTTGAGCAGCTCTGTCACTTGGGTCGCTTGTAGGGCGTGCCAATCTGACATGACCAGTTTTTCCTCACAGCTCTGCGCTGAATTGAACAGATAACAGTGGCTATTACCATCAGTAATAGCTACACGAGTTGGCGCTAATTCATAATCAATCCAGACTAAGAAATGGCACACGCACCATTATGATCGCGTCAGCAACAGCGAGTTCTGCACTAGATTTAAATAGGCGTACAGTGAACCACCTCGGAGATCGTGAAGTCCGGGCACCTCGAAAAACCTTCCATCCATGGCATGATTCTGACATACGAAAGTCAGCCCTCCCATCATGATCAAATCCAGTCTGTTTGCCAGTGAAGAACGTGAAGCCAAACTTGATCAGCTAGGCGATGCGCTGAAGGTCCTGGGCACCCATGTCGATTTTGCCGCACTGGCGGCAGACATTGACCGAGCAGCCCCTCGACCCAGCCGCGCCCGCGGCGGCCGGCCGCCGTTTCCGACCGAATTAATGGTTCGGGTGCTGCTGGTTCAACAATTATTCAATCTCAGCGATGAGCAGATGGAATTCCAGTTGCTGGATCGGCTGAGTTTCCAGCGCTTTGTCGGTCTACGCAGTAGCAGCCAGATTCCAGACCGTACCACCATTTAGACCTTCAAGGAGCGGCTCATTGCCGCAGGTGCGAGTGATAGCATCTTTGAAGCGGCCAATCGGGAGTTAGCCAAACATGGCTATATTGCACGCGGTGGTCAGATGGTGGATGCCAGCATCGTGCAAGTCCCGAAGCAGTCGGTGAGTCGGGAAGAGAAAGCCATGATTCAAGAACGCGCCATGCCTGCTAACTGGTCGCCGTCGAAGCGCCGGCAGAAAGACCTGGATGCCAGATGGACCAAGAAGCACGGCAAGTCTTACTTTGGCTACAAGGTCTCAACCAGCGTTGATAAGCGTTACAAGTTGATTCGGAAGATGGTGGTCAGCACTGCCAGCGAGCACGACACCTTGCACTTTGAGCGCGTACTCGACGAGGGTAATACCAGCCGTGACGTGTGGACTGATCGCGGCTATGTGGATGGGCAGCGTGAAGTCCGGCTCATCGGACAAGGCTGGCGCATGCACAACCAGCGTAAAGGCAGAGCGGACAAGCCCTTGTCCGAATGCCAGAAACGTCGCAATCGACGGATTGCCAGGATCCGAGCCCGTGTTGAGCAAGCCATTCGTTCGCTGCACGGGAGGATCGGGCTCGAAATTCGCTGTTGGGAGGTCGCTTTCCTGGCTCAATGCTGTCGCAACACAGCGATATCGTATATTCGGGTCAAGGCCGAAGCGGTAGCCAGTGATCTGCTTGAGCGGACCGTAGTCACAACAGCGGACTATCTTGCATGGCGGAGCGTGTTTCTGCTGTGGCGCTTCTGGCTGCAAAATTGCCGCGATGGCCAAGCGTTGCTAGAGGGTGTCGTCACAAGATGCCGATCCAGATCGCCATGCAGCGGATCTGGGCGGCCGCCAGAAAAGAGGCCATATTCTTGGCGTAACGGGTTGCGATGCCCCGCCTGCGCTTTAGTTGCAAAAAAGCCTTTTCGACCAGATGACGGTGGCGATACAAGTCTTTGTCATATTCGCGCTGCACTTTGCGATGTTTACGTGGTGGAACAACGGCTTGCATACCCTGCCTGTGGGCTTGCTCATTGATCGCGTCGCTATCATAGCCGCGATCCATGAGCAGGCTCTGAGCCGTCAACCCTTCGATCAACGTGCTTGCCTGGGTGCAATCAGCGGTGGTGCCTGACGTCAGCAGAATACGGATTGGCATGCCGTGCGCATCTACTGCCAGATGTAGCTTGCTATTGAGCCTCCTTTTGCCACACCCATCGCCTGATTGCCGCCACACGCTCCGGCCGCGTCGGGATGAACCTTGATGTGGGAAGCATCAATCATCAGCCATTCAACGTCCGGGTCGGTTATCAACTGTTCGAGCAATTTCCTCCAAACTCCCTTGTCACGCCATCGACAAAAGCGTCGATGCGTGTTTTTCCAGCCTCCCAGATCGGGTAGAAGATCTCGCCATGGCGCGCCGGTACGCAAAATCCAGAAGACGGCATTGATAAACAATCGGTTATTGTTTGCCCCCCTGCCCCAGTCACCTCGCCGCCCCGGCAGATGGGGCTCCAGCAAGAGCCA
>NZ_PDZH01000175.1 GCF_002735695.1 Chitinimonas sp. BJB300
TGCACCACGACCGCCAACGGCCCCGCCAGCTTACGGCTGACCGCAGCCAGATAGCCCACCAGCTTGTTCGTGCGCTCACCCACCAGGCCGCAGGCGTCGAAGTCGGCCACGATGCGTGCCAATAGGGCAGGATCGCGCAACAGGGTCAATGCGGCCTCTCTGGCCGCGTCCGTCATCGTCGGCGTGTTGTCCGCTGGCGCTAACACCGCCTGTAGCCGCGCGTCCTGATGCGCTTCCAGCAAACGCAGCAGTCGGCCCAGATCGCGCTTTAATACTTCCTCCGCCACCGCCAGTTCCAGCGCCGCTTCCCGCAGGTAATGGGCGCGGCCCTTGGCGCTGTAGAGGTCGAAACTGTCGATGTAATACCCATCGCCACGCGTTGCCAGCAGGTTGAGCTTGAGTTGTCCCGCCGCTGCTTGCTTGGGCAGGCCCCGCACCCGGTAGCAGCGATCCGCCAAGGTCAATAGCAAATCCTCTCCCTGAAGCACCAGCGCCGGCTCAGGTGACGTGCTGACATCGGCCGGCAGTCCCGTCTCTACGGGCGCTGGGGCGGCTAAAGCAGGGAGGGGTGGCAGGGAGGCGGCAGCCCCCCGATGCGGGGCCGGTCCTGCTCCCAGCCAGCGAGCATGCTGCAACACCAGCCCCAGCCCTTTGCTGGCAGGTTGTACCTTGAGGGCATACGCATTGGCGTCCAGACCATGAGGGAGTTGCACACGCCAGCAACCCATACCCTGGGCAGCCAGTTCGACCGCCAGCTGCGCCGCAGCCCGCTCGCCTGCCTCATCCCGGTCGTAGGCAATCAGCACGCGCTTAATGCCATGCCGCTGGAAGGCGGCCAAGTGGTCGGCGGTAAACCCCTGGGTGCCGTAACTGGCTGTGACGTTACGATAACCCGCGCACCAGAAGGTCATCGCGTCGATCAGCGCTTCGCATAGCACGACTTCGCCACCGCTCGCCGCCAAACCCGCTTCATTCCATACGCCCGCATGCGGCCCCGGCAGGTAAAGGTGTTTGGCCGTCCCCTTGCGCAAGTCGTCGCGCAGCTTGCGGCCGTAGATTTCCACCACCTGGCCCGTGCTGTCCGGCACCGGTATCACCAAACTCCCCGCGAAGTGTTCATGGCCGGTTTCGCGCATTAACCCCAAGCGCTGTAAGCGCCCGCGTACTTCGGCCCCGGTCTGGCGATTTTTTTCCGGTAAATGCAGGCCCAGGGTGCGATTGGCGTAACCCAGTTTGAACGTGTCGATCAGCTCGGGATGATCCAACCCCCGCTTGGTCAAGTAAACCAAGGCTTCGCCTTCTTGCTTGAGGGTGGCGTGGTAGTAGTCCATCACCTGACCGAGCAAAGCATGGTCATCCGCATCCAGGCTCACCGCTACCGGTAAGGCACGCGCCGTGGTGCGCTTCACCGGCGCCAAACTGGCAGCTAAAAGAGAAGGCAAACCCTCGCGCAGCCATTCCGCTGCATGGCGGAAGCTGATACCACGCCGTTTCATCACCCAGTCTATTGGCCCACCCGCCGCGCCACAGCCAAAGCAATGGAACAGATTCTTGCCCGGCGTCACCACCAGACTCGGATTGTCGTCCTGATGGAACGGGCAGCAGGCCGCGTAATCCTTTCCCTGCTTACTCAACGCAATGCCGTCTGCCTCAATCAGGCGAACCAGTGACACCTCGGTTTTTAAGCGTTCGATTTCTGTATCCGGGATGCGTGCCATAAACGGTATTTCCCTAAAAATGTGTCAAGATACTTTGTGAGTATTATTTTAGTATCTATAATGATACCTACGTCAAGACGTTTAAGAGGGGAGGCTTACCATGTTGGAACACACTGTTCCCTGGTTCACTTATATGAGTTTCTCTGCACGACTGATTGCGCTACGGAAGGATAAAGGGCTTACTCAGCAAGCCCTGGCGGATGCAACGCATATCCATGTCCAGCAAATCAAACGCTATGAAGCCGGGACGTCAGAACCTTCTGCAGAAGCCTTGCGCAAGATTGCTCGGACCTTTTCTATCTCGACAGACTGGTTACTTTTTGAAGAGGGAGAGCGAGGCCCAACCGACGATCTACGCCTGCAATTTGAAGCCATCAGCCATATGCCGGAAGAAGAGCGCCATATCGTCAAAGCATTGCTGGAAGGCATGATCCTGAAGTACCAGACCAAGCAAATGGTCAACAACCTGAGCAGCTAAGGAGGAAGTACATGCAGTTGCTGTTCGAATGGGACCCAGCCAAAGCAGCGTCCAATCTCAAGAAACATGGCCTCGATTTCGAAACAGCAACCTTGGTGTTTAACGATCCCCTCGCATTAACGTTGTTTGATGAGGATCACAGCAGTACCCACGATGAGCGCTGGATTACCCTCGGTCAGGTCGAGGGCCGCAAGTTGGTGGTGGCCGTACATACTTGGCGCGAGAATGAAGACACGGTGCATGTACGCATTATTTCTGCGCGACTCGCCACACGGCATGAAGAACGGCAGTACCAGGGCGAACCCTAAGCCCTATCCGTTAAAGGTGAACCCGATGCAAGACGAATACGATTTCAGCAAAGCCGCTCGCGGCAAGTTCTACCGGGCCGATGCAGTAGCACACCTGCCGGTCTATCTCGATCAGCCCATCCAGTCCCGCTTAAGCGAGCTGGCCCACGATAAAGGCGTGGCACTCTCCACGCTGGTCAATGCGCTGCTAAAGAAGGACATCGAGCTGATCGAAATGGCCCGCTAAGCTAAGCCAGCCAACGCAGTAAGCCACTAAAGAGAAACCCCCTGAACCCCAAGCAGCAGCTGGGGTTGAGGGGGCTTTTTTATTTAAATAAGAGATAAGAAGAAGCGCGATACATCCGTGATATAGGTAGGCAGGCCCTAGCAGTCCGTCAGGTAATAGTCCTCCGCGGTATACCCATGCCCTTGATGACGGAAGTGGTTTTCCGGGGCGTTACGGCAACCATTGCAGAGCTTCCCGTCGTTCAACTCCACCCGCACCGCACGCGCACCCCAGAACGATTGCATGTCCTTTTCCATCGGCACCACTTCCAACATGCTCAGCCCTTGCTCACGCAACCACCGATTTACCTCGTAGTTACTGCTGCCCGCCTTCGCTCGATGCGACAGGACTTTGACCGTCTTGCCTTCATTCAACCAGCCTTTGACCCGCAACAGCATCGCATTCACCGGCTCGCCAATCTGATTCGGGAATCGGTCGTTATATTCCGCCAGCGTGCCTTCCAGTTCGACGCCTATCCATTTGCTCATGATCTTGTTTACTTTCGTCTGTATTAATAAGGGTTATGCCTGGGCCGCTTCTGCTTCCGCCGCCTTTTCGCGTTCATAGCGACGCACATGCATTTGCGCTGGCGTCAGTTCCGGCACACAACCACGGTCCGCCACTTGCAAGCCCGCCCGGATGGCCTCATCCGGGATATCCACCGCCTGTTTACATTGCGCCAATAGCTTCGGCGCTAACTCGCGCCATGCCGCATCCAGGCTCGACTCGTCGAACAAACGCCAGCTGGCATGTTGGCCCTTGCTTGCCAAGCAGTCGGCCTGCAATTGCAAACCCAGCTTGAGTGCGGGCGGCAATTGGCTAAGCCCAACCTCAATCAGCGCTTGGCTATAGCATTCGCGTAACCCGTTCTGCGCAATCACCACGCGATACCATTGCTCTGAGGCGTCTTCGTCGGCTTCGTCCAATCCCTTTTCCAGTTCACTGGCCAGTTCGCGCCAGTCTTCCGCCAGTGTGTAAGCCGCCCGTTCCTGGGCTTTGAGTTCCCGGCACTTCGGGCTCAGATGGCTGGTGAAGCTACGCAGCAGACCTTTGTTCTCCGCACGCAGGCGGGCGGCCTCCGCTTCGGCTTCCTGGGCTGATTGCTGGTGGGTCGCGATTTCCTTGCGTAACGCGGTACAGACTGCCTGCAAAGGCAGGAAGGCGTCGCGGGCAGCATGGCATTCAGCTAAAGCGGCTTCAACGGCAGCACGGTGTTCAGGGTGATGTTCAAACATGGGGAGGTTTCCTTAATAGTGGGGTTGATCAGGCTTGGCGTTGGGCGATGCATTGCTGCATCCAGGCGAGGACTTCCGATTCCAGCCACGCCACATTGCGCGGGCCAAGGTGAATCGAAGTGGGGAAGCCACGTAGACGCATCGCGTCGTACAAGCCGGTACGGGAGAAGCCACACTTGGCCAGCACTTCCGGCAATCGCATAAAGCGGTCATGCCGCAGGCTGGATGTACCCGCCGTGTCGCTGGCGGTCTCGTCGTAAGCAGGGGTGAAGTCAGTCATGGCAAAGGGGCTTTATCGTGGGTGCATCCGTATCCGACTGGACCAGATGAGGCGTCGTTGAACGCATGCCGCCAGTATCCCGACCCCGTGCCACCTCGACGAGCGAACGCCATTGTGTGAACGCACCACACAATCCCGCCGTTCAAGATGCCCCTGTGAAGTGCCGATCGCTTCTCGCCCTGGGTCAATTTTCAATCGGCAGGGTGGGTCAATTTTCAATCAGCGCGAATATCCCCACGCCACGTTGGGGCAACTTGTCAGGGGAAACAGCGTCGCTAACGACCTGTCATTGGGCCCTTAGCCGCCCACTGCATGGAAATGCATGCCTAGAGTGCATGGATTCGCATGATGTTTTGCACCCTGCAAACCCTTTTCCGCCCCTGTATTGGCGCGGGTCTCGACCCATCATGCAGGTGCATAAAAAACGCTCTATTAAGTGCGCGGGCGTGGCGGGGATACGAGCGCGCGCACAAGGGTGAAACCACCACGCCAGACCCAACCTCGACCCCGCGCATTGTGTGAGCTCTCCACACAATGGCGAAGACGTGCTGCCGATCCGGTCGTGCTCGATACTGCAAGTCGAGTCACCACCGTGCTGTTTTAACCCCCGATTCCCCCGTTTTAACGACCGCCACCGGCCGTAAGGGGGGCGGCTTGCCCAACGGAGCGCCAATGTCTAGCCCTTATTACCCGACTAAATGCGCCTTTCTATTGTGTGGCGCACACACACAAGGGCAATGACGTGCTGCCGATCCGACCGCGCCCGATACTGCAAGCCTAGTCACCACCGTGCTGTTTTAACCCTCGACTCACCCTTTTAAACGACCTCAACAGGCCGTAAGGGGATCGGCTTGCCCAAAGAAACCGATGGAAACTGTTGCTTACCACGTTGAAACCGATGCTGAATGGCTTGCCGCCAACTGTGCGCCGACCTTACGCAAGCAGGCCCGCCGTGAGCGCAAGCATCAGCTACGCAGCATCCCCGAACGCGAATGGGACGCCGCACGCAACGAGGACCATGATGCGCTGGGCCAGCGCGTCAGCCACTGGCTACAGCAGCCGGTGGGCTCAGTGGATCTCATCAACCTGTCTGAGCGGCTGGATAAATACCTCGGCCACCCATCCACCCCGTTGATTGACGTGTGCCGCCTGGGCGAAGACGGCGCAGCCCTCTGCGATAAGCTGCACACGTGGCTATCGCCCGAAGAGACCGCCGCCATGATCGCCCCCCGTTTTGAAGTCCGTCTGCCGCAGGCCGGTAAACAGGGCGTCACCGTCGAAGGCATTGGCAAACGTCTGGAAGACGGCAGGGTATGGAAACGCAGCTTGGTGCGTCGCCATTTGCAAGCCTTGGAACAAGGCCGCATCAGCGCTGGACAGGTCCGCCGGGGGGCCGATACCTATGTATCGCAACAAACCCTCTCCCTGCTGCAAACCAAGTGGAAGGATCAGAGCGAAGCCCTACGCCATGCGCTGGCCACCAGCAACGAAGGTGATGAAGTCTCGCTGTTCGACTTGCAGCAAAGCAGCGTCGCCAACCCGCGCGTGCGCTTTGCCGAACTGATTACCCGCGTCAAAGGCTTTGAGCTGGTGGCGGAGGAATTGGGCCATACAGCGGTTTTCGTTACCGTGACGGCCCCGAGTGCTTACCACCCGAGCAAGACCATCAGCAACAAGCGCAAGCGCGGCAAACGGGCGTTTACGCAGATTATCAACCCGGCCTGGGTGGC
>NZ_PDZH01000176.1 GCF_002735695.1 Chitinimonas sp. BJB300
GATTGACTCCCGGCTACGAAATGGAAATGCGCCGTTGGAATACGCATCCCATCAGCACCGATGTGTTGGAGAATCCCACACTGACGCTTCACTGGCAGCGTTATGTGTATCGGATCACCTGGGGCGCATCCGTTGAAGCCAATGGGCGTTTGTTCCTGTGTAAGCAGGTGGGTGCGTCGGGCATGGTCGATTTCGACCACGTGCAGGTACAGGAAGGCAACGTGGTCACCGCCTGGAGCGGCGCGTTGTCCGGTGTGGATGCCATCAACGGCAGCAACCGCAACCAGTTCTTCGCCAATGATGCCCTGACGGCAGTCGGCATGACCATGGACCCGAATCTGGGGCTCGTCATTCACAAACGCGGCGACCCGAACAAACGGTTCTTTGTGGCGAACTCGGACAGTGCGCCGTGGATACAGAACATCATCAGTTCGGCTCCGGCCAATGGTGCCTTGCTTGTAGGTGATTACGACGCGGCCAATAACCGCCAGTTCATTCGCGCCTTGTCGGCAACCGGCAGTGTGGATTTATCGACCAGTAGCGACGGCATCTCAGTTGTAGTCAACGGCTTGGGCGCAGAACTCGACCATATCGCCTTGCATGCCGATCTGGCCATGACGACGCATGTCACGGCGGCGTCTGGCTTTAATTTCATGTTGGAACCGTATTCGGTCTATCGCATCACCGGCACGCTGTGGGTTCACAGTCCCACCAACAGTGGCGTCACCGTCATGGCCAAGGCGCCCGAAGGCAGTGCCATGCGCTCAGTTGTAAACACGGTCAATAGTGCGGGTTCGTATACCCAGATACCCAATAGCGTGCAGTCCACCATTGATGGGCGCTTCTACGCAATCTGGCAGTACAGCACGATTGCCAGCCCCATTACGGATTGCCCGCATGCCTTTGATATCACCGTGGTGACACAAATCCGGGGCGGCCTGTTCCAGATACTGCAAGGCATGACGGTGGGAACGGGCATTTTACGGTGCGGCAGCTTTATGAAGCTGGACAAGCTGCGCAAGACGCTGGCACTAGCGCCCAGCATTTCGCAGCCGCCTTGGGGCATGCCGAACTATCAGAGCGACCAACACTTCTTGCGTGTTGGCAGTGTAACCGGGATCGTGGGTATTTACATCAACAGCGATGGCACCTGGCGCCTGTCGGGCACCCAGCACAAGAGTGGTAACTGGAACAACGTGACGAGCGCCAATTTGGGTGCCGGGTGTGAAGTGCAGTTTGTCGCTGCCATCACCGGTAAAGCCCGCAATACCTCGGCAAATCTCATCAATGATGCATCCAACTGGATGTCACTGGGTGCGTCGCGTTCCTGTGTATTGCAAGCCACGACAACGTCGCCTGGGCATATTGAAGCCCATGGCAGCGCACGGGCCACGGTGACAATCTACTTGCGCCTCGTTGGTGGACCGGCATCCAGCCATACCATCACGCTGGATGTCGATAACTTCGTGAACGTAGACGACCACTGACCATGCCCATACAAAAAACCCTGACCGTTGACCAGAAAACCCTCGCCTATCACACCGTGCGCGGCTTTACCGTGCGTTACCGTGAGGGCAAGGTCTTGACCACCTTGCAACTGTATAGCTGGGAGAGCGCTGGCGCAGCCGCCATAGGCGAAGATGCGGAATCCTGGCAGGCAGAGCCCGCAGAGTTGGATGCACCGACCCTGCTTGCACAAGGTTTTGAACAGGCCCTATTGGTCAACCACCCACTCTTGATGGGCGGGGAATACATCAGCGAGCCGGGACCGGCAGACGCCCTGATGGTAGCGAAGCAACGAAAGACCGCGCAAATCAATGCGGCACGGGCCAGCGCGATTGCCAAGTTCAACCAGTTCAGTTTCGAAGGGGTGGAATACGAGGGTGATGAGGAAGCCGCGCAGAATATTGCCCGTCTGGCCGGTATGGCGCGTGATGGCTATGCATTCCCTGCCGGTTTCAGTTGGCGAGCGCTGAATAACAGTGAAATCCCGATGACCGCAGACAAGCTGATGGCACTCGAATCCGCGTGGGCGATGGCGGAAGGTGAACACCGACTGACGCAGCACATGATTTCCAGGCCGTTGAAGGACGCAATTGAACGGGCAACGACACTCGAAGCGCTGGAAGCCATTCAGTGGCCTGCACAGCCCTTGGTGGCGAGGTCCGAAACCCGTGAGCCGACGCCAGAACCGGCACCCACACCGGCTCCATGACCGGGAACGCGCTGCATGATGGCGTTTTGTAACCAGCAGCAGGAAACCATGCCACCCAAGACCCTTCTTTATGGCGACGATGAGCGCGTGATGCGCTGGGTGTGCGAGCGCATTGGTATCACCCCTTTCGATGATTACCGCGCCATCGGCCTGGTACATGGCAATGCCCTCATTGCCGGTACCGTGTATGAGCGCTTCAGCGAATGCGATGTGAACCTGCATGTTGCGGCAGCCAGTCCCTACGCCATGACAAGGCAATTCCTGGTGGCCAGTTTCTATTACCCCTTTATCACCGCAGGCAAGCGACGTGTGACCGGGCTGGTGCCGGCCAACAATCAGCGCGCACTGGCCTTTGATTTGAAGCTGGGTTTCAAACGGGAAGGCTTAATCAGGCGTGCGCTGCCAGGCGGCGAGGATTTACTCGTGCTCGGCATGCTGCGCGAGGAATGCCGATTAATACAAGGATGACACTTATGTTCATTACTACCTACGCCGTGATCGACATGGCCAGCGGGGCTGTGCTCGAACAGGCCGGCTATGACTACGCCGGCCCCGTGGCCGAATGCAAGAAAGGCGGCAAAGCCCCCAGCCCCGACCCGGCTATTGGCAAAGCCGCGATGGAAAACGCCAAGCTTGGCAAGGATTGGCTGGCGTTCAGCCGGCAGCAGTGGGAAGCCCAACAGCCACGCCAGGCGGAAATCGACACCTACAGCCGTAACTTTGCTGACCAGCAACTGGCGGATTCAAAGTTCAACAGCGAACGGGCGCGTGAGCAATGGTCGGACTACACCAGCACCTTCAGGCCGATAGAGCAGCAAGTCGCCAAGGAGGCGATGCAGTACGACAGTGCAGGCCGACAGGCCAGCGAGTCGGCGGCCTCGGTCGCCACGGTCGGCAAGCAGTTTGACAATGCCCTGGCGGCCCAAGCTCGCTCCAATGGACGGATGGGCGTCAATCCCAACAGCGGCCGTGCTGGCGCAGCAATGAATGACCTGTTACTGAACCGGGCGCTGGCCACCTCTGCCGCTGAAACCAATACCCGGCGCGATGTCATGAAAACCGGCCTGATGCTGCGTAAGGATGCCGCCAGCCTGGGCCGTGGCTTGCCGGGTACGGCTACGCAGACCTTTAGTGTGGGCACCGGGATGGGGACATCAGGCCAAGGTGCCTTACAAGGGGCGGCCAGCCAGGTGAGCAACAACAACGCCATCATGGGACAGGGGTTTAGCGGTGCGATGGGTGGCAATACCAGCGCCATGAATGGCCTGAGCCAACAGTATCAAAACCAATTGGCCGCATGGCAGATGAATCAGGCCGGCTCGAATGGGCTGATGGGGATGATTGGCAATATCGGCGGCGCATGGGCCGGCAACGGCTTCAAGTTTGGGGGCAAATGATGGATATCTATACCCAAGGGTTGGCACTCCCCACGATGCAACCCAACGCCATGCAGGATTGGGCCAGCCTGGGCTTGCAACAGCAAAACGAGGATCTGGCTCGCTTGCAGGATGCGCGTAACCGCGCCATGCAGGCCCAGCAGAAACCTCTGCAACAGGGACTGGACCCGCAGTTGTTGCAGCACCTTATGGCGGGCGAAGGTGCGGCTGGTTCGGGCGCGGGCGCAGCGGGGGCCAGTGGTGCCGGCTCTGCCGTGGCGGGTGGTTCGGCAGCCTCCGGCAGTGCCGGCGCATCGGCAGGTGGATCCGCCTTGCTCAATCCGTGGACTGCCCTGGCAGCCGCAGCCATCATCAACGAACGCGAAGCCAAGCGTGGCGGCTATCGGCGTGAGGGCAACCAGTACTACAAGGATTTGCTGACCGGTAAGAACGTCGAGCAGGACATCAACCAGCGTTGGGCACCCAAGATCGGCGGCAAAGACGACAAATTTGGCGTGGGCAGCACGATGCGAGTCGGGGGCGAGCTATTGACCGGCGACTTCACCAATGCAGGACGGGCATTCGACGACAGTACCGCTGCCAAGCTCGTCAAAGCGCCTTTCAAGGCCATCAAGAAACTGTTTTAGGAAGGCAATACACCATGCATATCGGCATCAATGGCCTATCGGCCTTCAGCAATGGCTTGATGAATGGCTACCAGCTAGGCCGCCAACTCAAACGCGACCGCGAAGCGGATGCGCTGCAAGAAGACCTCAAAGGCACCCAAACCGCCAAGCAACGGGCGGAAATACGGGCACAACAGGAACAATACGCCGAGCAACAACCGATAGACCAAGCCAACCAAGCCGCTAGTGCCAGTCGGGTTGCAGAGAGTCTCACTACGCCCCAGCCAGCCACTATCGCGGCCAATGGCCTGGACCTAGGCACAGGCACTGATTGGGCGGCAGAAGCGGTGCGACTCGGTGCGAAAGACCCGGTTCCCGGTCCGATTCCAACGGCCAGCAAGGGGTTGGCTGGTTGGCAAAATGCCGACGGCAGCGCCAAAGCCCGTGTCCCTGATGCAAAGCCGCGCAAGGCAACGGTATCGCTGGAAGACCAGTTAGCCGCCCTGGAAGACCGCGCCATGGTGTTTGAATCCCATGGCAAGATTGAAGAAGCTGAGCGCGTGCGCGATATGGCCAGCCAGCGTTATGAAAAGGAACATAGCCTACGGGCGCGTAAAGCGTTTGATGCTTACCAGCAAGGTGATACGTCAGTGCTGGCCAACTTCCTTGATAACGATATCCACGACAATCTCAAATACCAAGTCACACGCCAGCAAGACGGCGGCGCCGTGGTCAAGCGCCTACGGGATGGCAAGCTCATCGATGAGCAACAACTCCCTGCCGACCAGGTGATGTATCTGTTCGGCCAGATGCAGGGACCGGAAGCGGCCGCCATGGCTTACGGCGCTTGGCAATCCAATCACCGCGCCAACCAGCAGATGGACTTGCAGCGTAAATCGTTCGACTTTGAGAAGGACATCAAGCGCAAAGCGCTGGCATTGGATGGCGCACGACTGAACATGGCGACCACTGAATTCAATGACCGGCGCCAGGCGATTCAGAAACAACGCGACTTGGCGGGCCAGTATAACCGGCTGAGTACCGAAGAACGCGCCGGTGAGAAGGGGCGGCAACTGTATGCCAGCTACTTGGCGTTGAATGGTGGGCTCGATATCCAATCACCCGATTACAAGATCGTGAACTTCGAAACTCCAACGCCCGACGGCATGGGCGTGCTGAAGACACCGGCGGCAGTGAATATGAAGAACCCGGCAGCCGGCACCATTGCGTTAACCGGGCCGGGGGGCAATCAAACAGCGGGGGAAGACCCACAGCAGTTGGCAGCACTCGCGGGACGAGGCGACTTTGCCCAAGCGCCGACGCAGCGTGCTGCGTCAACAGGGCTACCGGGCCAAGCCAGCAACCCGGCCAAACCGGTTGTGAATGCCACGCCCACGCCCGCCATAGCACCTAAGGCGGCAGCTACGACAGCCAATCAGAAACCGACCGCAACCCAACTCGCGGTCATGACCGACCAACAGTTAGCTGTGCTGAAGGATAAAGCCGGGAGTAGGTCAGATATGACCACGTATAGGCAGATTCACGCGTTGCAGAAGCAGCGGGCGGTGGAGGTGACGAAGGGGATGGGAGCGGAATTGATTGCGCTGTCGCGGCAGCCAGCCTATTAACTGATGTTACGCAGTGCATACGATAACCTGTCGCCATGAAGAACAAAGAACTCGATTTGTACACCGACTATTTGCTGAGCACGTTTGGTGCGGCGACAGCAACGGGCTTGTCGGCGATGGTAG
>NZ_PDZH01000177.1 GCF_002735695.1 Chitinimonas sp. BJB300
CACCTACCATCGCCGACAAGCCCGTTGCTGTCGCCGCGCCAAACGTGCTCAGCAAATAGTCGGTGTACAAATCGAGTTCTTTGTTCTTCATGGCGACAGGTTATCGTATGCACTGCGTAACATCAGTGAGTAAGCTACAACCCGACCCAGCGGCTATTCCCTCCCGCTGAGTTGGGGGCTTATTTTTGTTACCCATTTTTGATACTGATTAAAAAATCTAGCGATTATCTTAAAGACGCCGACCACATCCAAAGTCGCAGCAGCTGTGCAATGCGTACTTTTCTCCCCTGCCGCTGGGCTGCTGACTTCGGGGCGTACTCACTCAAATGTCGTGCCCACAGCTATACTCTGCGCCCCTGAAAACAAGCAAATCTGCTGTTTCTGAATTTGCAAACTCAGCTTCACAATCAAACCGCCGGGGAGACGGCTTTTAATCATGGATATCGCCCGTAGCATGCTGGGTGTAGCAGTATTGTTGCTGCTCGCTTTTGTTATTTCCAACAACCGCAAAGCCATTCGACCGCGCACCGTATTTGCTGCTTTGGCAGCCCAAATCGCCATTGGCGCGCTGATTCTGTTTGTACCGTTGGGTAAGGATGCATTGGCGGGTGCCGCCAGCGCCGTCAACCATGTGCTGGAATATGGCAACCATGGCATTTCTTTCCTGTTTGGCGGCTTGGTCGATGGCAAGATGTTTGAGGTGTTCGGCAAAAATGGCTTCATCTTCGGCCTGCGCGTATTGCCGATGATCATCTTCGTCACCGCCTTTATTTCGGTGCTGTACTACATGGGTGTCATGCGCTGGATTGTCACCATCCTGGGTACGCTATTCCAGAAGCTGCTGGGCGTCAGCCGGATCGAATCCTTTTCTGCGGTGACCACCATCTTCCTAGGCCAGAGCGAGATGCCTGCGGTCGTCAAACCCTTTGCCAAGCAACTAAGCGGACCCGAGTTGTTTGCCGTGATGTCGAGCGGTATGGCAGCGGTAGCAGGCTCGGTGCTGGCGGGCTACGCAGGATTGGGGGTAAAGATGGAATACCTGATTGCCGCATCGTTTATGGCGGTACCGGGCGGCTTGCTGTTCGCCAAGATCATCTGCCCCACGACCGAACTCAGCAAAGTGGTGATTGATAATGTGAATTTCGAGGAAACCAAGCCCGCCAATGCCATCGAGGCCGCGGCAGCTGGTGCGGCAGTGGGCCTGAAGATTGCCCTTAATGTGGGTGCGATGCTGATTGCCTTCATAGGCCTGATCGCGGTACTGAACGGTGTTGTCGGCGGCATCATGGGTTGGTTCGGCTACCCGACGATGAATCTGGAAGTGCTGATGGGCTACGTATTTGCACCGTTGGCCTGGTTGATTGGCGTGCCGTGGGAACAAGCTTCCATCGCCGGCAACTTCCTGGGCCAGAAGATGATTCTGAACGAGTTCGTCGCCTACGTTCGCTTGTCGCCCTACTTGCAAGATGCCGCCAGCGTTGCCGCAGCCGGCTTGACGGTGCTCGACCCTCGCACCCTGGCCATCTTGTCATTCGCCCTGTGCGGCTTCGCCAACTTCTCGTCGATTGCCATCCTGACGGGTGGCTTCAGCGTGGTTGCGCCCGAGCGCCGGTCGGAAGTAGCACGGTATGGCTTGCGTGTTGTGGCAGCTGGTACGCTGTCCAATCTGATGAGTGCCACCATTGCCGGCTTGTTCCTGTCGATGCAATGATTCTTTGGGATGCTTATGACTGAATTAACGCGAAACCAATTGAGCGCAGCCGCTCTGCGTGCCCTGCATCTGATGGACCTCACCTCGCTAAATGACAGCGATACGGAAGCGACGGTTCAAGCGCTGGCGCGCACCGCCAACACCCCCGTCGGCACCCCTGCTGCGCTATGTGTTTATCCACGCCTGCTACGCGCGACAAAGGCCGCGTTGGTCGCCAATGGCTTGACGTTGCCGGTGGCGGTAGTCACCAACTTCCCCGCAGGTCTGCCGAATCCAGACCAAGCCGCGGCGGAAACTGCCGCTGCGGTGGCAGATGGTGCAGACGAAGTCGATGTGGTCTTCCCCTACCGGGCGTTGATGGCTGGCGATGCAGAAGTAGGTCGCCGCCTGGTGGCCCAGTGCCGCGAAGCTGTAGGTGACAAGATACTGAAAGTCATTATCGAAAGTGGCGAACTGAAAGACGCGGCATTGATTCGCCAAGCCAGCGAAATCTCGATTGCAGCCGGTGCGCATTTCATCAAGACCTCAACCGGCAAAGTGCCCGTAAATGCCACGTTGGAAGCAGCCGAAATCATGTTGCAAGCCATTCGGCAAAGTGGCCGACCCGTTGGCTTCAAGGCGGCTGGTGGTGTGCGCAGCGCAGCCGATGCCGCAGCCTACCTTGCCTTGGCCGACCGTATCATGGGCCTGGGCTGGGTTGGCCCCACCACGTTCCGATTCGGTGCATCCAGCTTGCTTGGCAGCTTGTTGACCACGCTGGGGCATACGCCAAATAGCCAAACCAACGGCTACTAATTGAAAAAACCGTGGTGCCTAACCAGCACCATGCATTACTGAACAAGCAAGGAGAACCCATGTTTTTGCCACAGGAAATCGTCCGCAAAAAGCGTGACCGCCACGCGCTGACCGACTCAGAAATCGCTGCTTTCGTGCAGGGCATCACCAACGGACAAGTCACCGACAGCCAGATTTCCGCCCTGGCGATGGCTGTGTACTTCAACGATATGAGCATTCCCGAACGCGTCGCCATGACCAAAGCCATGCGCGACTCCGGCCAAGTGCTGGAATGGCGTTCGCTGAATCTGCCCGGCCCCGTGGTAGACAAGCATTCCACCGGCGGTGTTGGCGACCTGACCTCATTGTTATTGGGCCCGATGGTGGCGGCCTGTGGTGGCTATGTACCCATGATTTCGGGACGCGGCCTGGGTCATACCGGCGGCACACTCGACAAATTCAATGCCATTCCGGGCTACAACACCGCACCGGATATCGACACCTTGCGCCGGGTAGTGCGTGAAATCGGCGTCGCCATCATCGGCCAGACTGCCCAATTGGCCCCTGCCGACAAGCGCATTTACGCGGTACGCGATGTCACCGCCACGGTGGAATCGGTCGCCATGATTACCGCATCCATTCTGTCGAAGAAACTCTCCGCCGGGCTTGATGCCCTGGTAATGGACGTCAAGGTGGGTTCCGGCGCATTCATGCCAACCTACGACAAGTCGGTCGAACTGGCGGAAAGCATTGTCAGCGTAGGCAATGGCGCAGGCATGAAGACTGCCGCACTGCTTACCGACATGAACCAATCGCTGGCCCCTTGTGCCGGCAACGCGATTGAAGTTCGTTGCGCCATCGACTACCTGACTGGCAAGCAACGGCCAGCACGCCTGCACGAAGTTACCATGGCGCTGGCAGCCCGTATGTTGTTGGTCGGTGGTTTGGCCAAGGACGATGCCGAAGCACACCAAAAACTGCAGGCTTCACTGGACTCGGGCGCGGCAGCCGAGCGCTTCGCGCGCATGGTCACCGGACTGGGCGGCCCGGCTGACTTGATGGAAGCAGCAGACCGTTATCTGGAAACCGCCCCTGTGATCGTACCTATCAAGGTACCAACCGGTGGTTATGTCAGCACAGTTGATTGCCGTGCCTTGGGCTTGGCAGTTGTCAGCCTGGGCGGTGGGCGCTACCGGCCGGAAGACAATATCGATTACGCAGTGGGCTTGTCCGAACTGGCTGAGCTTGGGAAACGGCTGGAAGCCGGGCAAACCCTAGCGGTTGTGCATGCCAGAACTGAAGCCGCGGCCCAGGCGGCCATTGCTTCGGTGCAGGCAGCCTATCAGCTGGCTGCGGAAGCACCCGTTCTGCCGTCAGTCGTCTATCGCGACATCAGCTAGACATTAATGCGAGAGTTTGCAACTTCGCCGTTATCGACTCTCGCCGGCAATACCACGGGTGGCACACCACAAGCTAGTGGCCCCCTTTGCTTCAACCCATGGAGTTACCCATGCGTGTCATATTCCTGATCATGGATTCGCTCGGCATTGGCGCAACGCCCGATGCCGTCACGTTTGGCGATGTCGGCGCCAACACCCTGGGCCACATTGCGCAATGGTGCGCCGAGGGAAAAGCCGATTTAGGCCGCCAAGGCATCCTGAAGATTCCTCATCTGGAACGTTTGGGGATGGGATTGGCCTGTGAATTAGCCTCGGGCAGCCTGCCCGCTGGTTTGTCGCCCTCGCCAGAGCTGATCGGCGCTTATGCCGCCGCCCGAGAACAATCGTCCGGCAAGGACACACCGTCTGGCCACTGGGAGCTAGCAGGCGTCCCCGTATTGTTCGACTGGGGTTACTTCGACAAGCCAACCGATACCTTTCCGCCTGAGCTACTGGACAACCTGGTGCGGCGCGCCAACCTGCCCGGCTACCTGGGCAACTGCCACGCCTCCGGCACCACCATCCTGGAACAGCTGGGCGAAGAGCACATGGCCAGCGGCAAACCGATTTTCTACACCTCGGCTGATTCGGTGTTTCAAATTGCCTGCCACGAAGAAACCTTTGGCCTGGATCGCCTTTACGCACTTTGTGAGATTGCTCGCGAAGAAGTCGATCGCTACAACATCTGCCGCGTCATCGCCCGCCCATTCCTGGGGAAGGATGCACAAAGCTTCAAGCGTACCGGCAATAGGCACGACCTTGCCGTACCACCACCCGCACCTACCGTTTTGAAGAAACTGGCCGATAACGGGGGGCATGTGCTGTCGATCGGCAAGATCGCCGACATCTACGCCAATGTCGGCATCACGCAAGCTATCAAAGCGACGGGGCTTGATGCGCTATGGGATGCAACGCTCACTGCCATCCACGAGATGCCGGACAACAGCATTGTGATGACCAACTTTGTGGACTTCGACCAAAGCTACGGCCATCGTCGCGACGTAGCAGGCTATGCGGCCGGGCTGGAATATTTCGACACCCGCCTGCCCGAGTGTCTGGCCGCCCTACGCGACGATGATGTACTGGTGATTTCTGCCGACCATGGCTGCGACCCAACATGGCCAGGGTCTGACCATACGCGTGAACATGTTCCGGTTTTGCTGTACGGCCGCCAGGTTCCTGCTGGCAGTCTTGGTGTGCGTGAAAGCTTTGCCGATGTCGGCCAAAGCATCGCCAACTGGTTTGACCTTAGCCATTTTGAACATGGCGCACTCATGCTGGTTCGCACCAACGATGCCACCTTATCGGCACCGTAGTTGGGTAATGGTAAAGCAACAGACTTTGTCCAAGCAGCATCCAGATTGATCACCAGAGCCAACCTCAATTTGATATTTTTTCGTGGATAGACCTATGAACCATCAACAACTGATTCAAGAAGCCTCCAATGCCCGCCAAAAGGCTTATGCCCCGTATTCGCGGTTTCTGGTGGGTGCGGCATTGCTCACCAAAGATGGCAAGGTTTTCCATGGCTGCAATGTCGAAAATGCGTCGTACGGCCTGTGTAACTGCGCTGAACGCACCGCCCTGTTCACTGCTATCGCGGCCGGTTACCGCCCGGGCGATTTCGCCAAGATGGCTGTGATGGCTAATACCGATGGGCCCGTAGCCCCTTGCGGTGCATGCCGCCAGGTGATGATCGAACTGGGCACGCCAGACATGGAAGTTATCCTGGCCAACCTTAAGCAACATGTCGATGTCACTACCGTGGGCGCATTACTGCCCAAGGCGTTTTATCTCGACCCGAATTCCTAGAACCTATTCACGATCTAATTGCGCATCCGGTAAAGGTGAACCGCCCCGGGTTTTATGAGGAGGGTATTTCGTTAAAGTGTTTTAGCGAGTTGCTGGTAATTGTTTGCCTCAGCTTCTGCTGGCGGGATATAACCAATGGGTTCTAGCAGGCGGTGGTGGTTAAACCATGCCACCCATTCCAACGTAGCCAGCTCCACCGCTTCTCCGGTTTTCCACGGGCCTAGCCGG
>NZ_PDZH01000178.1 GCF_002735695.1 Chitinimonas sp. BJB300
GCCCTGCTCGGCAGCGCCTTCTATCCGGTTCTTGTCCATCGGCTCGCGGTTTACGATCCACGCTTCCTTCCCACGCTCGGTCGCCCTCACGCAGTTGCGCTTCACTTCGTTCGCTGTGATCAACTTAAGGCGGGACTTCCACCCGCAGGAGTGCGCCCATGCTGGGCGCACATGAATAACGCCCCGGAAAACCGGCGTTAACCATCGATATGCATGAACAGAATCCAGATACAAAAACGCCCCAACCTGAGTCGGGGCTTAGAACAGCAGATCCGTCAACTCAAGCCAATTTGGCCAATTGTGTCTTCAGCTTCCCTACCGTTTCGCTGAAATCACCCAGGCGCTTTCGCTCCTGCTCGACCACGGCGGCGGGGGCTTTGTCAGCGAAAGCCGGATTAGCCAACTTGGCAGTGGCTTTGACGATTTCACCTTCCAGGCGGGCGACTTCCTTGCTCAGGCGTACGGTTTCAGCAGCCTTGTCAATTTCCACCTTCAGCATCAGACGGGTAGCGCCCACCACCTGGACAGGCGCATCATCTTCGGGCAAGTGATCCAGCACTTGCACTTCAGCCAAGCGACCCAGCAGCTGCAGGTAAGGGCCAAATTCCGCCAACTCAGCAGTAGCCCCTTCCAGATATAGCGGCACACGTTGCGATGGGCTCAGGTTCATTTCAGCACGCAGGGTACGCACCGCCATCGTCAAAGCTCGGAAGGTTTCCATGCGGGCATTGGCCGCCGCGTTGATCTTCTCTGGTTGGGCGACAGGCCATTGCGCCAGCATCAACGCTTCGGTTTTCTTGGCGTTGGCCAGCGGCGCTACCGTTTGCCATAACTCTTCGGTGATAAACGGGATGATAGGGTGCGCCAGACGCAACGCCACTTCCAGCACACGGACCAAAGTCCGACGAGTCGCCCTTTGCTGCGCCTCGCTGCCGTTCTGGATTTGCACCTTGGCAAGCTCTACATACCAGTCGCAGTACTCGTTCCAGACGAATTCATAGATGGCTTGCGCCGCCAAATCGAAACGGTAGGTATCCAACGCTTCGGTCACATCCAGCTCGGTCTGTTGCAGACGGCCGATGATCCATTGGTCGATAAAGCTGAATTCCAGCGGCAAGCTTTCATCCTGGCCACAGTCCTTGCCATCCACATTCATCAGCACAAAGCGGGTAGCGTTCCACAGCTTGTTGCAGAAATTGCGATAGCCTTCGGCACGCTTGAAATCGAAGTTCACATTACGACCCAGCGTGGCATAGCTGGCCATGGTGAAGCGCAAGGCATCGGTACCGTAGGCTGGAATACCCTCTGGGAAATCGGCCCGGGTCTTCTTTTCCACCTTGGGTGCCGTTTCCGGGCGGCGCAAGCCGGTGGTTCGCTTGACCAGCAATGGGTCGATGGCGATACCATCAATCAAATCCACCGGGTCTATCACATTACCTTCGGACTTCGACATCTTCTTGCCGTCGCTGTCGCGCACCATACCGTGGATGTAGACATCCTTGAACGGCACCTTACCCGTGAAGTGGGTCGTCATCATGATCATCCGGGCAACCCAGAAGAAGATGATCTCGTAACCCGTAACCAACACAGTAGACGGCAGGAATGCCTTGAGTTCGGCTGTATCAGCCGGCCACCCCATTGTGCTGAAGGGCACGAGGGCAGAGCTAAACCAGGTATCAAGCACATCCTCATCACGCCGTAATGCCTTGCCGGGTGCCTGCGCCTGGGCTTCAGCTTCGGTATTGGCGACGTAGATATTGCCTTCTGCGTCGTACCAGGCAGGAATCTGATGTCCCCACCACAACTGGCGGGAAATACACCAATCCTGCAGGTTCTTCATCCACTGGTTGTAGGTATTCACCCAGTTTTCTGGGATAAAGCGTACTTGGCCGCTTTCAACCGCGTCGATAGATTTCTGCGCAATGCTCTTACCGGTTTCATCGCCTTCGCCCACTTTAGACATGGCCATGAACCATTGGTCGGTCAGCAAAGGCTCGATTACCGAACCTGTTCGATCACCGCGCGGCACCTGCAACTTGTGCGGCTTCACTTCCACCAGAAAGCCCTGGGCTTCCAAGTCGGCCACCACCGCCTTACGGGCAGCCTTGGTGTCGAGGCCCGCATAAGCAGCCGGCAACGCTATCGAATCCACCGACTTGCCATCGAAGCTGAAGACTTCGGCATTCGCCAGCATATTGGCTTGCAGGCTCATCACGTTAATCAGCAAGGTGTTGTGCCGCTTACCAACCTGATAATCATTAAAGTCATGGGCTGGGGTGATCTTGACGCAGCCGGTGCCGAAAGCGGCATCGACATATTCGTCCACAATCAGCGGAATCTGCCGGCCGGTTAGTGGCAACTGGAGCTGTTTGCCATGCAGATGGGTGTAGCGTTCATCCGTTGCGCTCACCGCTACGGCCACATCACCCAGCAGGGTTTCCGGCCGGGTGGTCGCCACCACAATGGCCTCGTCGCTGCCCACGACGGGATAGCGGATATGCCACATATGGCCATCTTCTTCTTCGCTGACCACTTCCAGGTCGGAGACTGCCGTACCCAGCTTCGGATCCCAGTTCACCAAGCGCTTGCCACGGTAGATGAGGCCTTGCTTGTACAGGCGGACAAATACGTCGGCGACGGTTTCCGAGCGCACCGCGTCCATCGTGAAGTACTCGCGCTGCCAATCCACCGAACAACCTACCCGACGCATCTGCTCGGTAATGATGCCGCCCGATTTGGCTTTCCACTCCCACACTTTGCTGATGAATGCATCACGCCCCAAATCATGTCGGTTGATCTTCTGATCAGCCAACTGGCGCTCCACCACGATCTGCGTGGCAATACCCGCGTGGTCGGTGCCCGGCACCCACAAGGTATTGTGGCCTTTCATCCGGTAGTAACGCGTCAGGCCGTCCATAATGGTCTGATTAAAGGCATGGCCCATATGCAGCGTGCCGGTGACGTTGGGTGGTGGCAGCTGGATGCTGAAGGAAGGTACAGCAGCGTCCATGCTGGGCTTGAAATAGCCGGACGTTTCCCAGTGGGCATACCAGCGGCGCTCGATGTCACCGGGTTCGAAGCTTTTGGCGAGTTCCATGATGCAGATCTTGTGTGTTTCGGAAGCTGCGGATTATACGGGGAAAAGCACGGCAGTCGGGCTGTAAGCCCAGTACTTCCAACCAGACATTGAACGGGTATTAAGCAAACGGACTTTTACCGCCCTGACCAAATTTGCCAGCACCAGACCATGCGCTACCTGCCCCTGCCCCGTCGCCATGTACCCAACGCGCTTAGCCTGGCTGCACTGGGTTTGTTGCTGCTCACGTTTTTAGCAGTGGCAAGCGGCGAGGTGGCGATTCCCCTATGGCGCATTCCTAGCCTGCTATTGGCGGTGCCGGCTGACCCAATTGGCCAAGCTTGGCGAAGCGTACTGGTTGATATTCGCCTACCCCGCATTGTATTGGCGTTGGCTTGTGGCGCCGCACTGGCGGTTGCAGGTTGCACATTGCAAACCGTGTTTCGTAACCCACTAGCCGAGCCTGGCCTGATTGGCGCATCCTCCGCTGCAGCGCTGGCTGCCTTGCTTGCCGTACGCGGCATACCCGATATTGCCGCGGTACCTGCCGCCTTTGCAGGCAGCATGGCTGCCCTCTGGCTGGCCTGGACCATCGACCAGAAATGGGATACAGCGCGATTGCTATTGGCGGGGCTGGCAGTTAATGCGATATCCAGCGGTGGA
The DNA here is from genome assembly GCF_002735695.1 of Chitinimonas sp. BJB300. Lineage (GTDB taxonomy): Bacteria > Pseudomonadota > Gammaproteobacteria > Burkholderiales > Chitinimonadaceae > Chitinimonas. The sequence goes on from NZ_PDZH01000178.1 coordinate 3,740, forward strand.
CTGGCATTACTGGATGACCATGCCTATGTCCCACGCAATGCGACACTGTGGGCTTGGGGGAGCTTAAGCAACGCTAGTTGGCTTAGCCTGGCGTGGTTGCTGCCGGCTTTACTTACCTGCGGTTACCTTATTTGGCGGGAAACCCGCGCGTTGGACGCACTGCTTCTTGGCGACAGGGAAGCGTTTCATCTAGGGTTTGACGTACTGAATTTACGTCGTAGGCTGCTTGCGCTAACTGCGCTCACCATCGCGCTCACAACCTCGATTGGTGGGGTACTAAGCTTTGTGGGCTTGGTAGCGCCTCATCTGGCGCGCACCGTGATTGGCCCAGGCCACCGCCATTTGCTCCCCGCCGCGGCTATCACTGGTGCGGGTTACCTGCTTTGTGTTGACTGGTTGGCCCGCACCGCCCTGTCAGCCGAACTCTCCCTTCCAGCGCTGCTGAATCTTCTCGGCGCTCCTTATCTACTCTATCTACTGATCAAAAACCGACACTAATGCGGTTGGATAGCCCGGCATGAGGGGCGCTTGATACAGATGGCGGATACTATCGGCCCCGCAACTGGAGCTGCCGCACACCATGCCGACTCTTTTCCCGACACACCTTATCTTGGCGGTTTTGTGTAGCTTGGCTGCATTCAACAGCCATGCCACGGAAAGCGTGGGTTGCCATGTAAGTTACGGTGGGGAAACCCTGCGGTTACAGGCCGGGCCTGCCACGCTGCCTTATCAGGTAGGGGTCACCGCAATTGGCTCATATTTTTTGTTCCGCATCGTATTTGAAACCGAGCCCCAGGCTCTCGCCGCTATCAAGCTCTATATCTATGCAGACCGCAATGAAGGCGCCACCCCGATTCAGCAAGCCACCTATCCTTATCCACTCAGCAACCAGCAAGGCCACTATGGCTTTACCGGCTTGCAAACAGTGTACGAACCCGTGCGCGATGGTGAACTGCAATACTGGTGCGAATTGATACCCCACGCCATCAACAAAGGGGCAATGCCATGAAGCTGGCAAAGATACTGTGGCTGGCCAGCATGTTGGCTACACTCGCCGCGCAGGGTAATACGGTGCGTCTTATCTTCGCCGGCGACATCATGCTGGATGATGGGCCTGGCCAGACTATTGCTGCAGGCGGTGACCCACTCGCCCCCTTTAATGCCCTGCTACGTGATGCCGACTATCGGATAGCCAATCTGGAATGCCCTGTTGCCACCGTCGGCAAGCGCGTCGACAACAAGATCTATACCTTCCGCGCCCACCCACGCGTCATTGAAAAACTCAAAGGCCGTTTTGATGCATTGGCACTGGCGAACAACCATTCGGGTGACTTCGGCCACACCGCTTTTATGGAGACGATCCAACACATCAAAGCCAGCGGTATCGCCTATTTTGGTGGCGGGCGTAATCTGGCCGAAGCACACAAACCGCTCTGGGTAGAACGCAAAGACTTGCGTATTGCCGTGCTCAGCTACAACGAATTCAAACCACGCAGTTTTGAAGCGGGCGCCAATCAGCCCGGCATTGCCTGGAGTGAAGACAGCCACGTGGTACGCGATATTAAATCCGCACGGGCCGCAGGCGCCGATATCGTCATCCCGTTCATGCACTGGGGCTGGGAACATGAGCCTGAACCCAGTGAACGCCAACAACAACTCGCCCGTCTGATGATCGACGCCGGCGCAGATGCCGTAGTCGGCGGCCATCCACACGTTACCCAGGGTGCCCTGCTCTATCGCGGTAAGCCCATTATCTGGAGCCTGGGCAATTTCGTCTTTGATGGCTTTGCCGAAGGCCCAGCCCGCACTGGTTGGCTATTACGGCTGGAGCTCGACAAGCAAGGTGTGCTACGTTGGGACACCATTACTGCACATATGGATGAAGCTGGCACCCCACACCCGTTATTGAATTGCCCCAGTCCGTGTGGGGGACGTGGCAAAGAAGGTGTACAGAACTGTTTAAACACACAAACAAACTGATGTGACTTTTTAAATGTTTGATAGAAACACACTCACGGCCAAGCTCTGTTTGACTATTGGATAGCCTTTAATTCACAACACATGCGTTATCGATGATTAATCGGCATAGGGGCGACCAGATGTTCTGGCCGACCCCTGCCACACCACCCGGCATGCGGGTCCGCACCGGGCGGTTGGAGCAGTTGAGGTCAATCTGCCTCCAATTGATGCACATCGCCCGGTTTC
>NZ_PDZH01000179.1 GCF_002735695.1 Chitinimonas sp. BJB300
GAATGCCTGAGCATCAAGACGCAGAAGAACCCATTCGCACTTTGCCGCAAGTTACTGATCAACGCCTCCCGCGCGGCTTATGATCAGTTACAGCTGCTTCTCGCAGCTACTGCGTAACATCAGTCAAGTAATAGAAGGGGACGGCCGTCGCCGCCATGAAGGGTACGCCCGGCTGCAGTCTAGGAGGCAGGAGGCCTGCGTGGCGCAAAGGTTTTCCCTCGCTGTGGCGATGCGCTTGGGCGACAAATTGGCACGAAGAATCCAGCGCTTGGTATTTGGACTGGCTGGGCATAACTGCTACAACAGATGAAAGCCAGCAACCCTTCCACATCAGGAGTTTTCCCCTATGCTTTCCAAGCTTGTTCAATCCCTAATTGCATTCTTACTGGCAGCCGCTGCGCTAGCGGCGGCGAATGTAACCGCAGCGCGGGGCCAGATTACGGTTACCGGCCGGGATGGCAGCAGCAAGCCGCTCGATAGCGGTGCGCGGGTGGAAGCGGGCAGTAAAATCGTTACAGGCAGCAATGGCTTCGCCATTTTACGTTTTGATGATGGCCAGGTTATCGCATTAGAAAAGAACACAGACTTCACCATTGACCAATTCCGCTTCAACCGCGCCCAACCAGAAGAGGGCAATGCGTTCTTTTCAATGCTGCGCGGTAGTCTGCGTGCGGTGACCGGCTTGATTGGACAACAAAACAAAGCGGCTTTCCGGTTGAATACGCCTACCGCCACAATCGGTATTCGCGGCAGTGACTGGATGGCAGCGCTACAGGGCAATAACCTTTACACCGGTGTAAATAGCGGCGGTATTGTCGTCAATAACAGCGCCAATCAGTTGCTCGTCAATGCAGGCCAATATTCGATGACAGCGGGTGCGGGTACATCGCAGTTGGTGAGTTTGTCGCAGCTGCCTGCCGGCGTATTCGGCTCGCTGCCTAATCTATCGTTAGGTGCAGCAGCGAGCACGGCGGGTGGTGCATCGGCGGGTGCCGAGACTGCCAGCACCGCAGGTGTATTTGGTGGCGTGGGTAGTACTGCGATTGCCGTTGGGGTGGGTATTGCCGCAGTGGTTGCGGTGACATCAGACAGTGATGATAGTTCTTCTACCCACCACAGCAGTACTACGCATAGCAGCAACAAGTAATGAGTATCTGAACCTACTACGGGTTGGTGGTGTTGAATGGAGCATTGCTGAATAGAAAAAAGCACCACCTGCGGCAATACCGTTCAGTTAAGCAAAAAGCTCCTCAGGAGCTTTTTTGCTTTTGTAGCATGGCAGTTAGAAAGACCTTGCGAGGCTATGCGCGTGGCAACATCAAGCGTTTCAACTCTCCACCGCGTTTTTTGTGATTAGCGTAGCCAACTGCTACGTACTTTGCTGGCAGCCAGAAATGCCTGTTCTAGCGCGTTGGCGTCGGCCGCTTCCAGTTGCAACATCATTTGCTCCAGCTGTGTCTTGAATGCGGCCAGATCGGCTAACAGGGGTGCTCGGTTGGCCAATACAATATCGCGCCACATTTCCGGGTGGCTGCCGGCAATCCTTGTGAAATCACGAAACCCACTGCCGGCTAGCTGCAGGCAAGTAGCGGCATCGGGCCGTGCAAGTATCGTATTCATGTAGGTAAAGGCCAAGACATGGGGTAGATGGCTGACTGCGGCAAATATCGTGTCATGCTCGGTAGGGCTCATTTGTATAATTTCGGCCCCACATGCCTGCCAAAGCGCGGCTACTTTGGCGGTTGTTTCTGGTGTTGTCTCGGCAAGTGGCGTGAGCACCACCTTTTTGTTTTCATATAAGCCATAGCGGGCTGCAGCTGCGCCGGAAAGATCGGAACCTGCAATCGGGTGGGCGGGCTGGCAACGATGCAGGCTATCGGGTAGATGTTTGCGATAAAGCTGGGCTACATCACCCTTGGTGCTGCCGCCATCGGTAATGAGGGTATGGGCAGGTAATGCAGGTGCAATGCAGGCTAGCACTGTATCCATCTGCCCCACGGGTATTGCCAGGAAAACCATATCGGCATCGCAGACGGCCTTTGTGGTATCCGTCGCTGCCGCGTCGATGACCTTCAGTTGCAAGGCACGTTCCAAGTTGGCGGTAGAGCGACCCACCCCGACGACTTGTCGTACGAGCTGAGCACGCTTTAGATCAAGCGAAAAGGACCCGCCGATCAAGCCGACGCCAATGACGACCAATTTATTCACTACCACGCTGTTCTCCATGTCCGCGCCTCTTAGGGTGTATGTATTTGCATACTTCTTCTACCAAAGGGCAAATCTCCTAATTGAAGAGTGACCCCGGATGCGCCTGATTGTTCTGACCATGACTACGCTACTGCTCAGTTTGAAACAGAATGCTGCCGACCTTCCCATACAAGCACTACAAGACGCCACCAGCCAGCAAGTACTCAGCGAACGTATCGCCAGGGTCTATGCATGGCGAAGCCTTGAGGGGGAGCAGACCGATGCCCATCGCCAACAAAAGGCAGCTACTACCCAGTTCAGCAAGCAGCTAGACAATTTGCGCAAGCTCAGCGGCGATGATGCTGAGTTGAAAGACAACTATGCCTTGTTGGCGCAACTCTGGGCTGATTACCAGAAGTTGACTGATGCACCAAGCTCGCGCCATGGTGCAACAAAATTGGCTGAGCTTTCCGAGGAAGTGAGCTGGTTTGCGCGCAAAGGCCGCGTGTTGGTGGCGCAGCGACTGGGCATCAAACCACAAGCGGGTAGTATGGCTGCCGATATTGCCATGCTCTCGCAACGTTTGGCCAAGACTTATCTCTTGCAGGTATATGGCCTCAAACAACCTTTTCTGCCCCGCGATCTGGCTGAAACCCGTCATGAGTTTAATACCCTCAGCCGTCAGCTGAAGGCTTTGCCAGACAATGATGTATCGGTGAAAGCGCAATTGGCGTTGATGGAGCAAGAATGGTTTTTCTTCCAGCACGCCATTGATGAACTCGCCAAGAACAACACCGACCCTCAGCTGCGCCGCAATGTGATCACAACCAGTGACCGCATTTACCAAGTCGCGATTGACTTGGCTGGGCGTTATGAACGGCGTGGCAAGGTGTGAGTCGGGTTTCTATCGCCCAAACGCCTGATGTGCATGCCACGCTTTGATTTCACCGCGGCTGGATTAAAGACTACGGCCCACGGCTTGGGCGATGAGGCGAAGCGAATCCATCAAGTCATTCAACTCTTGCGGTGTCAGTGCCTGGTCGGCATCGCACCATGCTTCGCAGGGGTTGGGATGCATTTCAACCAATAGGCCATCGGCGCCTGCTGCGATGGCGGCGCGTGATAAGGCTGGCACCATCCAGGCTTTACCACCTGCATGGCTGGGGTCAACCAGGACCGGTAGGTGGGTTTCCTTTTTCAGTACGGGTATTGCCGTTACATCAAGTACATTGCGGTAAGCGGTTTCAAAGGTACGGATGCCGCGCTCGCACAGGATGATATTGTTATTGCCGCCAGCCGCGATGTATTCAGCTGCCATCAGCCATTCAGAAATAGTGGCCGACAGGCCGCGTTTTAGAATTACTGGCTTGTTGACTCGCCCAACTTCTTTCAAGAGATCGAAGTTCTGCATGTTGCGTGCACCAATCTGGATTACATCGACATCGTGTTCCAGAAAGGTATTGAGCATGCGTACATCCATCAGCTCGGTGACGATAGGCATATCGTGTTCACGAGCAGCATCTTGGAAAAATTCCAGGCCCTGTACTCCCAACCCTTGAAAGGCATAAGGGCTGGTACGTGGCTTGAACGCACCGCCACGCATCATGCGGCAGCCTGCTGCAGCTACGCCGGTGGCGGCGAGTTTCATCTGTTCCTGGGTTTCGACCGAACAGGGACCGGCGATGACCTGGATTTCTGAACCACCGAGCTTAATGCCACGGATATCGATAATGCTGCCGGCCGGGTGGCCTTCACGGGCGACGAGTTTGTAAGGCTTGACGATATGGATGGCGCGTTCCACGCCAGTCATTTGCTCAAAGGTTTGCTCGCTCAATTTACGCTCATCGCCAATGGCGCCAATGATGGTGCGTTCGCTGCCACGCGAGATATGTTCGGTGAGACCGGCATCGCGAATCTTGGCGACAACTGTGTCGAGATCAGCCGGGCTGGCGGTGGGGGACATGACGATGATCATAGTGTTTCCTTTATAAGGGACGATGGTAATAAAGCAGATCGGGGCGTTGGCTACAGTGCTGTTTGATCAGGACAGCGCTATGGCCAATGCATCGACCCACGGCAAGAAGTACAAACAAAAAGGCGGGCCCTGGTGAGGGGCCCGCCTTATTTTTGATCCTGGTTTCTTCAGCGCGAAACCGGCCAGCCCGTGTTAATTCATAGACGGGAAGTAATAAAACGAAAAAAAGACGTTTTGCTGGCACATGGTGTTTTGTAAATAGCACTTCGCTGAAAAAATATTGGGCTGAGCTTAACCGAAAATTTTCCGCTCCGCAGCAAATTTGCTTACGAATGATAGTTTGGCATCTGGCGTGTAAGCATGATCAACCTGACGATGTTGGTTGCGGGTGATGAGGTGCTGGCGAGTATGCAAGTGTGTGCCGCTGGGATCTGGTTTCGCTTAATGGCATACAACGTATCACTGCGCATGACGTGTTTCGCGCTGATGGGTATGCTGGAGGGGGTTAAAATATTTGGGGCGCTGCCAATGAAGCATTACAGACTGGAAAAGAATCATATTCGCCCGCTGGCTGAAGGCCATGGTTTGGCGATGGTGAGCGATATGGTGACGGTGGAAGGCTATACCGTGGCGTATATGTATCGCGATGAGCCGGAGGATGCCGACGATAGCGGATGGCGCTTCTTTGCCGGTAATGAGAGCGATGCCTATATCGATAATGCTAAGAACTTCAGCCTGCTGGACGTGAATGTTATTGCCAATTACGACGAAACCATCATCCCGCTACTCGATTCCCCGGTAGGGTCGGCGTTTGACAAAGGCGAAGAGGGCGAGACCTTCTACGATGTGAGCGAATAGTCGTTAATGCTCAGATCAATACGAAGACCCTGCTTGGCGGGGTCTTTATTTTAATGCAGCACAGCTTGTTTGAATCTTGAGCATCACATGACCCTGGATAAGAGGGCACAGCAGATGATTGGCAGGGTTGTTTAGCGCCCGATGATTGCTGCGGTAGCGATTAATTCTTCCAGCAACGCCAACGAGACGCTGCCGCTGAGTGTGTAAGGGTCGAGCTCGGGTTTTTCTGAATACTTCAATAGTGTCGAAGGGTTGACCTTGGCCAAGTTGACTTGGCCCATGGTCCAGCCGAAGAAACGCCGCTCGCGGATTTCCTCAAAGTGTAGCAACATCAAGTCATGGTGGCGTGGGTCGTGCGTAATGGCGTTGTATAGCGTCGAGACTTCGCGTCGTCCTCCCTCCAGTACTTGCATGAAGGTATCGCCGCTATAACAAAGAATGCCGGTAACGCCATTATCGGGATTGTGGGCGCGTGACTCTGCCAGGATGGCGTCCATTTGTTCAGAACACAGCGGCTTGGCGGAGCGGCTGGCGTATAGCAGACGTACAAGCATGCTTTTCTCCTGTGATTGGTTTTGAACCGGTTCAATGCCTTATTGCATACCTGTATAGGGGCTCGGTGTTGCTCGAAAGCGCTTGCTTGGCGGATGCCCAATTACCAAGGCACTTCACGCCAAGAAGTCCATCGTATTCAAGTACCCAAGCCCCATCAATTTCATGTACTGCGCTTTATCTTGGTTAAGGCAGCTTGCGCCAGTCTGTGAAAAGATTCTTACTGTCTGATGTTACGCAGTAGCTGCGAGAAGCAGCTGTAACTGATCATAAGCCGCGCGAGAGGCGTTGATCAGTAACTTGCGGCAAAGTGCGAATGGGTTCTTCTGCGTCTTGATGCTCAGGCATTCAAGT
>NZ_PDZH01000017.1 GCF_002735695.1 Chitinimonas sp. BJB300
ACTTGAATGCCTGAGCATCAAGACGCAGAAGAACCCATTCGCACTTTGCCGCAAGTTACTGATCAACGCCTCCCGCGCGGCTTATGATCAGTTACAGCTGCTTCTCGCAGCTACTGCGTAACATCAGGTATTAACAACATTTCTGGATTTGTATGGTCTAGATACAGACTTTCCTGGCTACAGTCAGAGTTTGAAAGAGCCAGATATCTATAGTCGTGCTGCTGCAATTGAAAACTCACTACACGCCGCTATCGTTAATGCCATAGGTTGCCACCCAGAACGCTTTATTCCGCATATCCAACCCTACGAGTTTGAAGGACTACTGTTTTCTACATCTGGACGCCTTGGTTCAGATTGAACCAGACTGGCATCTTTGCCTCAAACCACTTCAGAACATACGAAACGCTTTTTCGACACCAGAGCACATCAACAACAGTTTTGAAACCAAACCATCCAAACGCCTTGAAAATACTTTACAGCCCAAATACAAGAAAACCCGTCACGGGCCTTTAATCGCAAAGTCCATCGGTATAAACAGAATTGAGGCTGAATGTGCTCACTTCAAAGCCTGGGTTGATAAATTGCGCAGGGTAGCTATCTAAGTCGACGACATACCGTTATCGCCATAGAGGAAAGGGACTGTAGCTCCGGTAAACTACCTGTCCCTTCGCTGGAAAATCATCATGTCGTCCTCTTTGCTTAATGGTCTGAACCCAGAACAACTCGCAGCAGTTACCCTGCCTGCCGTACCTGCCCTGATATTGGCAGGTGCAGGCTCGGGCAAGACGCGCGTGTTGACTACCCGCATTGTCTGGCTGCTATCCACGGGGCAAATCAGCCAACATGGCATCTTGGCAGTGACCTTCACCAACAAAGCCGCCAAAGAGATGTTAACGCGGGTATCGGCCCAACTCCCCATCAATGCGCGTTCTTTGTGGATTGGCACTTTCCACGGTTTGTGTAACCGCATGTTGCGGATGCATTGGCGCGATGCTGGCTTGCCCGAAGCCTTCCAGATCATGGATATGGCAGATCAACTCTCAGCCATCAAGCGACTGCTGAAGGCGCTGAATATCGATGACGAGAAATACCCACCCCGAGAGTTGATGTACTACATCAATGCCAATAAAGAAGAGGGCCGTCGCCCTGGCGAGGTAGAAGCCTGGGATGCCCATTCTCAGCAGATGAAGCAGCTGTATGAGGAATACGAACGCCAATGCCGCCGGGAAGGCGTAGTCGACTTTGCCGAACTACTTCTGCGTTGTTATGAGCTATTGCGCGATAACACTGCGTTGCGTAGCCACTATAACGCCCGCTTCCGTTACATCCTCGTCGATGAATTCCAAGATACAAACCGCCTGCAATACCGCTGGCTGAAGCTATTGGCCGGCAAGCGCGACTCGCTTGGTACGGCAACCGCGCATGATACAACCGGTGAACCAGCAGCTGTCTTCGCCGTAGGCGATGATGATCAATCGATTTATGCCTTTCGTGGCGCCAACGTCGGCAATATGGCCGACTTCCAGCGCGATTTTTCAGTAAAAACGGTGATCAAGCTGGAACAGAACTACCGCTCGCACGGCAATATTCTTGAAGCAGCCAATGCGCTGATTGCCTACAACCGTGGACGGCTAGGCAAGAACCTGTGGACTTCTGAATCAGCAGGTGACTTGATCCGGGTGTTCGAGGCTGCTACCGATTTCGAAGAGGCTCAGTTCGTCGTAGAGGAAGTACGCCAGTTGCAGCGTGATGGCACGCCGCTGAATGATATGGCAGTACTTTACCGTTCAAATGCCCAATCACGGGTACTGGAACACGCGTTGTTCCAAGCTGGCCTGCCATATCGGGTTTATGGCGGCCTGCGCTTTTTTGAACGACAAGAAATCAAGCACGCCCTCGCTTATTTGCGCCTTATCGCCAACCCAGACGACGACAACGCACTCTTAAGGGTTATCAACTTTCCCGTACGCGGCATTGGCAACCGTACCCTGGAAGTGCTGGGTGAAACAGCACGAGGGACCGGCACCAGCATCTGGCAAGCTGCTTGCTCCGGTGGGGCAGGGCGTAGCGCTGCGGCTGTTGCAAAGTTCGTGCAACTCATCGAAGGCATGCGCGCCCAGCAAGAAGGCTTGAGCCTACCTGAATTGACGCAACTGGCTATCGAACAAAGCGGCCTGATCGAGCACTACCGTAATGACAAGGAAGGCCAGGACAGGCTGGAAAACCTGGATCAGTTGATCTCGGCCGCCGCTGTCTTCGTGCAGGAAAATGAAAACAACGTGAATGCCTTCCTGGCGCACGCTTCACTAGAAGCGGGTGACCATGAAGCTGCACCCGGCCAGGATGCATTGCAACTGATGAGCGTGCATGCGTCCAAAGGCCTGGAATTCCATGCCGTCTTCCTGACAGGCATCGAAGAAGGCTTATTCCCACACGATAATAGTATTGCCAACCCTGAAGGCCTGGAGGAAGAACGCCGGCTCGCCTACGTTGCCATCACCCGTGCCCGGCGCAAGCTCTATATGAGTTTGGCGCAAAGCCGTATGTTGCATGGCCAGACGCGATTCTCGATTGCCTCGCGCTTTCTAAGCGAGATTCCCGAGGCACTGCTCAAGTGGCTCAACCGTGGCTACGCCCCCTCAGCCATGCCTGCACGCAAACTAGAAAAGAACACGCCAGAACACGGCCTACGAGTAGGTTGCACTGTTGAACACGCCAAATTTGGTGAAGGGGTTGTGGTGAACTATGACGGCACCGGCAAGAACGCCAATGTCCAGGTGAACTTCGGTGCCGTAGGCCTGAAGTGGCTTGCATTGGAATATGCCCGGCTTACACTAGTTAACTGATAGGTGTGATGCGTTTGCAGTTGGAGAAACGTGCTGATCCCATTTAGATTGGTACAAAGATGAACAAGTCCAGCTCTGTCCGCCTACCGTTCCAACCACTGAACTGAGCAAAGTTGTGAGGGCATTCGGTCATTACCGCCTCGCATACATAACCTATTATGTGACGTCGTTGTGCCCAACCTTGCCCACAAATCCGGCCCAACACGATCGTAAACCTAAGGTCGACAGAACCTAGGCTCTGCCGCAATACCGCAGGCCCACATATATATATGTTGTTGTGTTGTTGAGGAGAGTGGACTCATGGACCAGGCCAATTCCCCCTTATTTTCAGCTCGCGCCGCTCGTGCCAGTGGCGACGACGAAGATACGGCAGAGGCTATCGAGCAGGCCTACGCCAACAGACCCATCGACATCGACTACGGCAACAAGCGCTTTTTGGTGATCGACGCGGTGCAGGAAATGCGCTCGGCCATGAACGCCACCTTGTCGACCTTCGGTGTCACCAAGATTGAATACGCCCACCGCGCCATGGAGGCCATCGGCATCATCAAACGTGGTAACCATGATGTGATCTTGTGTGACTTCGACCTTGGCAATGGCTACGACGGACTACATCTGCTTGAAGAATTGAAGCTGCGCAATCTGCTCAGGCCTTCTGCAGTGTTCATGATCGTCACCGGCGAACGTCGCTCACGTTTGGTGATTTCTGCGGCGGAGCTTGCCCCCGATGGTTACTTACTCAAGCCCTTCACGGGCGAAGAATTGAAGCAACGGCTTGATCGTGCCTACAACAAGAAGTCTGCCTTCGAAGACCTTGATACCGCCATCATGAATGAGGATTACTTCAAAGCCCTGGCCGACTGCAATGAGCGTATCGCCAATAAAGACCCATTCCTGCTCGACTTCCTGAAGCTCAAAGGCCGCATCGCACTAACCATCGGCGATTTCGCTTTGGCACGCGAAACCTACCAAAACGTAATCGATGCACGGGAAATACCCTGGGCCAAGATGGGCATGGCCAAGGCACTATTCCACTTGAAAGATTACGCAACGGCCAAGCAATTGTTTGAGGCACTGCTCGCGGAGAACAACCGAATTATGGAAGCCTATGACTGGCTGGCCAAAATTCACCAAGCCGAGCACGAGCCTATAGAGGCACAAGGCATGTTGCAACGGGCGGTAGATCTATCGGCAGCCAATGTCAGCCGCCAGAAGAAGCTCGGTGAAGTCGCTATGCGCAATGGTGACTATGCGACGGCAGTCCAGTCATTTCAGAAAACCATCAATGTGGCCAAATTCTCGTTTTGGCGTGATGCCGCCGACTATTCAGCCTTAGCCAAGGCACATATCGGTAATAACGAAGTGGGGGAGGCAGCCAAAGTGGCGGCCGATGTGCGGCGAGAATTCCGCTACGACCCCAAAGCCGACATGCTGGCGACAGTCATGGAAACCCAGATTGCACTCAAACAAGGAAATGAAAACCGCGCCCAGCAGCTTTTGAACAAGGCCAAACAACAGTTTGCCGATGTAGCCAATGACCTACCTGACCATTTTGCCCTTGAACTGGCAGAGGCTTGTTACCGGTTGGACGAAGACGCAGCCGGCGGTGAAATCGTCCAAAAAGTACTACGCAACCACCATGAAGATGCCGCAATACTCGAAAAGGTATCGACGCTCTACGCGGCAGTCGATCGGGCTGATTTAGGCCAGACCATGATTGAAGAAACTGCACGCGCGATTGTCGGCATCAATAACGATGCAGTGCGTATGGCTCAATCGGGCGATATTCAGGGAGCAGTGCAAAAGTTTATCGAGGCTGTCGAAGAAATGCCGGCAAATGTGCAGGTGATGCTGAATGCCGTAAATGCCATGCTCGCTTATGTGAGCCGTAATGGCTGGCACCAGGAATATATGGAAACCGCGCAGCTTTATCTGGATAGAGTCAAAAGCCTTGAACCCGCCAGTGTGAAATATCTGAAACTGCGCGATGCCTACAATACATCGCGCCGCCGCTTCAGAACTTAGCAAGACAAAAACCTATAACGCAGTCTTGTTGGCTTAGCTAACTACGCCACAGTCCCGCTGGGATGGATAGGTCGCGTTATGTTTCAAGCAACGGCAACCTACACCAGAATCACATCGTACTGTTCCTGAAAATAAGCGCTCTCCACCTGCAAGGAAATCGGCTTGCCAATGAAGTCAGCCAACATGGCGAGATTAGCGCTTTCTTCATCGAGAAACATATCGATTACGGTTTGGCTGGCCAGAATGCGATATTCCTTGGCGTTGAACTGGCGTGCCTCACGCAGAATCTCACGCAGAATGTCGTAACAAGCCGTCTGCGCAGTCTTGATTTCACCACGCCCCTGGCACACAGGGCAGGGTTCGCACAAGATATGCGCCAAACTTTCGCGCGTACGCTTACGCGTAATTTCCACCAAACCCAAGCTGGTAAAGCCAGATACCGTGACCTTGGTCCGGTCTTTACCTAATGCCTTATGCAGCTCATGTAGTACTTGGTCACGATGCTCGTGATTATCCATGTCGATGAAATCGACAATAATGATGCCACCAAGGTTACGTAGCCGAAGCTGGCGGGCAATAACCTGCGTAGCTTCCAGATTGGTTTTGAAGATGGTGTCATCAAACGAGCGGGTACCGACAAAACCGCCGGTATTTACATCGATAGTGGTCATCGCTTCGGTTTGGTCGATGATCAGATAACCACCAAACTTCAAATTTACCCGGCGAGCCAAGGCACGCTCTATTTCGGCTTCCACACCGTGCATTTCGAATACCGGGCGTTCGCCAAGATAGTGCTCTAGCCGCGGTGCAACGTTGGTAACAAACGCATCGGCAAACTCGCTCATCTTCACAAACGTTTCACGTGAATCGACTACCACCTTCTGAGTCTCATCGCGCACAATGTCGCGCAGCACACGCATTGCTAAATTCAAGTCCTGATACAGCACTGACTTGGGTGGCATAGTCTTGGACTTTTGCTTGAGGTCAGCCCAGATCAGGCTCAGGTACTCAACGTCGGCATGCAGCTCGTCTTCACTGGCATGTTCTGCGGAAGTTCGAATGATATAACCACCATGCTGGTCACCTGACGGCAACATTTTCAGCAACCGTTCGCGCAGGTGTTCACGCCCTTCACCATGCTCAATACGCTGGCTGACACCAATGTGATGTTCCTGGGGCAGGAAAACCAGAAAACGGCCCGCAATGCTGATCTGGGTAGAAAGGCGAGCGCCCTTGGTGCCGATCGGGTCCTTGATCACCTGCACCATCACACTTTGGCCTTCGTACATCAGCCGTTCGATTCGCTGTGGCTCGGTTGGGTGCTGCCGCTGTTCAATCACATCGGCAATATGTAGAAAAGCCGCCCGCTCAAGGCCAATTTCAATAAACGCTGACTGCATACCAGGCAATACGCGCTTCACCGTGCCCAAGTAGACATTCCCCACGATACCGCGCTGGGCGGTACGTTCGATGTGGATCTCCTGTACTACGCCTTCTTCGGTCACCGCTACCCGTGTTTCCTGGGGGGTAACGTTGATGAGGATATGCTCTTTCATATTGGCCTACCCGAAATTGTGTACCGCAGCACACGCCCCAAAGCATGTGCTGAGGTACATATATTCAGTGCACCGATATCACTTGGGCATCAACCGCATGCCCAGTTTCAGCAACTCCTCCCATGCCTCACCACTGCCCACTCCTTTTACAATTCGGTCGATATCCGCAGCATGCGCCAAGGCCGCTTTAAGTTGGCTGGCCTTGAGCCTATCAAGCGCTGCCGGGTAGCGTTTTTGCTTTTCGCCCCAAACGCGATTCTCCCGATACAACTGCTGCAAATTCCCCCCATGCGAACGCCCCAGTCCAACCTTGAGCAATGCCCGTACTTCGTCAGCCATAGCCCATAAGACCAAAGTGGGCGCCTCACCTTCCCCCTTCAAACCATCCAGCATTCGTGACAACCTGGCCGCATCCCCCGCAACCAGGGCTTCACCAAGCCCCCATACATCGTAGCGGGCCACATTGGCGACTGCAGCTTGCATATCACCTAGATTCAATTCGCCCGACCCATGTAACAAAGCCAGCTTGTCGATTTCCTGTTTGGCTGCCAGAAGATTACCCTCCACTCGCGCAACCAGATAATCCATCGCCTCGGCACTTAAACGCTGTTGTTGGCGACCAAGCCGCTCGGCTATCCACACAGGCAACTCATTACGGCTAACCGCAGCGCATCCCACAGCCGCACCGGCCTCTTCCAACGCCAAGAACCACTTGCTTGATAGCTGTGGTTTATCCAGCTTCGGTAATTGCACCAGCAGGACATTATCGACTGGCGCACTGGCAGCGTAGAACTGCAGCGCTTCGCCACCTTCTACGCCCGGCTTGCCATTTGGTATCCGAAGCTCAACCAACTTTTGTTCCGAAAACAGTGAAATTGCCTGGCCCGAAGCAGCCAATTCCATCCATTTGAAACCCGGCTCCACCGTCAGTACCTGGCGTTCACTAAAACCTTGCTGCCGTGCCGCGTCACGAATCGCCTGGGCGGCCTCCAATGCCACCAAGGCTTCTTCGCCATGCACCACATACACGGGCAGTAGGCGGCCTTTGGCCAGGTGCGCACTGAGTTCGCTAGGGCGTAGCTGCACTTTTATTTACCCGGCACCGAAGTCATAGGCGCCAGTTGCGGTTTTAACGCCGCCAGCCGGCGAATAATCTGCTGCGCAGCATCAACATGCATATCGTGCAGCAGGGCTCTTTCCTCAGCCGCCTTGCCCAGGAGATTACTTTCGTCGAATGAGTAATCACGCCGCAATATCAGCTCCGTTGGGGCAATCCAGTTGGTACCGCCCTGTTCAAGCTTAAAGCGCGCGCGGTAGACCAGTTGGTATTCCACTACGCGGCCCGATTTGTTCACCGTCAGTATCTGCTTCTGCATCGATTCATCCAGCACCGCCAGCACCGCCTCGGCGCTTACAGGCGAAACAAGCTGCATATCGGGCCGTAATGACAATTGCCGATGCAGCACCTCGCCCAAACCGGTTACCGGGGCTTGTAGATAGAGAGTAGCGAAAGGCAATGACATGCTCTCATCCAAACCCCGTAAGCGAAAACCGCAGGCGGATAAGAAACACACAAGGCTCAGGATAAGAAGGCGGGGGCGCATGGGCAGTCAGTTCAAGGATTCAGCATGGCAAGGGGTGGTCACCAAGCCGGTACGAGTATAAGCACGCATTTCTAACTTATGCGACCTATCGCACAAGGTTTGGCAACATCACAACCATTTCACAATAAGTTGAGTGGCCAAGACAAATACCAAGCAGCGGGCAAAGAGCCAATAACCGGCCCTTTACCACGGGTATAAACAATCACACCACCAAGTTCACCAGCCGGCCCGGCACCACGATCACTTTCTTCGGGGTCTGACCTTCGAGAAACTTCTGCACATTAACATTGGCAAGCGCAAAGGCCTCGATAGCAACGCGGTCGGCACCAGCCGGCACAGCAATTTCACCGCGCAGCTTACCGTTTACCTGCACCACCAAGGTGATTTCGTCCTGCTTTAGTGCATCCTCTGCGGGCTCGGGCCAAGCATTGTCAATGATCTCACCGGTGTAGCCACATTCGGTCCACAACACATGGGCGATATGCGGGCTGACAGGGTAGAGCGCTCGCAGCAGAATACCTAAGCCCTCGCGCAATACAGCCGGTGCATCGCCCTTAAAACCTTCCAGCGCATTCAAGAGTTTCATACAACCCGATACCACGGTGTTGTACTGCAACCGTTCGTAATCGGTATTGATCTGCTTGAGCGTGGTGTGAATCTCAAACCGCAATGCTTTTGCATCCTTATCCAGCGCACCAAGCGGGCCAGCAGTACGGATAGCCTCAGCCTGCTTCTGACCAAATGCCCACAGCCTGCGCAGATAGCGGTAAGCCCCTTCTACGCCGGTATCACTCCAGGCAGCGCTTTGCTCAGGCGGCCCTGCGAACATGGTAAACAGCCGAGCCGTATCGGCGCCAAAGCGGCTGATGATGTCTTTGGGCTCCACCACGTTGTTCTTAGACTTTGACATCTTTTCGATGCCACCCATGACAACCGGCTGGCCGTCAGCCTTGAGGCTGGCGGCAATAGGACGGCCCTTATCGTCATGCTGGACATCAATTTCGTTTGGGTAATACCAGGTCTTTTTACCCGACGCGTCTTCACGGAAGAACGATTCGTTCAACAACATACCCTGGGTGAACAACGCCTTGAATGGCTCATCAATATGGACAAGGCCAAGGTCACGCATGGTCTTGGTCCAGAACCGGGCATACAAGAGGTGCAGTACTGCGTGCTCGATACCGCCAATGTACTGGTCCATACCACCCGCCATCCAGTAGTCATGGCGCGTATCGACCATCGTCTCGGCATCGGGGCAGGTATAGCGCATGAAATACCAACTCGAATCGACAAAGGTATCCATGGTGTCGGTTTCGCGCTGCGCGGGCTTGCCGCACTTTGGACAGTCCACGTTAAGGAAGTCGGCTCGATGCTTGAGCGGGTTACCTGAACCATCCGGCACGCAATCGGTGGGCAACACCACCGGCAGGTCGGCATAGGGCACTGGTACATCACCGCAGCTCTCGCAATGAATGATCGGGATAGGGGTGCCCCAGTAACGCTGGCGCGAGATACCCCAGTCACGCAGCCGCCAAGTAGTTTTCTTCTCACCAATCTGCTTGGCTACAAGATCAGTCGCCACGGCCTCGACCGCAGCTTTATAACTCAGGCCATCGTACTTACCGGAGTTGATGGCGACACCGCGATTCTTTTCGCCATACCACTCAGCCCAAGTCTTGCTGTCAAAGCTTTCACCGTCCACCGCAACCACTTGCTTGATGGCAATACCGTACTGGTTGGCAAACGCAAAATCACGCTCATCATGCGCCGGCACACCCATTACAGCGCCGTCACCATAGCTCATCAACACATAGTTGCCGATCCAGACCTCGACTTGCGCCCCGGTCAATGGATGCGTGACGAACAGACCAGTTGGCTTGCCTTTCTTTTCCTGGGTAGCAATTTCAGCTTCCGAAATGCCACCCTTCTTGCACTCTTCGATGAAGTCGACCAATTCTGGTTTCAACTCTGCCGCACGAGTCGCCAACGGATGCTCTGCGGCCACAGCACAAAAGGTGACGCCCATGATGGTATCGGCACGGGTGGTGAAGACCCACATTTGACCACCACTAATCAACGCACCATTAACATCCTTGATGTCATGGCTAAAAGCGAAACGGACGCCCTCAGACTTGCCAATCCAGTTACGCTGCATGGCGCGTACTTGATCAGGCCACCCATTAAGCTTATCGATATCAGCCAATAACTCCTCGGCGTACTGGGTGATGCCAAAGTAGTAACCTGGAATCTCACGCTTTTCTACAATCGCACCAGAACGCCAGCCACGGCCATCCACGACTTGCTCATTCGCCAATACGGTCTGGTCAACCGGGTCCCAATTCACCACCTGGGTCTTCTTGAAGGCGATACCCTTCTCCAGCATCTTCAGAAACAACCACTGGTTCCACTTGTAATAGGCCGGGTCGCAAGTCGCCACTTCACGCGACCAATCGAAAGCCAAGCCCAACGGTTGCATCTGCGACTTCATGTCTGCGATGTTGGCATAAGTCCATTCAGCCGGCGGCTTGCCCGACGCAATGGCGGCGTTTTCAGCTGGCAGGCCGAAGGCGTCCCAGCCCATCGGCATCAGTACATTGAAGCCCTTCATGCGCAGATGGCGGGCCAGCATGTCGTTGATGGTGTAGTTACGCACATGGCCCATGTGCAATTTGCCCGAAGGGTAGGGCAACATGGAGCAGGCGTAGAATTTCGGCTTGTTCTGGTCTTCGACAACTCGGTAGGCATCGCTGGCTTGCCAGTGTTGCTGAGCAGTCGCTTCAACCTCGGACGGGCGGTAGTGTTCTTGCATGTGAGCTATCCTGAAGCACTTGCCGCCGGCGGTGTCCGTGGCGGCCGAAAAATAAAGCGTCGATTATAACCGAGCGTTCTTGCTCGCACCGTTTCAGGAACAATCCATGCGCCATCGATCGTTGAGTGCCGTCCTTGCTAGCCTGCTCAGCCTTTCTATCCTCGCCGCACCAACCACGATCAGCGCCGTCAATATGCCAGCATGGCTTGAGCGAGAGGGCATAAAGAAACCATTGGCGCCAGGGATGGTGCTGCAAAGCAGCGACGTACTACATACCGGCCACGGTGCCCGCGTTCTCATCAAACTGCCTGAAGGCAGTCAGGTGAAACTTGGCGAAGATGCTGTGTTCCGCTTGGATAACTTGAATGTCTCAGATGGTCGCAGTACACCATTCACGGGGATACTGAATGTAATAAAGGGCGCGTTCCGCTTTACTACCGGTCTATTGGGCAAGGCACGCAAACGGGAAGTCGATGTGCGTATCGCCACCATCACGGCGGGTATTCGCGGCACAGACATCTGGGGCAAGGCAGATGCTGAAAAAGACGTTGTCTGCCTAATCGAGGGTAGCACCACTGTGCAGCGGGAGGGCGAAACAGCTGTCCAGACGCTGGATCAGCCCCTTGATTTCTTTATTGCGCCGAAAAACAAACCCTCTTTACCCATTGCGAAAGTAGATGCCATCAAACTGCAAAACGAATGGCAGCCACAGACAGAGCCACAAAATGGCCAGGGCCTGACCAGCACCGAAGGGAAGTGGCGGTTGATCATCGCCAACGTCGCTAATCAGGACGAGGCGCTGCAATGGTATGACACGTTGCAAGCAGGGGGTTATGCCGCCAAGATTCGGCCCATAGCGGGAAATCGCTACCGCGTCAGCATAGAGCAACTGGCTACCGAAGCGGATGCCCATACGCTGGGCGAAAAATTAAAGGCCGTGTTCCCTGTGCCAGACATAAGCGTGGTGCCCATGGGCAGCTAGGTGCTGCGAAACCCGTAGATACTCAGCCTTTCAGGCTAACGAACTACTACAGGACGGAAATCCGCTTGTTGGGCAATGCGGTCCACCATTGCCTGGGCTTCGGCTTTGTCAGGATACGGCCCCACCCTCACGCGCCATACCCCATTCCCCTGCTCCAGCATCAATTCCTTTTCCAGCCAACTCAGCGTATCTCCCACCTTGCTGCGAAAACTCTCTGCCGCCGTCTGGCTGGCAAACGCGCCAAGCTGAACCCAGCGCTGGTTTCCGCTTTGTTCCATTGCAGCCGAGCCAGGTAGTTGAATGGCTAGCATGTCCACGGTACTGGGAAACACTGGGCTCGGCTTACCCGGCTCAGCCTCAACAGCGCGTGCCATGACCTGTTCCGGCGCAGGGACTTCGCTCGGTTCGCCCGGCTGCAGGCTTTGCACACGAACCTTGGCATTACCCATGTTGTGGTAGCCAATCCGGTACGCAGCTGCATAAGAAAGATCAATCACCCGACCCTTGTGAAATGGGCCGCGATCGTTGATACGCACGACAACCGATTTCCCATTAACCAGATTCGTCACGCGGGCATAGCTGGGGATAGGTAGAACGGGATGGGCTGCGGTGAGCTGAAACATATCGTAAGCCTCACCGCTTGAAGTACGCTTCCCATGGAATTTCTTGCCATACCACGATGCCCCTCCCTCCTGGCTAAAGTCGCCAAAGCTGAGCAGCGGCGTATAGGTCCTGCCCAGCACTTTATAGGGACGATTTGCATAGCGGTGTAGTGGCTCAGCCTGGACAGTCGGCTCGGCCAGCAGGTCCAGATCGTAAGGCACAGCCAATATCGGGCCGTCATCCTTGTAATACCCGCCATATTCTTTGGGAATCTGTTCAGGTTTGGCCGGTGGCAGATTATGGGTATTTGCAGGCCTGGAACCCGTACCCGTCGGCACACTGCCGGGCGGTAGCCGGCTGGCGCAACCTGCCAGCAAGACCAGCAGCAATAACAATAAATAACGGTAAGTACTCAATTCTTCATCAACTTTCGGTCACGCTGAATGGCCATCAGCATACCGAAACCAATCAAGATGGACAGCATGGCAGTACCCCCATAACTGACCAACGGCAGGGGTACCCCCACCACGGGCAGGATGCCCGACACCATGCCCATGTTCACCATGGCGTAGGTGAAAAAGGACAGCGTCAGCGCACCTGCCAGCAAGCGCCCGAATACGCTGGATGCATTGTTGGCAATGATCAAACCCCGGCCGATAACGCACAGGAACAAAATCAGCAGGATGCAATTACCCAGCATGCCGAATTCCTCGCTGTAGACAGCAAAGATAAAGTCCGTGGTTCGTTCGGGAATGAAGTCCAGATGAGTCTGTGTGCCACTGAGCCACCCTTTGCCCATTACCCCTCCCGAACCAATCGCAATCATGCCCTGGATTGTGTGGTACCCCTTCCCAAGCGGATCGGTCATCGGGTCGATCAAGGTCATCACCCGTTGGCGCTGATACTCATGCATATGCGACCAAACCACCGGCAGGCTGCATAGAAAAACAACCAACATACCGGCCATGACCCGCCAGGGTAAACCGGCAAAGAACAAGGCATAAAAGCCAGCCGCGGCAATCAATAATGCGGTGCCAAGATCAGGCTGCTTCAGCACCAGCGCCATGGGCAGCGCAATTAATAGTGCCGCTACGCCGAAATGCTTGAAGCGCAGATTTGCCTCGTGCCGTTCGAAATACCAGGCCAACATCATCGGTACCGCCAGCTTCATTAGCTCGGATGGCTGAATACGCGCTACGCCTATATCGAGCCAACGCCGCGCCCCGTTGGTGATATCACCAAATAAAGCCACGCCAACCAAAAGCACCAAACCCACCAAATAGATGGGTGGCGCAAGCGCCATCAGTTTTTGCGGCTTAAGGTTGGCCACCAACCACATGGCAACAAGCGCAACTCCGACCGAGACCAGCTTGCTGGTAACTTTGGCGACACTTTCATTCGAAGCTGAATAGATGGTCGCCAAGCTGACGCAAATTAATAACAGCGAGAATAGCAACAACCAAGGATCGATCGGCTGTGCAATGCGTTGAGCCAAGCGTTTAATCCACATGGTGATGCCCCGCTTCGTTGAGGTTGGCGTCCTCGCCATCCACAGGTTCAGCTTCTTCGGCCGGGCTTGACTCAAGTTTTGTTACAGCTTGTACCGGGCGCTTACCCTGTAGGTAGTAGTCGAATGCTGTCCGCGCAATCGGTGCCGCAGCCTTGCCACCGAAACCGCCATTTTCCACAATCATCGCTAGGGCGATTTTTGGCTTATCAGCCGGGGCGAAGGCAATAAATAGTGCATGGTCGCGCAAATCAGCTCGAATGCTATGTGAGTTATATTTCCCGCCCTTGAGGTTATAAACCTGTGCCGTACCCGTCTTACCACCCGATGTATATGGCGCCCCGCTAAAAGCGGGGGCACCTGTACCCGCCCGGTTGGTTTCCACCATAGCGCGCTTGATCACTTCAATGTTCTCACTCTTGTAGGGCAGACGCTGACGCGGTTGTGGCTCAACCTCACGCCGCTCGCTGGTGACACTGTTTTCAATGAAACGCACCAGGTGAGGGCGGAATTGCACGCCATCATTTACCAGCGTGGACGTCGCCTGCGCCAACTGCATGATGGTGAAGCTGTTGTAGCCCTGGCCAATACCGATGGATATTGTATCGCCAGCCAACCACCGCTGTTGATCCTTGCGTTTGAAGTAACGCCGCTTCCATGCTTGCGAGGGCAGAATACCGTCCTTCTCATTAGGCAAATCAACCCCAGTCTTGTGCCCCAGCCCCAACGGACCCATGAAGCCAGAGATAAGGTCGATGCCCATATCGTTTGCCAAGCGGTAGTAATAAGTGTCACAACTAACAACAATCGACTTCACCAAATCCACATACCCGTGGCCGCCTACCTTGTCATCACGCCAACGGTGATTACCCAAGGTGAAAAAACCGGGGTCAAGAAACGCATCGGACGGCCGTCGCTTGCCTGTTTCCAGGGCAGCCAGCGCCATGAATGGCTTGAACGTCGAACCCGGCGGGTAGGTCCCTTGAATTGCTCGGTTGTTCAATGGCCGGGCAGCAGACTCATTCAATTCGCGCCACGATACCGGGTCGATTCCATCGACGAATAGATTGGGGTCGAAACCAGGGCGTGACACCATCGCCAGAATGCCACCATTGGTAGGGTCGATGGCGACCAACGCACCTTTGTGTTCGCCAAATGCCTGTTCGATTACTTGCTGCAGTTGGATATCGATAGTCAGCGTGAGGTTGTCTCCGGCAATCGGTGAACTGCGGTGCAAACTCCGAATCGCCCGGCTGCCCGAATCCACTTCCACCTGCTCATAACCCGTCTTGCCATGCAGTTCCGACTCATAGCTCTGCTCAAGGCCGAACTTACCCATATGGTCGGTACCCTTGTACTCACCCAGCCGCTCCTCCTCAGCCAACGTCTTGAGGTCCTGGTCGTTGATCCGACCGATATAACCAATCAAGTGGGAAGCGGACTCCCCCATTGGGTAGTGACGGAACAACCGCGCCTTGATTTCTACCCCGGGGAAGCGATAAGCATTGGCGGCAAAGCGCGCCACTTCTTCATCACTAAGCCGGGTCTTGATTGGCAGCGACTCGAAATCCTTGCTCTCATCCAACAATTTCTTGAAACGACGCCGGTCTTTGGCTGTGATATCCACCAATGCCGCCAATCCCTCGACGGTGTCATTCAATGTGCCGTCCAATTTGGAAGGCGTGATTTCCAACGTATAGGCGGAGAAATTGTGTGCAAGCACGACCCCATTACGGTCGGAAATGATGCCACGCGACGGTGGAATTGGCACCAGCGAGATACGGTTTGACTCCGCGAGGGTATGGTACTTGTCGTATTGCAGTACTTGCAGGAAAACAAAGCGGCTCAGCAGAACACCGAAACCGACCAGGACAATGGTGATCGCCACAAGAAGACGCAGCTGGAAGCTATAGCGCTCACCATGGTGGTCACGCAGAAAAGTACGACGGCTCATGACTGAATTTCAGCCCGCTTCTCGGTGCGCTGCTGCATTTGCAGCAACTGGCTCAGCAACGGCCAGAACACTGCGCCAGTCAACGCGCCGATGAAGATGAACCAGCCAGGAAAGGCGCTGCCCGTCGCCATACGCACCACCAGCATAATCAGCTGACTGGCAAACAACAGCGGCCCGATATACAGGGCCTGCTGCCAAAGTGGGAACATCCCCAGCTGGCGGTGCCGCGCCAATACAAACCATGCGGTCAGGCAGTAAGCAATGCCGTGCTGGCCAAAGACATTCCCATCGGCAATATCCAACACGATACCCAACCAGAACGCCCACCCCATACCGACCCGGCGCGACTGATACATACACCAGTAGAACAGCACCAGCGCCACGCCATCAGGCAGAATAGCCCTGACTGTCGGCCCCCAGGGAATCAACGCTGTGGTCAGCGCTACGACAATAGTGAACAAGATAAAGCCCAGCGATACCGGCTTGAGCAATTGACGCGAAACAGGCATTAATCTGCTCCCTTCTTTTTGGCTGGAGCAGCAGGTGGCGTCGGCTTGGCGGGTATAGACCGTTTTTCATTCAGAATCAGCATGAAACGGTGCTTGTCGACATCGGCAGCGGGCTCGCAACTGATACGGGCAAAGGCAGAACCCGCATTGCGATCAACACGCGTCACCTTTGCAACTGGCAAACCAGCCGGATAAGTACCATCAATACCCGAGGTGACCAGCAAGTCATCATTCCGGATATCGCCATTCACCGGCATAAAGCGCACCTCCAACGGGCTTTCCGGCCCCGAGCCATATACCACCGCCCGTAAGCCGTTGCGCACCACCTGCACAGGCACAGGCTGGTTCTTATGGGTAATCAGTGTGATTTCTGCGGTTAGCGGTTGTACGCGTGTGATCTGCCCCACCACCCCCAGCGGGTCGATTACCACCTGGCCTGCCTTGACGTGGTCCTGCTCGCCACGGTCCACTACCAGCTTGGCGGTGTACGGGTCTCGATCGTTGTAGAGCACCTCGGCCAATACACCGCGCCCACCTTGCATGTCGCGGGTAACCAATAACTGGCGTAGCTGAATGTTCTCCTGCTGCAACGCCTGCATGCGAAGCAACTGGGCGTTCGCCAACAAACGCTCATCCTGCAGACGCCTATTCTCCTGCTGCAGTGCCGTCTGGGTGACAAAGTAATTACTGACCTGATGCGCAACCGATACAGGCGCAGTCGCCAGCCATTGCAGCGGATAGAGCGCCACCGAGACTATTTCGCGGGCGGGTTGAAGAATTTGCCATCGGACATCCACCACCAACAACACCAGCGACAGACTGGCGTAAATTAATAGGCGACTGAATGGCTTGGGGCCTTGCTTGAAGAAGGCAGGTTGGATCGTAGATTGCATGGCGGCAGCTGTATGCGGCGCAAGGCACAAGGGGGTGAGGGTGAAGCTTTACAACGCTTCAAGCCTCACCCCCCAAGTCTCACACAGTGAGAATCAATCGTTTGTGAAGATAGAGCCGACTTTATCCATCTTCTCCAGTGCTCTGCCCGAACCACGCACCACACAGGTAAGTGGGTCATCAGCGACGATCACCGGCAGACCGGTCTCTTCCATCAAGAGGCGATCCAGATCACGCAACAGTGCGCCACCGCCTGTCAACACCATGCCTTTGTCGGCAATATCCGCACCCAACTCAGGCGGGGTTTGCTCCAGCGCCTGTTTTACCGCCGAGACAATCTGATTCAACGGCTCTGTCAACGCCTCAAGGATCTCGTTCGAAGAAATCGTGAACGAGCGTGGGATACCTTCGGCCAGATTACGCCCCTTCACTTCCATCTCGCGCACTTCAGCGCCCGGAAAGGCAGAACCGATGCGCTTCTTGATTTCCTCGGCAGTTGTCTCACCAATCAGCATGCCGTAGTTACGGCGGATGTAATTGATGATGGCTTCGTCGAACTTGTCGCCGCCCACACGCACACTGTTGGCATAGACGATGCCGCCAAGGGAAATCACACCGACTTCCGTCGTACCGCCGCCGATGTCAACCACCATGGAGCCAGTGGCTTCCTCAACCGGCAAACCAGCACCAATCGCCGCAGCCATCGGCTCTTCGATCAGTTCAACCTTACGCGCCCCCGCACCCAAGGCCGACTCCTTGATAGCACGTCGTTCCACCTGGGTTGAGCCGCAAGGCACACAGATGACGATACGTGGGGAAGGGGAGAACAAACGGGAAGGATTTACCTTCTTGATGAACTGCTTGAGCATCTGCTCAGTAATCGTGAAATCGGCAATCACACCGTCCTTCATCGGGCGGATGGCGGTAATGCTGCCCGGTGTACGGCCAAGCATCTTTTTCGCTTCTGCGCCTACGGCAAGAATTGTCTTTTTGGCAGAGGGGCCGCCTTCCTGCTGAATGGCAACCACAGAGGGCTCATCAAGCACAATGCCTTTGCCTGAGACAAAAATCAGCGTGTTGGCTGTGCCCAGGTCGATAGCCAGGTCGTTGGAGAAATAGCCGCTCAGAGATCCGATCATTGGTAAACCTTGTCCTGTATCTTGATTGACGCAGCCGCGTAATCAGGGGTGTGGTGCGTACCCCTACGGCCGCCAGTTATTCGGAGATGCGCCATCATGCATTGGTTTTCTAGTTTTACCTTGGGAGTCAACGCCTTGCGTTCCTGGCAAGCCAGTCGCGCGTTTCCCCAAGGCTTGGGCGCAATAAACCCGGTATGTTACCCTAAAGCACTGAAACGGAATAAGACTCCGCGTATTAAATCTGTCTCCATCAGTCCGGCCGGTATACCGCTTCCAAGCACACCGACCTTGAAAGCGGCCTGCTCAGGCTAGCTCGTTAGAATTAAGTTTTGGAAGGGTTATCCCATGTCCCTCACCGACGCCGATGTGCGCCGCATTGCCCGTCTGGCCCGCTTGCGGGTATCCGACGAGGAAGTCACCGAAGTGGGCCGCCAGCTTAACGGCATCTTGGGCCTGATCGAACAACTGCAAGCAATTGATACCACAGGCGTCGAGCCAATGAGCCACGCCCGTGATGTAGCGTTGCGTCTACGTAACGATGTAGCGACAGAACCAAACTTGCGCGACAAGTTTCAAGCCATCGCGCCAGCAGTGGAAAACGGCCTCTATCTGGTCCCGAAGGTGATCGAATGAGCCGCGCTGCGCATATCCAAACCACTCTGCGCGAGAGCCACGCGCTGCTTGAGCGCGTGCTGAACGACAGCGAATTCATCGCATCGGTGGAAAAAGCGGCCGATACACTGGTCGCAGCGTTCAAAGCCGGTCACAAGGTCATCTCGGCTGGTAACGGCGGTTCGCACTGCGACGCCATGCATTTTGCTGAAGAGCTCACCGGCCGCTACCGCGATAACCGTCCTGCCATGGGCGCCATTGCCGTATCCGACCCCTCCCATCTGAGTTGCGTCGGCAACGACTACGGCTTCGAGTTTGTCTTCTCCCGTTTTATCGAGGGCATAGGACAGGCAGGCGACGTATTTGTCGGCATCAGCACCAGTGGCAATTCAAAGAACATTCTGCGCGGCGTAGAAGCTGCGCGTGCCCGTGGCATGCAGGTCATTCTGTTGCTGGGCAAAGATGGTGGCCAGCTGAAAGGCCAAGGCGACGTGGAAATTACCGTGCCGCATTTTGGCTATGCCGACCGCATCCAGGAAATCCATATCAAGGTTATCCACATCCTGATCGACCTGGTCGAACGTGGGATGGAATACGTAGAAAAGCCATGACTCATACCCTGAAACAAGCTGCCGACTTGCTCGCTACAGGCAAGACCTCTGCCACGGAGCTGGCTACCGATTACCTGGGCAAGATTGCAGCCGCCAATGGCGCATTGAATGCCTTTCTCACCATCGACCGCAGCAAGACGCTGGCAATGGCCAAAGTGGCCGATGATGCACGCGCCAAAGGCCAGGCTGGCCCGTTGACTGGCGTCCCCATCGCACATAAAGACATTTTCTGTGCTGAAGGCTGGAAAACGACCTGCGGTTCGAAGATGTTGGAAAACTTTGTGGCGCCTTACGACGCTCACGTGGTGACGCAATGCAAGGCTGCGGGCCTTGTTACACTGGGCCGCGCCAATATGGACGAATTCGCCATGGGTTCGAGTAACGAGAACTCAGCCTTTGGCCCGGTGAAAAACCCTTGGGACCTGAACGCGGTACCCGGTGGAAGCTCGGGTGGCTCTGCCGCTGCCGTGGCTGCACGTCTTGCTCCCGCCGCTACCGCAACCGATACCGGTGGTTCCATTCGCCAACCGGCGGCCTTCTGTGGCGTAACAGGCCTCAAGCCCACCTATGGCGTGGTGAGCCGTTACGGCATGGTGGCCTATGCCTCCAGTCTGGACCAGGGCGGCCCCATCGCCCAAACTGCTGAAGACTGCGCGTTATTGCTCAACGTCATGGCTGGCCACGATGTACGCGACTCAACCAGTCTGGAACTGGCAAAGGAAGATTACACACGCGACTTGAACCAGCCGCTAAAAGGACTGCGCATCGGCCTGCCCAAAGAATATTTTGGCGCGGGCTTGGCCGGTGATGTTGCTGCCAGCATTGAGGCTGCACTTGCTGAGTACAAAAAGCTTGGTGCGGAAGTCGTCGAGATCAGCCTGCCGCGAACCGAGTTGGCTATTCCTTCCTATTACGTCATCGCCCCAGCCGAAGCCTCAAGCAACCTGAGCCGATTCGATGGCGTACGCTATGGCCTCCGCGCTGCCGAATACAGCGACCTGAACGATATGTACGAGCGTTCACGCGCAGAAGGATTCGGCTGGGAAACCAAACGCCGCATACTGACTGGTACCTATGTGCTAAGCCATGGTTATTACGATGCCTATTACCTGAAGGCACAGAAGGTACGCCGCCTGTTGACCGAGGATTTCCTCAAGGGCTTTGACCAGTGCGACGTGATTGCCGCGCCAGCCGCCCCCACCGTTGCCTGGAATATCGGAGAGAAGAGCAACGACCCGGTCGCCAACTATCTGGCCGATATCTACACCTTGGGCGTCAACCTAGCGGGCTTGCCCGCATTGGCGCACCCCATCGGTTTTGGCAGCAATGGCCGGCCGGTTGGTTTGCAGCTGATTGGCAATTACTTTGCCGAGGCGAAGCTACTGAACGCAGCCCACCAGTTCCAGCAGGTTACCGACTGGCATACAAAAGCACCGACATTGTAAAAGCGGTTGAAACACCACGGCTCAACCGCTTTTAAAAAGGATAGACACAATGCAATGGGAAGTTGTCATCGGGCTGGAAGTGCACACCCAGCTCTCAACCCAATCGAAAATCTTCTCGTCCGCCAGCACAGCGTTTGGCGCAGAACCCAATACCCAGACAGCGGTAGTCGATATCGCGCTACCTGGTGCGCTGCCGGTAATGAACAAGGCTGCGGTGGAAAAAGCCATCCAGTTCGGGCTGGCCATCGGCAGCAAGATCAACCGCAAGTCGATATTTGCCCGTAAGAATTACTTCTACCCGGATTTACCCAAGGGCTACCAGATCAGCCAATTCGAGCTGCCAGTGGTTGAAGGCGGTGCCATCACCATACGTGTGGGCGACGAGGAAAAACGTATCAACCTCACGCGCGCTCACCTGGAGGAAGATGCCGGCAAGTCGGTACACGAAGACTTCCACGGCATGAGCGGCATCGACCTGAACAGAGCTGGGACGCCGCTGCTGGAGATCGTGTCCGAGCCCGAAATGCGTTCTGCTGCAGAAGCCGTGGCCTATGCCAAGGCTTTGCACAGCATCGTCACTTGGATCGGTATCTGCGATGGCAATATGCAGGAGGGTTCCTTCCGCTGCGACGTCAACGTTTCGGTTCGACCGAAGGGCCAGAAGGAATTCGGTACCCGGCGCGAAATCAAGAACCTGAACAGCTTCAAGTTCATAGAGCAGGCGATCAAGTACGAAACCCAGTGGCAGATTGAGCAGATTGAAGACGGCGAGAAGATTCAACAGGCCACCGTATTGTTCGATCCAGAGACTGGCGAAACCCGCATGATGCGTAGCAAGGAAGACGCACATGACTACCGCTACTTCCCCGACCCTGATCTGCCACCACTCGTCATTGGCGAAGATTGGATTGAGCGCGTCAAGTCCGAGCTGCCGGAACTGCCGGAAGCGATGCAAGCACGTTTTCAGTCGCAATACGGTTTATCGGTATACGACTCGGTAACGCTGACTGCCGGCAAAGACCTGGCCGCCTACTTCGAAGCCACTGTTGCGGCTGGTGCCGATGCCAAGCTGGCAAGCAACTGGATTACCGGTGAAGTCGCCGCCACACTCAACCGTGAAGAAAAGGGCATCAGCGAGACCCCGGTTTCGGCCGAGGCCCTGGCCCAGCTCATCAAGCGGGTGATGGACAGCACCATCAACAACAAGACCGCCAAGGATGTGCTGAAGAAGATGTGGGAATCGGGCAATGCCGCCGATACGATTATCGAGCGCGATGGCCTCAAGCAGGAAAGCGATGCTGGCGCGGTCGAAGCCATCATCGATGGCGTACTGGCAGACAACCAAGCCATGGTGGATGAGTACAAGTCGGGCAAGGAGAAAGCCTTCAATGCACTCGTCGGCCAGTGCATGAAAGCCAGCAAAGGCAAGGCCAACCCTGCTCAGGTCAACGAAATCTTGAAACGCAAACTCGGTTGAACCATGGGTGAAATCCAATTTCGCCCTGCCACACCGGAAGACGCCGATAACTTATCGGCGTTTTTCTTTTCCGTTTTCACCGAACCCAATGCCTGGATTCCGCTAACCGAGTCCGAATGCCCTGGCCAGACGGCACTGGCCAAACAATTAACCGCCAGTGCAACAGAAAACAATAGCTATTGGATGTTGGCCTATGCCGGTGAACACATTGTGGGTAGCTGTAAGCTTCGTGGCGGCCAGCTAGAGGCTAACCAACATATCGTCACACTTGATCTGCATATTGCAGCCAGTCTGCGTGGGCAAGGGGTAGGTCGCCGCCTATTACAAGCCGCTATGGATTGGGTACGAGTGCACCCCATAGTGAACCGTATCGAATTGGAGTGCTTTGCCGCCAACGTTGCAGCCATCGCTCTCTATACTTCCTCAGGATTTTTCTCTGAAGGGCATCGAAAAGCCCGATACCGCCTGCGTGGAATGCTGCACGATACGTTGCATATGAGTTGGCTTGCCTCTCCAACTGCTTGTGATAGTCTGCCATGAATTATTGATATTCTATCGTCATGTACGCCGCTCCTTGCCCTTCTTGTGGTGCCCAGGTTGAATTCCATTCCGCTGCTTCTGTGATGGCGGTATGTGGCCATTGCCGTAGTACATTGGTACGGCGTGATGTGGACCTGGATAACCTGGGCAAGATGGCCGTGCTGGCCGAGGACCGCAGCCCGTTCAAGATGCGTTGGCGGGGTCGCTATGGCAATGCCGGGTTCGAGTTAATTGGCCGCTTGCAGCTTCGCTATGCCGAAGGCTTCTGGAATGAGTGGTATGCCCGGTTCGACGATGGCCGGCTCGGATGGCTGTCTGAAGGCTCCGGGCTTTGCTATGTGACTTTCGAGCGTGCGCTAAAGACCACGCTGCCTTCTGTCGACGACTTCCAAGTTGGCATGCAGGCAAAGCTAGACGGCCAAGCGTATACCGTCACCAATATTGAAAACGCCGAATGCGTGGCAGCTGAAGGCGAGTTGCCATTTAAACCCACGCCAGGCAATGCCACACCTTCAGTCGATCTGCGTTCGGAAAAGGGCTTTGCCAGCCTTGATTACAGCGAGACACCCCCCAGAGCCTACATTGGGGAAGCGCTGGAGCTGGCTGATCTGCTCGACAAAGCAGCGCCCAATGAACTTGTTAAACCAAAGCGGGTTGCCGCTCGCAACTTCAAGTGCACCAGCTGCGGCGCGCCACTTACGGCACGCAATGGCGAAATACATGCTGTGGGTTGCCATCACTGCGGTGCAGTCATCGACCCAGACAGCCCTGAACTGAAAATTCTTAGTAAGGCCCGTGCAGCACTTGAAGCCCCACTGATACCCATCGGTGCAACAGGGAAGCTACAGGGTAAAACCTATGCGATATTGGGTTTTCTACGCCGCAGCACAAAAGTCGAGGACATCGACTATTCATGGGATGAATACCTGCTGCATAGCGATGACGCCGGCTACGCGTGGCTTACCTGTAGCAGCGGCCACTGGAATTTCGCCCGGCCCACCGTACGCCAGCCCGAAATGGAGAGCAGCAGCACCCGGGTAACGTATATGAAACGTACTTACCGTCATTTCGAGCACAGTGAAGCACAAGTGAAACAGGTGGTTGGCGAATTCAACTGGCAGGTGAAGATAGGCCAGCACATCAAGTTCGATGATTACATTGCACCACCTTACTTGCTATCGCGCGAGCAAAGCAAAACCGAACAAACCTGGACTTTGGCCGAATACATCACGGCAGAAAAGGTTGCCCTAGCATTCAATCCGCCCAAACCCTTGCCTGAACCTGAAGGTATAGCGCCCAACCAGCCGTCGCCTTATGGTGAAAGCCGTCTGTACTACATGGCGATGGCAGCATTCCTGCTTATCGCCATCTTATTGCAGATGGGTTTTACGATGGCGTCAAAACACAAGGTCATCTGGCAGGACGAATTCACCATCAATGCCGAGACCTTTGACACCAATAAGGCAACCTACACCAGTAAGCCCTTTCAGATACCGCCAGGAGACCGTAACCTCGTCATCCACCAATCCAGCAACCTGGATAATCGTTGGTTCTATGCCGACCTTGCGCTTACCAATACCAAAACGGGCGAAACCATCCGGCTTGGTAGGGAGGTCAGCTATTACCATGGGGTAGACAGCGATGGCAGCTGGTACGAGGGAAATAATGGCGACGAAGCGATGCTGAACGACGTACCGGGTGGTGAGTACCTGCTGGAAATGGAGATAGAAGCCGACCCGCAGCCGCAGCCCCTGGTTAATCGCGTAGCGTTGATACAGGATGTACCCGTCTGGTCCAATTTCTGGATACTGCTTGTCGTCATTCTGATCATCCCACTTTTCTGCTGGCTGCGGTCCAATAGCTTCGAAACTGAACGCTGGGCTGACAGCGACCACCCTAAAGGTGAATGATGTTCAAGACCTATATCGTCAGCTGCTTACTTGCCTCACTGCTGTTCAGCTGGGGCCAATATCGTGGTTATTCCATGTTTGCCGATGGTGGTGAGCGGGAAGGCCGTAGCAGTGCCACCGGCGGTGTAGGCGGCCGTACCTATCACAAGTAGCCTAATCCAACGCGGAGTCTGAAAAATATGGAATTGCTCAAGCTCGACTTTCTCTTGGCCTCGTTGATTTATTCCCTGCTCGGGGTAATCGTTTTCTGGGTGAGCTTCATCATCATCGACAAGCTGACACCCCATGATCTTTGGAAAAGTATTATCGAGGAACGCAACCAAGCACTCGCCACAGTCGTCGCAGCCATGTGCCTTGGCATTGCCATTATCGTCGCCTCCGCAATTCATTAGGCGCATTTACAGCCTATCAATCCCTCGGCGAATACCCGACTGCAGGCAGGCCTGCGGCGCTTTCCTGCTTGTACTGGTGACATGCCCCATATTCTTTTGTTTTCGGTTTTCGTCGTTGCTGCCTGCGGCTTGGCTTACGAGTTGGTTGCGGCAGCCCTCTCGAGCTACCTGATTGGCGATTCGGTCACCCAGTTTTCCACAGTGATTGGTGTTTATCTGTTTGCCATGGGGGTGGGTTCATGGCTATCGCGCCATGTGCACAATAACCTGGCTGCCACCTTTATCCGGGTGGAACTGGGCGTCGGCCTGATTGGCGGTTTCTCGGCTGCCATGTTGTTCTGGGCATTCGCCTGGATCAGCGGTCCGTTCCTGCTGGTGTTGTATCTACTGGTATTTGTGATTGGTACCATGGTGGGCTTGGAAATCCCACTCGTCATGCGGCTTTTAGAACCCAAGCTGCAATTCAAGGAATTGGTAAGTCAGGTGCTCAGTGTGGATTACCTCGGCGCGCTCGCAGTGTCACTGTTATTTCCACTATGGCTTGCACCTAAATTGGGCATGGTTCGTACCGCCTTGCTGTTTGGTCTTTTAAATGCTGCCGTGGCATTGTGGACGTTGTGGTTGTTCCGTACTGAACTCAATCAACGCAAGTTGCTTTGGGCGCAAGGCGGCATCGTGTTGTTACTTCTTGCTGGTGGTTTTGCCGGCGCAGAACGGCTGAGCAGCGTGGCAGAAAATGCCTTGTACGAAGACCATATCGTGCTGACGGAAAGCACTCCCTACCAACGTATCGTACTCACCCGCTGGAAAGACGACTGGCGGCTGTTTCTGAACAACAATCTGCAGTTTTCCTCACGCGACGAATATCGTTACCACGAAGCATTGGTCCACCCTGGCCTTGCAGCGATGCCATGGGCGCGCCGTGTGCTGGTGCTGGGGGGCGGAGATGGTATGGCGGTACGCGAAATTCTTAAGTATCCGTACGTCCAGCAAGTCACTTTGGTTGAACTCGATCCAGCCATGCCGCTGCTGTTCCAAACCCACCCCGCCTTGCGCAAGCTGAATGGGGACGCGCTCAATGCCTCACGCCTACGCATTGTCACTACCGATGCCTTCAAATGGTTGCAGGAGACTGAAGAGCGCTTCGACTTCGTGGTGGTCGATTTTCCAGACCCCAGTAATTACGCCGTAGGCAAGCTCTATACCAATAGCTTCTACCGATTGCTGGAACGCAGCCTCAATGTGCGCGGCCGTGCTGTCATCCAGACCACATCACCACTTTACGCACGCCAGTCTTACTGGACGGTGGTGAATACCGTGGAGAGTGTGGGCCTACACACCCAGCCCTATCACACGTTGGTACCCAGCTTTGGCGAATGGGGCTATGTGCTAGTTGGTCGCGAACCTTATACACCGCCCACCACGCTGCCTACGGGCTTACGTTTTCTGACCCCCACCACAGTAAGCCATCTATTCGATTTCCCCGCCGATATGGCGAGAGTACCAACTGATATCAATCGCCTGAACAACCAAGTGTTGGTACGGACGTTCGAGCAGGAATGGAAGCGGGTACAACGTTGAAACGGCGTACTTTCCTCGCCGCAGCAGGCAGCCTGGGGCTCTTGGCTTGCAAGCATCAGTCAGCCGACCCCATGCCTCCGGGCCAGTTACTCGGCCCCAACTTGAAACTTGGCCATCATCTGCGAGACCGAAAGCCACTACCCACCGCCACTGAAACCCGCCGTGTCGGTGCGCTAGTTGTCGGCGCGGGTATGGCGGGTCTTAGTTGCGGCTGGTGGTTGCAGCGGCACGGCGAAGAAAACTTCACCATATTGGAGCTGGAAGATGAGGCCGGCGGCAATGCCCGCTCCGGCCGAAACCGGGTGTCGGCCTACCCATGGGGAGCACACTACCTGCCTATTCCTGGCGAGGATGCTACCGAAGTACGTTTACTACTCGCCGAGTTGGGTGCACTGCGTGGCGACCCAGCAGCACCGAAGCCCAAATACGAAGAACGCTACCTGTGCAACAGCCCACAGGAGCGACTGTATATCAATGGTCGCTGGCAGGAGGGTCTGCTACCCCAATTTGGTGTTTCCACCGCCGAGCAAACCCAACAGCAACGCTTCATCGCACAAGTATCCGGCTTGAAAGCCGAACGGGGCATAAATGGCGCCCGTCGCTTCACCATACCAAGCGCACGTGGCAGCACCATCCCCGCTGACGAAGCCCGCATCAGCATGCGTGACTGGTTGTTAGCCAACGGCTATACCGCCCCAAGTCTGCATTGGTGGGTGAACTATGGTTGCCGCGATGACTTCGGCACCGACTATACGCAGACTTCTGCTTGGGCAGGTTTGCACTATTTCGCCGGTCGGCACGGAGAAGCCGCCAATGCCGAGCCCGATGAAGTGCTGACCTGGCCGGAAGGTAATGCATGGATAACCCAGAGAATGGCGCAACAGCTGGGTTCCCGCTTACAGACCCGCGCTTTGGTCTGGCACATCGAGGAGCTGGCAAATGGGTTGGCTGTGGATACCTATCTTCCGCGAGAACAACGCAGCGTGCGTTATCTGGCCGATAGATTGGTCTGGGCAGGGCAATTGGGCTTCTTACCGCACATCTGGCCAGGGCTACCTACTGATTGGCGCAGCGCAATCAGCCAGATCAGCTATGCCCCATGGATCGTGGCCAACCTCACGCTGCCGCAACAACCTAGCGAACCAAGTGGACAGCATGCACCGTTGAGTTGGGACAACGTGTTTTACCAAGCCCAGGGACTTGGCTACGTACATGCCCGCCATCAAGATATCAGCCTGGACACACACGCCACCGTCATCAGCTATTATCGGCCGCTATCGGAATACCGCCCAGCGACTGCCCGCTCGGCTTTACAGCAACAACCACGTGAATTCTGGGGGCGACAGATTCTGGCCGACCTGGGTCGCGTTCACCCTGAAATTGCCAGCGAGTGCCTGCAACTCGACGTTTGGCGTTGGGGGCATGCGATGGTCCGCCCGACACCTGCGTTAATGAGTGGGAATGCGTTGCCGGTACTACGCAAGCCCAGCAAACGGGTGATACTGGCGCATAGCGACCTTTCCGGTTTTTCATTGGCCGAGGAAGCGAACTACTGGGGCGTCCACGCCGCACGCTGGTTGTTGGACAAACCAGGGAGAAAAGCATGAATGGTTTGCATCTCACCGCAGATCTATACGACTGTGCCAACCATACCCTGCTGGTCGATGAGTCCGCATTGGCTGACCTGTGCCGACATGAGGTTGCCAAAGCAGGCCTACAGGCCGTGGGTGAACGTTGGCACTGCTTTCCCCCTCTTCCAGATGGCCCAGGCGGCATAACCGGTGTTGTGTTGCTGGCAGAAAGTCACCTGGCTATCCACACTTGGCCCGAACGAACTGCCGTTACATTGGATGTTTATGTATGCAATTTTGGCCGCGACAACAGCAATGCCGCACAAGCCTTGTTGGCAGCGTTGATGGCCGGCTTTAAACCAGCACGTAGCCAATGCCAGCAGTTGCAGCGGGGCAACTCAAACTAAAACTTCACCGCCTATCGGTACTAAATAATTGCAGTTAGCTGCAATGCAATCCATCATTACGCACCCGCAATACAATTACCTCTACCTCTGTAACTAGGCGCTGTTATCCCTACGCAGTGACTCGTTGAAATAAATTGGTATGTATACCCACTCGCGCATCGCTTCATCGCTGAAACCCGCTGCCTAGCAGCAACATACCCAGCCCCTTCAGTTACACAGAGTCAGTGCGCGATAAGTATCCCTGCCAAGCAAGGAATCCCCATGCTTTTGCTCAAAATCGCCATCTTCCTGGCTTTTGTTGGCGCAACCATCCACATCCACCTGCGCGGTAAAGTGCGGCTGGGATTTTGGCGTCAGCTCAGCGACCATTCAACGTTTATGGCGCCGATCAACTGTTTCATGTATCTGTTCTCGCGGGTGCCAAGCACGCCTTATATCCCTGTCGAGCAGTTCACTGAACTCAAGGCGCTGCAAGACAACTGGCAGGCTATTCGCGTGGAAGGTGAAAAGCTTTACGGCTCCGGCGATATCAAAGCGTCCGATACCTATAACGATGCCGGTTTCAATTCGTTCTTCAAGACAGGTTGGAAACGCTTTTACCTGAAGTGGTACGACGAAGCACACCCCTCTGCCGCCACGCTTTGCCCAGTCACCACCGCATTGCTAAAGGACATCCCCAGTGTAAAGGCAGCCATGTTCGCGGCACTGCCACCGGGTGCCACTTTGGTGCGCCATCGCGACCCTTTTGCGGGTTCCTTGCGTTATCACCTTGGCTTGACCACACCGAACGATGACCGTTGCTTTATCGATGTCGATGGCCAACCCTATAGCTGGCGGGATGGTGAAGCCGTGATGTTCGATGAAACCTACCTGCATTTCGCCGAAAACCGGACCGATCAAAATCGCATCATCCTGTTCTGCGATATCGAACGTCCCCTTCGCTTTGCGCCCGCACGTTGGGCAAACCGCTTCATCAGCCGCAACCTGATTGCTGCAGCGGCAGCACCCAACCAGGAAGGGGACCGTACTGGCGGTATCAACAAGGCTTTTGCCTATGTTCAGCAGGTCCGGCTATGGGGTAAGCGCGTTAAAGCACGCAGTCATTTTCAGTACTACGCATTGAAATGGGCATTTTTCGGTGGACTTTTTACGCTTTTCTGGTTGATCTAGCGACTGCACAGGCTATTTTGCTCAGCATGTGGGCACAATTGGGTGCTCGGAAAGCAATACAAAACGCCACTAGCTAGTGGCGTTTTGTTTGATGCTGCCCCTAATTAACCGGCTGGAAGCCTGGCACACCCATGCGCCATAGGAAGAAACCCCAAACATCCGCTGTCTCAGCCACTTGTTGCGCCTTAGTCGAACCCATACCGTGCCCGCCATCGTAATCCACACGTAGAATCACCGGCTTGTCGCTGCTGCTAGCGGCTTGCAAGCGGGCCGTCAGCTTGGCAGGCATCCACGCATCGACACGCGGGTCATTGGCCCCGGTTGTCACAATCACGGCAGGGTACGCCACACCATCCTTGATCCGGTGGTAGGGGCTGTTATTCAACATCACACGGAAATCTGTCTTGCGGGTTACCGTACCAAACTCAGCGACATTAGGTGGGCCATTTGGGGTCAATTCCATACGCAGCATGTCGCTGATACCTACCGCGCTATTGGCTGCCGTAAACAAATCGGGGCGTGCTGTGATAGCCCCACCAATCGTGATGCCGCCTGCACTTCGGCCCTGACCGGCCAACTTGGCGGGAGAGGTATAGCCTTGCTTAACGAGGTAGTCCGCGCACGCAACCAGATCAAGTGCCGTATTAGCCTTAGTCTGGATATAACCCGCTCTATGCCAAGTCTCACCATATTCCCCACCACCACGCACATGGCAAGTAGCCATTAGGCCACCTTGCTCCAACCAGGCTTTGTTCTGTGGGTTGAAGCGCGCTTCCATCGTCATACCGTAGGCGCCATAGCCCCACACAATGGCTGGGTTGCTGCCGTTACGCTTCATGCCGCGCGGCATAAGAATAGTCATCGGTACCTGCACACCATCGTGGCTCTTGACCATTACCCGCTCCG
This sequence comes from Chitinimonas sp. BJB300, assembly GCF_002735695.1. Taxonomy (GTDB): domain Bacteria; phylum Pseudomonadota; class Gammaproteobacteria; order Burkholderiales; family Chitinimonadaceae; genus Chitinimonas. The sequence continues at coordinate 31,048 of NZ_PDZH01000017.1, forward strand.
ATACAGCATCGGTAAAACTCACTGTCGATGGTGACATCAGCGTCTTACCTGTCAGGACCTTGCCATCAAAGGAATAATACTGAGGAGCTGTTGTCAGGTCTTCCAACTTGAACAACGCACCGCGTGATTCAGTATCTGCACTCAATTCACGCAATGTACCTTTGACAGGTAATTTCAATACCTTGGCTTTGCCAACGTAAGCCACCTTAAGCAGCTGGTCGATACCACCATCGCTACGTTTGACATACAAGCCATCCGCGGCTGGTTGAACATGCCGGATCACCCCGCCAGCTTGTGGCAGTAACACCTTGGCTTTAGCCACCGCGGTGCGATTGGGGTCCAACTCCAGCACTTTTCCACGCGGTGCATTCAATGTGGAAAGCAGGTACAGCTTCTCTCCATGCTGCACCACATCCGTCACCTGGTCAGCTGGGCTGATAATGCGCCGCCAAGTCGTATCTGGGCCACTTATCTTATCGAGTGGGGCAATGTAATAGGATTTTGCAGTCGCATCGCCATGCAGAACTGTGGCCAATGCATAGCTGGCACCTTTCGCCACCGAAACATAGGGGATGTCGGCGATCTCAAAATGATGTTGAGGGGCGATCTGCCAGCCCAATACCGCTACATCACGCTCAACCGGTTCACCAACATGATGTAAATAGACTGCGCTTTTGTTGTAACGCTCACGCTGGCCCTGAGTATCCGCTTGCGGCAAGCGGTTATAGAAAAATGTCTTGCCATCAGGCAACCAGCCCAGCTGATTATTCAACCCGGCACGGTCAATTCTTTCCTCCAACCATTGCCCGGTCTGCAAATCAAGCAAGCGCAGCTCGCTGTCTTCCGATCCGCCTTGCGAAACCCCAACCGCAATCAACCGCCCATCCGGCGCGGGCGAGTACCAATCGATAGCGTAATGCGCGCCACTGCTGACCAGACTATCAGGGTCAAGCAAGAGGCTTTCCACGCCCTGAGCATTGCGCATATACAAACGACGGCCGTTTCTACCGGGTTCGCTCTTCAAGTAAAAGCTACGTCCTGCCGCTTGCTCTACACCCGCCACAGTAGCACTTGCGTCCGTCAGCTGCTGCAAGCGGGTCTGTAATTTGGCTCGGCCCGGAATCTGCGCCAGCACGCCTTCGGCATAGTCGGCTTGTTGTTTTAACCAACGCTTCCATTCGCTGCTTTGCATGTCTTCCAGCCAACGGTATGGGTCGCTAACCGTCGTGCCGAAGTAGTCTTCCTGTACCGGTTTGACGGGTGTGTCTGGCGGCAACGGTACAGCGGTCGCCACGGAGATTAAGCCAAGGGAAAGCAAAGTAGGGCAGTAGCGCATGATTCCTCTAGTTTTTAATGTCTATAGATATAGGCTGGCATGGGCGACAGAGCCGAATGGATGACCCCAGCCGACGCAAATACAAGCAGGTAAAATTTTAGCGCTGGCACTGCATGCCAAGTAATAACCAAACCCCAAAATTCAGCATTAAATCGCGTCAATCACGACATTTAGCTACTTTTAGCAACAATGATTGCTTCTACGCTATCACCACCTGCACAAAAATTAAGCGAAATGGTTTCGCGGAAGCCGCCCCGGCAGGTAGAATGCTGCCTAATTGCCGCTGGACACCGATATCTTTTCGATCTCCAGCGGCTTTGCTTTCTTCGGCTCGTACGCCCTCTCTATCAGGGCAATCAGCCCGCTCTGGAGACACGTCGCATGACACTGCCAGTTCTGAAGAACCGTTTCAATGTTTTACTGCGCCTCAGCATTAGGCGTTCGCTGCAGACTTTTAACAGATTCTAAGACTTGGTCGCTACGCGAACTGAAACCCTATGCATATCGGCCCCTATCAACTCAAAAATCGCCTCATCGCAGCACCCATGGCGGGTGTCACCGACAGGCCTTTTCGCATGCTTTGCAAGCGGCTGGGCGCGGGGCACGCGGTTAGCGAGATGATCACATCCAATGCCATGCTCTATGGCAGTGATAAAACCCGGCGGCGCGCCAATTTTGAGGGTGAGCTGGCCCCCGTTGCTGTCCAAATTGCCGGCAGTGCCCCCCAGCAAATGGCCGAAGCCGCTCGCCATAATGTGGCGGCCGGAGCTCAGATCATCGATATCAATATGGGCTGCCCCGCGAAGAAGGTATGTAACGTATTGGCGGGTTCTGCACTGCTGCAAGACGAAGATCGGGTGGCACGCATTCTGGACGCAGTTGTCCAAGCTGTTGAGGTCCCGGTAACTCTCAAAACCCGCTTGGGCTTTAGAAATGGTGAGGAAAATATCCTTCGCATTGCCAAGCTTGCGGAACGCAGTGGTATTGTCGCCCTGGCCCTGCATGGGCGTACGCGCGAAGACATGTATAAAGGCGCAGCACGTTACGAGCTGATCGCCGAGGTAAAACGGAACGTGAAGATCCCGGTGGTGGCCAATGGCGACATCACCACCCCCGAGAAAGCCAAGCAGGTTCTGGATGCAACAGGGGCCGATGCAATCATGGTCGGCCGCGCAGCCCAAGGTAGGCCGTGGATCTTCCGCGAGATTGATCACTTCCTGCAAACCGGTGAAAAACTCCCTGAGCCGCGGGTAGCGGAAATCCATTCGATCCTGATGGAACACTTGCAGGATCACTACACTTTTCATGGCGAGTACTCGGGCTGCCGCATAGCCCGCAAGCATATCGCCTGGTACACCAACGGCCTTGTTGGTTCGAATATGTTCCGCCAAGCCATGTACCAACTCGATAGCACCGCTGCACAGCTCGCCGCTGTGGATAACTACTTCAAGCAATTGGCGCAAGTAAGCGAGCGACTGGTGTATCAAGATACACCTGAACTGACGACCGCCTGAGTTCATGTACCAAGAGGAAAACAAGAATATGTCGAGTAACGATCAGATTTGCTTTGCCGTGCGTGATGCGCTGGAGCAGTACTTCCGCGATCTCGATGGTGAAGCACCGCAAGCGATCTACGACATGGTCTTAGCCAAAGTAGAAAAACCGATGCTGGAAGTGGTGCTGAACAAAGCACAAGGCAACCAGACCCGTGCGGCCGAACTACTTGGCATAAACCGCAATACCCTGCGCAAGAAGATGCAGGACCACGATCTGATCTAAACAGGGATTTAAGATGCTTGAATGCCCCTGCCACACCACCAGCCTTGCCCCAGCCAGCCGCACGCTACTCTCAGGATGGTAAAAGCGCCGTTTTATTCAAACCAGCAGCCTAGGCTACTGGTAGCAAATTTTGTTTATCAACTACTTAGCAATATGAGCAACCACCATGGTCAAAATCCAGCGCGCCCTTATCAGCGTTTCCGACAAAACCGGCGTACTTGAATTCGCCCAGGCTCTGGCTGGCTTTGGCGTGGAGATACTTTCCACCGGCGGTACAGCCAAGCTACTGGCCGATGCCGGTTTGAAGGTCATCGAAGTCGCTGACTACACCGGCTTCCCTGAAATGTTGGATGGCCGGGTAAAAACACTACACCCTAAGATTCATGCCGGTATTCTGGGTCGGCGCGACCTGCCCGAACACGTAGCCACCATGCAAGAACATGGTATTGGCAATATCGACTTGGTCTGCGTGAATCTATATCCGTTTGAAGCCACCATTGCCAAACCTAACTGCAGCTTTGCCGATGCTATTGAAAATATCGATATCGGAGGCCCAGCCATGGTGCGCTCCAGCGCCAAGAACCACGCCTTTGTCGCTATCGTTACCGATGCCGCCGACTACAGTGCGCTCATCAATGAGATGCAAGCCAATAGCGGCAGTCTTGGCCCCATCACCCGCCGAAATCTGGCAAAGAAAGCCTTCAGCCATACCTCAGCCTACGATGGTGCCATCAGTAATTTTCTGACCGGCCTTACCGATGACGGTGAAAAACTGGCCTACCCGCAACGCCTGAACCTGCAGTTCGAAAAAGTGCAGGATATGCGTTACGGCGAAAATCCACATCAGAGCGCCACCTTCTATCGTGACCTCGACCCGGCCTCCGGCAGCTTGGCCAACTATCGCCAACTGCAAGGTAAAGAGCTCAGTTACAACAACATTGCGGATTCAGATGCTGCCTGGGAAGCCGTCAAAGCATTCGATGAGCCAGCCTGCGTCATCGTCAAACACGCCAACCCCTGTGGCGTAGCAATTGCGACCGATACCCTGATTGCCTACAAACTGGCATTCGCCACGGATACCACCTCAGCCTTTGGCGGCATCATCGCCTTCAACCGTGAAGTCGATGCCGCTACTGTTGAAGCCGTTACCGGCCAGTTTCTGGAGGTACTGATTGCACCAAGCTTTAGTTCAGAAGCCAAGAGCATCATTGCCGCCAAGAAAAATGTGCGGGTACTGGAAGTGCCGCTACAAGCTGGCGGTAACCACTTCGACCTCAAACGCGTAGGGGGCGGTCTTTTGGTACAGACACCCGATATCCATCGCATCACCAAAGCCGATTTCAAGGTTGTGACCAAGAAAGCGCCCACGGTGCAACAACTGAAAGACCTGCTGTTCGCATGGCGTGTAGCCCAGTTCGTTAAGTCGAACGCCATCGTCTTTTGTGCTAATGGTCAAACACTCGGCGTAGGTGCTGGCCAGATGAGCCGGGTCGATTCAACTAAAATCGCCGCCATCAAAGCCAAGCATGGTGGACTGGAGCTGAAGGGGTCCGTTTGCGCTTCCGACGCTTTTTTCCCGTTCCGCGATGGGGTAGATGTGATCGCCGAAAACGGTGTTTCAGCTATCGTCCAGCCGGGCGGCTCTATGCGTGACGAAGAAGTCATTGCCGCAGCAGACGAACATGGCATTGCCATGGTAGTTACCGGCGTGCGCCATTTCCGGCACTAAAACCAATCGATGCTTGGTAACGGTACAACGGAATGCGAAATTCCCATACCGTTTCCAACATACTCGGTAAGCTAGCGCTATGCTTTTGTTCTCATACGGTTATCACTAGCACACCTTTTGGTTTCACATTGGTTGTAAGCACAACGTCTCTTAACGGCACACTTGGTTTCACATGAAACATGGAGGTATAAAATGCGAGGCGTACACATGCTTTACCCCGCATCTTCTGCCCCAATCGAGGTAAAGCAATGAACATTCTCCTTATCGGCTCCGGTGGCCGCGAACACGCACTGGCCTGGAAAATTGCCCAATCGCCGCGTGTTGGCAAAGTCTTTGTGGCACCCGGTAATCCCGGTACGGCCCGCGAAGTAGGTCTAACGAATGTACCCATCACTGATATTGCTAAGTTGGTTGAATTCGCGAAACGAGAAAACGTCGCTCTAACCGTCGTCGGCCCAGAAGGCCCACTTGCGGCCGGTATTGTCGACGCCTTCCGCAATGCTGGCTTGAAAATATTTGGCCCGACCAAAGGTGCCGCACAACTTGAGTCATCGAAGTATTTCGCCAAGGCGTTCATGGCGCGGCATGGTATTCCAACCGCGCAGTACCAAACCTTTTCTAATGCTGCCCAAGCCCACGCCTATGTGGAAAACCGTGGCGCACCGATCGTAATCAAAGCGGATGGCTTGGCGGCAGGCAAGGGGGTGATCGTAGCCATGTCTCTAGAGGAAGCTCATGCCGCAATCGACAGCATGCTGCTTGATAACAAAATGGGGGATGCTGGTGCACGCGTCGTTATTGAGGATTTTCTCAAAGGCGAAGAAGCCAGTTTTATCGTCATGGTCGATGGCAAGAATATACTGGCATTGGCCAGCAGTCAGGATCACAAACGACTCTTGGACAATGACGACGGTCCAAACACAGGCGGGATGGGCGCTTATTCACCAGCACCGGTGGTAACCCCGGCAGTGCATGCTCGCGCTATGCGCGAAGTTATCGCCCCCACTATCTCCGCGATGGCCAAAGATGGTCTCCCGTACACCGGCTTTCTCTATGCGGGCCTTATGGTCTCGGACGATGGTGCGGTCAATGTGGTCGAGTTTAATTGCCGCATGGGCGACCCGGAAACCCAACCCATCATGGCGCGGCTAAAGTCGGATTTGGTTGGTCTTTTAGAGCATGCAGTGAATGGCACGCTGGATGTAGCCGAGGCAGAGTGGGACCGCCGCGTGGCGCTAGGCGTTGTACTTGCTGCGGGCGGTTACCCCGAGTCTCCGCAGGTAGGAGATGTGATTCATGGGCTGCCAGCACAGCAGGCCGAGGATGTCTTTGTTTTCCATGCGGGCACCGCCCAACAGGGCGGAGCCATCACTACCAGTGGCGGTAGGGTACTGTGCGTCACTGCGCTGGGTGACAGTGTCAAACAGGCTCAGAAGCTTGCCTATGATGTCATCAGCCAGATTCAATTCAACGGCATGCAATTTCGCCGTGATATTGGCTTTCGAGCTTTAGCTCGCAAACCAAACGGTAATTAGAGAAATTTCAAAGCCCTTGCAAGTCAGGGGCTTTTTTTAGCATCATGGCCCTACGAACGATGCCGATAGCATAGGGCTATAATGCTTCTTGCGTTTTCAGCCCATCTCTACCTCTGGAGAATCACCGTGAAACTAAAGTTTCTGCTGTCCGCTATTCTAGGAATATCTTTGCTCGGAACAGCCCTGGCTGATGATCTTGATGAAATCAAGAAACGGGGTACCCTTGTGGTCGGTGTGACCTCTGATCCACCTTTCGCTCAGTTGGATACAAAAAAGCAGACCTACACTGGCTACGACGTGGACTTCGCCGTCGCCATTGCTAAGCAGATGGGTGTAAAGGTGCTGATTAAAGACATTAGTACTGCAGACCGCATCCCCAAACTGCAGGCAAAAGATGTCGATGTGGTTATCGCCACGCTGACCAAAAACGCCGAACGCGAAAAGCTGATCGATTTCAGCTATGGCTACTTTGTCACAGGCCAGAAATTTATCGTCCATAAAGGGAAAATCAAGGCCATTGAAGATCTAACCAATGCAACAATCGGTACGATTAGTGGTTCCACTTCAGAAAAACAGTTACGCCGTGAAATGCCACACGCGAAAGTGGTACTGTTCCCTGGGCCCGATCAAGGCTTTGTAGCGCTTGGAAAAGGCGAAATCGATGCTTTCAGCACCGATGAACCTATCCTGGCTGGCCTCTATAACAAGATGCCCAATAAGAACGATTTCGAAATTCCCAATGCATCTGTGTCACTTGAGGTATACGGCATTGGCATGCGTAAAGGCGAAAAGCGCCTTGTCGACGAAGTTAACAAAATCATCGTAGGCATGGAGCAAACGGGCGAAGCAAGTAAGATATTTGAGCGCTGGTTTGGCCCAAATAGCACTATTCCTTTGACACGCTTGTTCAAGATAAATGCAAAGTAAGTGGTATCCCCACAAGCAAAAGCCCAACTAGGTTGGGCTTTTGCTTTTAAAACCAAGTGTTTGTCGAACAAGCCTTTCTGGCTGAGAAGGCATGCACTGAGGTAAAATTCAGGTCCCTTCTTCGGCTCGTTTCCCCGCATGTCGCTGTTTACCCTCGGCCTCAACTATGAGACTGCACCGATTTCTGTGCGGGAAAAGCTCGCTTTTGCACAGCATGAGCTTGGACCAGCAGTAGCCGAATTAGTGGCGATTCACGGTATCGGTGAAGCAGCGATCATTTCCACCTGTAATCGCACCGAACTGTATGCCACCGTAAAAGATGAAACATCCTTGTTAAGTTGGTTAGCGAAATCCCGCCAGCTTAAGTCCGAGGAAATAACGCCGTACTTATATCGCCTGCCCGATCGTGATGCCGTCCGGCATGTATTCCGTGTTGCAGCGGGATTAGATTCAATGGTGCTGGGAGAAACCCAAATCCTTGGGCAACTCAAAGATGCCGTACGTGAGGCACAGGAAGCGGGTGGACTTGGCTCTTCGTTGAATGGCTTATTCCAAAAAGCTTTCTCAGTTGCAAAGGAAGTCCGTACCGACACAGCCATTGGTGCCAATTCAATCTCCATGGCTGCAGCAGCAGTAAAATTGGCCGAACGGCTATTTCCCGATATCGCCGACTTGCATGTCCTGTTTATTGGTGCGGGTGAAATGATCGAACTTTGCGCGACACACTTCGCGGCACGCAAACCAAGGCGTATGACGGTAGCGAACCGTACACTCGAACGAGGTCAAACATTAGCCAGCAGAATAGGCGGCGACGCCTTCACCCTGATTGAGTTACCAAATAGGCTGCCTCAATACGATATCGTTATCACCAGCACTGCCAGCCAATTGCCCATACTGGGTCTGGGTGCTATTGAGCGCGCGATCAAGGTACGCAAACATCGGCCTATATTCATGGTTGACTTGGCGGTACCGCGCGATGTGGAAAACGAGGTTGGCGCATTACCCGATGTCTACCTTTATACCGTCGATGACTTAGCTGAAGTAATACGCCAGGGCCGCGAGGAACGGCAACAAGCCGTGGTTGAAGCAGATGTAATTATCGAACGGCATACCGAAGAATTCATGCAGTGGTTGGATAACCGCGCCTTGGTGCCAACCATACGAGCACTAAAAGACCAGGCAGAGCGACTACGTCGCCATGAGTTGGTACGCGCCAGCAAGTTGCTTGCCAAGGGTGAAAACCCCGCTGCCGTACTCGAATCGCTTTCCCTGAGTCTGAGTAAAAAATTTTTGCATGCCCCGCTGGCTGCGCTGAACCAAGCTGATGCAGGGCAACATGGCGACCTGATAAATGCTGTCCGTCAGCTATACCATCTGCACGACGAGGAATAGCGATACCAACCATACCATGGCTTGATTTAGGGTAAGTTCGAGGCCAATACCCACCTAGCTAGACCTCGATATTGTCCACCCCACACGGCATTACGCCCCTAGCCGCTAACATACAAACAACATCGCGGCACAATCCGAACATCTACCAGCAGCAAACACCATGAAACCCAGCATCGCAAACAAACTCGCCCAACTAGCCGACCGGCTCGAAGAAGTCGGCCACCTGCTCGCCAGCGAGGAAGCCACCCGCGATATGGACAGCTTTCGTAAGTTGAGTCGCGAGCATGCCGAGTTAACCCCGGTAGTCGAACTTTACCAGCGCTACTGCCAAACCGAAGCTGACTTGGCTACTGCACGCGAAATGCTTGCGGACCCCGATATGAAAGAGCTCGCCGAAGCCGAATTGGTAGATGGTGCTGCCCGTATCGAAGCTCTGGGAATCGAACTACAGATGGCATTACTGCCTCGCGATCCCAACGACGAGCGCAACATCTACCTGGAAATCCGCGCGGGCACCGGCGGTGACGAATCAGCGCTGTTCGCAGCCGATTTATTTCGCATGTATAGCCGCTTCGCCGAGCGCAACCGCTGGCAGGTGGAGATTGTTTCCGCCTCCGAGAGCGATTTGGGCGGCTTCAAGGAAGTCATTGCGCGTATTCAAGGCCAAGGGGCGTATTCGAAACTCAAATTTGAGAGCGGTGGCCATCGCGTTCAACGCGTACCCACAACAGAAACACAGGGACGTATCCATACCTCGGCGTGTACTGTTGCCGTCATGCCAGAAGCGGATGAACTGGAGGAAGTCAATATCAATGCCAGCGATATCCGTATTGATACCTTCCGCGCCAGCGGTGCCGGCGGCCAACATATCAACAAGACCGATTCAGCAATCCGTATTACTCACTTCCCCACCGGATTGGTCGTGGAATGCCAGGATGGCCGTTCCCAGCACCAGAACAAAGCCCGTGCCATGCAAGTTCTGGCTGCCCGCATCAAAGACAAACAAGAACGCGAAGCCCACGCCAAAGAAGCTGCTATACGCAAATCACTAGTAGGCTCTGGTGATCGTAGCGAACGGATTCGTACCTACAACTTTCCACAGGGCCGTATCACCGACCATCGTATCAATCTCACTCTATACAAACTCGATTACGCCATGGATGGTGATTTGTTCGAGTTGACCAATGCACTGGTAGCCGAGCATCAGGCCGAGCTATTGGCCGCCATGGCGGAGCAAGGTTCAATGTGATCCAAACGCCTGCTCAAAGCAAAGGACTTAAAAATTAAAGCACAGTACAGAAATCGGGATGCACTGTGGTACAGGTGCCCTAATGAAGAACGCGTAGTAAAACTATTGAACCGTTCATATTCATAGTTTGGCCCCACAACAATAAACAAATCGGACCAAACGAGGTTTTATCCATTTCACAAACCTCGTGATACACATTGCTTAGCGCACAACACCTGAAGTCTTTCTGGGATACCTGGAAGACATATATGGCGTTTCCGCTTCAGATTCTCAACAGGTTCCTAGTAAACCCGGGGTTAGCGGTGCAACACAAAGCTATCTCTGAGTGGATTCACGTCATGCGCCCTGTTTTTTCGCTTCGCAGCCTAGGCCTACTGCTGCTTACTGTGTTGGCACTGTTTGCTAATTCAGCCGATAGCGCTATGCGCTATCGCTGTCTGCCTGATCAACCGGCTTGGAAAAGCCTGGAAGATGGCGGTCGATTCTACATGCTAGAAGGGGATCTCACCAAAAAACAGCACTGTGAGATACACGTTAAGCTTAACGAGCATTACAGCCCGCGGTGGCTCACGTTAAAAGGCATAGTGCAGTCCACCATTACCAGCCTCTCCCCACATGCCGGCCAAGCGGCAGCTTCAGTGGTTTGGCGCAGTTCTCGCAGTGCAGGGCTAGCTCTGAATGCTCAGGGCGAAGCATTGGTGCAACTTTATGCGCACCTTCCCGTCCGCAGTGAAATCCAGGTACAGCTAGCCGACCCAACCACCTTTCTTGCCGAAGAGACTGTCGAAACCCAATTCCGCACCAGCTTGCTTTTCTTGCTGCTTTCCATGGGGATTGTGAGCGCCTTATTCGCCCGCGCCATGCGAGATAACATGATTGGCTGGTACAGCGGCTTCACACTCGCAGTTGCCGTTTTCTGGGCCATGCTCACCGGCCATGCCATCAGCCCCACTGAATTGGCATTGCGCTATCCCCTGTTCAGCCAAAATCTGTTATTGGCCAGCTACGGATTTACCCTCTTTTTTGGGCTTCGCTTTTCAATCCAGTTTTGCAATCTGGCTCAGATCAGCCCCCGGCTGTATCGCTGCCAATTATCATTAAGTCTCCTGATACTGGGCTTGACCCTACTTGGTTTTGTACCAGCGCTGTTTCCGCTGGTTATCAATTACTTCAACCTCGTGGCGCTACTAACTCTGTTGGTAACTTTCCTACCCGGTTTGGTTTGTCTGGCTCGGCGAGATGGGCGTACCGGATGGCTTTATCTTGCCGGCTGGTCACCTGTCATTCTGACCTGGGTCAGCCTGTTACTGTTGTCGGTGCCTCGCATGACCGGCAGTCCAATTTGGCTGGATCAATTGATAAGCCATTTGCAAGCGGCTGGATTTTTCCCCGACTGGTTACGCTCCCCTCTTAGCCGGCAAACAGCTCTGCTGGCGCAAGCCTGTATTTTTGCGCTGGCAGTGGCCAGTCGCACCGCTAAACTGAGAAAAAAACGCGAACAACAAGCCCTGATCGACAAAGCAACTCACTTACCCAATCGCGCCTGCTTCTTGCTGCGTGGCAATCAGATCTTGGCTCGGCACCCTCAGCAGCAGCATGCTTTGATGATGTTTGAAATCGCTGATTTTTCCACCATCAACGGTACGCTGGGCTATGAGAGTGGAGACCAGGTACTGTATGAAGCAGGGCAACGCCTGAAACAACAATTGGGTAAGGCGGTGTTGCTCGCACGTGTAGGCAACCGGCAATTTGCCGCTTTGCTGAACGAGCAACCTAGCGAGAATAATCTCGCAATACTAGCCAGCAGCCTAAGCCGTAAATCCTTCAGCGTTGCAGGCCAACCATTAGACATACGTTTACGGTGCGCCGGGGCTCATAATTCGCGGGAGAACACCGATCTGGAAGTCTTGATGCGGCAAGCAGAAATAGCGCTGGAAGCGGCGAAACAGGGGAAGCAATGTGCACGAATTTATCATCCCGGACTTGAGCGTGATCAGCTTTTCCAACTTAGCTTGTTTTCAGCTATCCGTACCGCCATTGCGGAACGACAGCTAACGATCTTTCTGCAGCCCAAGGCTTTTAGCCAAACCGGCAAGATTAGTGGTGCAGAAGTACTGCTGCGTTGGCAACACCCAGAACATGGGTTGATCTCCCCTAACCAATTCCTGCCTTTTGCTGAAAAAACCGGCTTGATTGTGGAATTAACCCGCTGGATGTTGGCGGAGGCACTGCAACTGGCTAAACAATGGCAGGAACAGGGATTAGACCTCTACCTTTCGTTGAATTTATCCGCCGCCGACCTAGCCGATCCAAACCTGCCTGTCTATATGGCCGAATTTCTGATCAACAGCCGCGCCGACCCAAAACTGCTGACATTGGAAATTACCGAAAGCGAGGTCATGCAAAACCCGAAATTGGCTGTCAGCAGTATGCGGGCGTTGAATATATTGGGCTTTAAGCTTTCGCTGGATGATTTTGGCACGGGTAATTGCACCCTGGCTTATCTACAGGATATGCCGGTCAGCGAGCTCAAGATCGATCGTTCTTTTGTCGCAAATGCCGGCCATAGCAAACGAGGGAAAATGCTATTGCAGTCGATTATTACTTTGGCGCAAACGTTGAGTCTGCACACTGTCGCAGAAGGCGTAGAAACTGCCGCTGAATGGGAAATGCTGTGTGAAGCAGGTTGCGATGAAATTCAGGGTTATCTGCTTGCAGCACCGATGTCGGTAACGGATTTTGAAGCCTGGTTACCTACACACCAGCCATTCGAAAAATATCTGGGGACTATCGTTGATCACGCCAGGACGATAATACCTGCCTAGAGGCGTACGCTAATCTTGCACTTTGCTCCGTAAGGCTTTGGTCTGCCCACGTAAGGCTTTCCCGGCAAGCCTGCGTTGCTTCGAACCATAACTAGGCTTACTCGCCTTACGCGGTTTATCAAGCTGTGTAACGTCATGCAGCAATACGTTCAATCTTGCTAACGCTGCGGCTTTGTTAAGTTCCAAGCTTCGATGCCCCTGGGCCTTGATAACAATGATCCCTGCTTTTGAAACGCGTCGTTCGTTTAGCGTTAACAGCGCAGTTTTAGCAAAGTCCGGCAGGGAAGAAGCACGAATATCAAAACGCAGAGGTACCGCGTTGGATACTTTATTCACATTCTGTCCACCGGGACCTTGCGCACGAATCATACTGAATACAACCTCGGTTACAGAAATCTGCATACCTGTGGCGTCAGTAAACATAGTGCTCTTTGCCTCACAGTTGCCCCGCAAAGGCTTTAGTTGTCGCGGGACTCGGCAAGGTAGCGACGGCGATCTTCTTCCTCTTTACGCACGGTTTCCACCTCTCGCAGCACTGCAGGTACATCGGCTGGGCGCGTATCACGCTTCACCCGTCCAGTTAGCACTGAATCCGGCGTCAATGTACCCGCCTGATAAAGCGCCCAGATTTCCTTACCGAACTCGGTTTTTGCCAGTGAAGGTGCAAATTGGCTGAAATAAGTACGCAAGTTATCCACATCGCGTTGCAACATCTGACCTGCGTTGTTGTTTCCTGCTGCATCTACTGCTTGTGGCAAATCGATAATTACCGGGCCATCTGCATCTACAAGGATGTTGTATTCGGACAAATCACCATGCACAACACCCGCACACAGCATCAGTATCACTTGCTGTAGCAACCGCTGGTGGTAATCAAGCGCCAATGCTTCGCTCATTTCCACATCATTCAAACGAGGTGCAGCATTACCGTTGGCATCCGTCAACAGCTCCATCAGCAATACACCTTCAAAGCAAATATAGGGCTCTGGAACACGTACACCAGCATGGGCCAACCGGTAAAGCGCATCAACTTCAGCAGTTTGCCAAGCTTCTTCCTGCACTTCACGGCCATATTTGCTGCCCTTGGCCATAGCACGCGCCTGACGGCTGTTTTTCACCTTACGGCCTTCTGTGTAGGCAGCTGCTTGCTTGAAGCTACGTTGATTAGCTTCCTTGTATACCTTGGCGCAGCGTACTTCGTCGCCACAACGCACCACATATACCTTGGCTTCCTTACCGCTCATTAACTGACGCAGCACTTCGTCCACCAAGCCATCTTCAATAAGGGGTTCTAATCTCTTCGGTGTCTTCATGCGGGTCTGGCTAATGGGGAAAGAGGAAAAATCATAAAAACCATTTCAAAACAGATACTAACTGCGGTGGCCAAATTTTCCACCTCCACCACGTCTTGCCTGTTCCGGGCGTTTACCCAGGCGTTGACGGGTATTCTGTACCTGCAATAGTTTGTCGATCTTTTCCGATGTCGATTGCATCATCATCTGCGCCATATCGCCATCGGGGAAAGTATCAGGCATGCGATAGGCCAACCATGCGTATGCAGCGTAGCGTTTGCAGCTGTCTTCGTAAAACTGCAGCTCATTACGGCCAGCGTAACCATCCAATTGCAACACATTGGCTACCCGTTTGTTGGCACGACATTTCGCCCAACCCTGCAGTGCTTGTTCCAGCAATGGAATTTTGGTCGAAACAGGGCAAAGGCTCAACGTAAAACGATCAGCCAGAGTTAATGGCAACGTATCAAGCCAACGTGCTTTTTCCATTTGGTCCGACAAATTAGACGGCAGGAAAAATTCATCATGCACGTTGATGTGTTTGGTAAACAGCTCCAATAGCGCATGCAAGCGGCTTTCACCGGTTGCTTTGGCAATTTGCTGCAAATAATCCAAATTAGGCGCTACAAAAAAACCGCTATCAGGCAATGGCTCTGGCTTCTGCCGTAATAAAGCCGAGATGGTCTTATGTGTGTAGCTATCCAGCCCAGCGACAAAGCCAGCTGCATGTTCACCAAAACGCCCAGCACGGCCTGCAATCTGTTTGGCCAGTGGTGCAGCGATCATACCTTCGGCATAACCATCCCATTTATTCGACGTTGTGAAGATCACTCGACGGGCAGGTGTATTCAGACCCATGCCAATTGCATCGGTTCCCACCACGATTTGTGTTTCACCGTTGATAAACCGCTCAGCCTGGGCTTGGCGAACCTCTGGTGAAAGGCTGCCATAGATTGCAGACACACTGAAGCCTGCTGCAATTACCTGATCACGCCAGTTCAGCACTTCCCTGCGTGAAAACGCGATCAGTACATCACCTGGTTTCAGGTTTTTCAATGAGCCAAGGGGTTGTTTATCCATTTCCAACGGTGATTTTCGCTGCAATTCGCGAATTTCCAACGTTCCACCAACCCGTTTTACCAATGACTGGATGGCTTCTTTTGCTTCTAATGCACCCAGCAAATACACGGTATTCGCAGGAACACCGCATACCGCAGCTGTCCATGCAGCACCACGGTCTGGATCATCCAACAATTGGATTTCATCGATTACCGCGACGTCTATCACGCGGTTTGGATTAAGCATTTCCACTGTACTGGCCACGTGTGTCGCTTCAGGGTGCAACTTACGTTGTTCGCCGGTAATCAGGCTTACTGCTACGCCTGAATTTTGCAGGCGCGTATAGTTTTCTAACGCCAATAAGCGTAATGGTGCAAGGTAAGTCCCTGATTTTGCTACGGTTAAGTGCTCCATTGCCGCATGTGTTTTACCGGAATTTGTAGGCCCTAAAACAGCAATGAAATGCCGTTTCATACCTTGGGCCACAGTAAATGATTCTGGATAAAGCGACAGATTTACCGCATCACGAGTCTTTTCCGCGCGCTGTGTTTCGGCTCGATTGCCTTTGGCCGCATTGATTCGGTCAAGAGCCAGCGTACAACGAACACGTGCCAATTCATATTTGGCTATCAGAGCGTGCAGCGCGCTATTTGGGTCCAGTTCGTATTCATGTGCGGTAGCAACAACGGTTTCAGCACATTTCTGCAGCTGGGCTTCCAGCTTAGCTCTGGCTACATCGTTCCAACGTTCCTGTAACAGCGCAAAACGTTCACCAATATCCAGTTTGCGCCATTTACTGGTTTTCCCAAGGAAACCTTCATCTGGCACCAGGTGATAAGGCACTACACGTTGACCGACGATAATTTCACCGTGTACCGATACCGCATAACTGCCATCTGTGGTGACCAAGCTTGCGCGTTGTGCTTCCAGGTAATCAGTCAGCAGGGCTGCTTCAGTCTTGTTGTCTACAGTGGCGGTGCTGCTCTCTGTCATAAGCTTTCATCTAAATATTGCACTACACAAAATTGAAAATTTCTTTACTGATTTTTGGTTTGCAACATAGCAAAACACACGTATTTAGCTACCAAAACGGCCAATTTGTGTGTTGCAAAAGCCAGCATTATCCATGTAGTTGCCTCTTAGCGCGGTCTTTAGTGCTCAACGGCTAGCCGTGAGGCACGGTTTTTCAGCTTCATTACACTGATTTTCCTTGTACTTTGGGCTTATCAGCGCATTTCAACTTTACGTTGTAGAGGCGGTTATCTCATTTGTGTGAGCTACTTTGGCACCTTTTTGAGTGATATAGAACTTCACTTTCAGTTTAAAGGTTGGTGTTTGTACGGTTTGGCCAATAGAGAAAGCATTTTTACTTTAGCTACCAGAATGGGTCGGTGATTGGTGTCTGTGAGAGCTGCTTAAGTACCGTAAATTTGGTGTGTAGATTCCCATTTGTAGAGGGAATAGCGATTTTGGTGCGGAGCTGTTTTGAGAAATGGTACGGAAGCGGATTTTGAAGTGACACTTATATCAATGAATTTAGTAAGTAATGTTTGGTAGTAGATAGATAAGGGTTACACATTTCTGTGGAAAACTCGAATTCCGTAATAAAAACAGCAGATTACAGATTTTCAGCCTTGTGGACAGAGCTAAACAGGGGTTGTGCATGGTTTGTGGCTGTTTTTTCCCCTTTACTTTGAAACCAGAGTTGTCCACACAGCTAGCGAATTTATACAGAAGGCTGTGTAGTAACTTTTTGTAGGTTACGTAGTACAAAATCCCGTAATGAAATTACCAACTTATTTATCCATATCTATTTGATTAGAAAAAGTTATTTTTATTTTCCTGTTTTTTCAGCTTTTAGAAACGAACATTGCTATCGATCTCGTCTTGAGTGGTATGAGATAGCCTGAAGCATGTGTTTACCTGCGAAATCGTGGGCCTGTCAGTAATTTCGTGTTCAGGGCATATCATGCTCCCAAGGAGAATGTATGCCTCGCAAACAGAAAACCCAGCCCATAGCCTTGCCCTCGATTTCCGCCGAACTGCTGGAACAATTCGGCAACGAGCCCATGACGGCTCAGACCATCAATACCGCTACGGCAGCCCTGAAGAAAGCCTTGATCCAACGGGCACTGGCTGCCGAGATGAACCACCATCTTGGCTATCCACCCGGTGCACCCAAGACAAACAGCGTTACCAATCAACGCAACGGTTGGGGTGCCAAGAC
>NZ_PDZH01000180.1 GCF_002735695.1 Chitinimonas sp. BJB300
AATGCCTGAGCATCAAGACGCAGAAGAACCCATTCGCACTTTGCCGCAAGTTACTGATCAACGCCTCCCGCGCGGCTTATGATCAGTTACAGCTGCTTCTCGCAGCTACTGCGTAACATCAGTTATGTTCCCGCAGCCACTACGGTGCTACGCACCAAGATGACAGCTGCTCGTGACAGATTGTAATATTAATCCGGCAATCAAACAGATCATAAACTTGCACCGGATAATATTTGCAAGCAACTGATTTTTAAATGATATTTCAGGATGTTGTGCGCCCTGTTTAATTGCCGCCTTAATAGATTCTTAGAACCTGCCTAAAGTCTCACGAGCCAGGGTAAGACAAGGCGAAAACAGCCAAGGAAGCGGGGTTTACAAGCGGTAAATGAGCATTCCGAGGATGTTTTCAACGCCGTATTGCTGACACGCAGCAGACTATTAGACCGGTTCTCAGAACTTCAGTCCGAGGCTCAGCCAATACCGCCGTCCCTCATCCACCATCCAATTACCATCCAAGCCATTATTACGGCCGCGCTCGTCCACCGCGATGATCTTGTCAGTCATGTTCAACACGGCGGCACTAAGACTCAATGCTTTGTTGATTTGATAGCTGCCGCCCAAATCCAAAGTGGTGGAAGCACTGCGTTCGCGTACATTCTGCGCGCCATTGCGGAATGCAGCCCAATATTGCTTGCCCAGATAGTTGACGCGCAGGTAGCTGCTCAATGCTTCGATAGGCTGCCATTCCAGCTTGGCGTTCAGGACATGCGTTGGTGTCTTGTCCAAGGGGCGGCCTTCCAGCGAGCCACCATTGAAAGCCGGCTCGCCCCCACCATGGCGACGCGAACGGGTGTAGGTGTAGTTACCCGACGCGCGCCATGCCTTCGCCAACGGCCAGTTGGCACCAAGCTCCACACCGCGCAGCTGCACGCTGTCGATATTGTCGTAGGTGTAGATGTTCAGGGCGCTGTTGAGTGGGTCGGATACGCCTGAGTCGTAGCTGACCACCTTGTTCTTGAATTGATTGTTGAACAGCGCAAACGACAGACTGCGGCCTTCAGTACCGTCGTAACGGATACCGATTTCCTCACTGAGGCTTTCCTCCGGCTTCAGATTCGGGTTACCACAAAGCGAACCCCGCTTCTGGGTTCCCCCCCCCGTCGTCATGCAATAGCCCAGCTCGGACTGGCGCAATGTGGGCGACTTGAAACCCTTGGCAGCGCCGCCACGCAAGGTGAGGGTATCGGTTAGCTTGTACACGGCGTACAAGCGCGGACTCCAGTGCGAACTGTATCGATCGGCGGTATCAATGCGCAGGCCCCCGGTCAGCGTCAGGGCGTCATTCACAGCAAACTCATCTTCTGCGAATACGGCAGTCGACTTGGTCTTCGCACCATTGGGGCTTGTCACGTGGCCTTTGACTACCGACTCGACACTGATTCCGTTCAACTTGTTCTGGTTGTATTGCCCACCCAGATTAAGGGTATGAGACTCGAAAGGCAGCGTCAGCAACGCATCAAAAACTGTGTTGGTGATAACCGGCGTGGACTCGCTTCTTTCACCATTCATCCATCTCAGTTGCTTCCCAACCTCTTGCTGTACAGCAAGACGCGAACTGCCAAAGTCCCATTTGCCACGGTGGGCGAGCGACCAATGTTGGCGGTCGTGCTCGGTCCTTACGCTATCGTCTTGCGCACCCAAGGCTTTGCCGGGAGTGCTGCGATAAGTGAGTTCATTCTTACCGACTTCCAGAATCACGTTATGGGCAGTGCTGGGCGTGATGATCAGTTTTGCAGCCGCACTTGCATTGCGCGTGCCATAGGCACCACTGGTGAAGTTATCTGGAAAGAAGATCCTGTCTTCGTCACGGTCACTCAGATTGCCGTAAATCTGCAACCCCAGCACGCCTTCCTGAATAGGGCCACCTACCCAGAAGTCACCCTGCTGCGTATTGCCAAATTTGCTGTCGCCCTGAATCGTGCCGCCCACATTGATCGCACCTTGCCACTGCTTGGTGTGCTTGCGGGTGATGATATTGATCACCCCGCCCATGGCATCCGCACCATAAAGCGACGACATCGGCCCACGCACGACTTCGATGCGCTCAATGGCCTGCAGTGGCGGAATCAAATACGCCTGCACACCCCCAGTGCCACGGTTCATGGTCTCGCGCGTGCCCTGGCGCTTGCCATCCACCAGCACCAGCGTGTACTCGCCCGGCAGACCACGAATGGAGATATCGGTATCATTGGGCTCCGAACCAACAATGCTGATGCCTTCGACATTACGCACTGCGTCGCTCAAGCTGTTAACGGGCTGGGCTTCCAGTTCCTTACGGGTAATGACGCTGATGCTGGCCGGCGCTTGCTTGATTTTCTGCTCGAAACCACTGGCAGTAATCACCAAGGTCTCGGTCGTCTGGACATCGCCAGCCTGGGCGCTCAAGCTACCGGTCAGGGCCAAGCCACATAGAAGGGAAAGCGGTTTGCGCTTGAACTGCATCTGCATCATTGTTTACCTCTGCTTTATGAATTCGCTTAGCACGCAGCAATGGGTAAAATTCCACAGATAGGAATGATTTGCATTGGCGTTTAAGGGACGCCAGTATTCCATAAGATGGATATATTCGCCTTTGCAATAGCGTAAAAAATCTTTGCGATAAAATTTATTCAACCGAAAGCCATGTCTACTCGCTCTGCAATTGAGACTATTCCAACACCCATTGCATTTGTCGTGCACAGCTTGCGCCCTGGCTTCATTGCCCGTTGCAGCGTACGTAGCCATGCACATGCCCCACAGACAGCAGTGATGACGCCGGCGGGGCTGAATATCGTATTAGTGTTGGCAGGACAGGTGAACGTGGCTTACGGTAACCGCGCTTTTCGCTTTGGCCCAACCACCACCACACGCGGGGTACGCCATGAAGGCGGCATGGTGGCATTGGCAGAGCCGGACAGCTTTATACGGCCAGATGCAGTAGGCCATGAGGAGCGAAAGATCAGCTTGAGCCTGTCGCCAGAATGGCTGGAACAGTCGGGCTTGAACGACCAGGCAGCGCACCGGGAAATTCACCGCTTTTGCCAAAATCATCTGGCCATCGCGCGTTGGCAACCTTCACGCCGCCTGCTGGATTTAGCCGAACAGATGCTATACCCACCCGCTTTTGCGCCTGCTTTGCAGCAGTTGCACCAGGAAAGCCGTGCCATCGAACTGGCAGGCGAGGCACTGGCCAGCCTCATTCCCGCTCAGCCCGCCACCCTACCCGCCCGCGAAAAAGCGCGTATGCAACAACTGCGCGACTTGCTCGACAGCGGTGATGCCGACAATTGGAGTCTGGCCGATATCACGCTGGAGATAGGGCTGCATGAACATGCCTTACAGCGATACTTTCGCGCCAGCTTTGGTTGCACGGTGGTGGACTATGTGCGGCGGCGCAAATTGGAACAAGCCCGTTTCGCCATTGAACAGCACGACATCAGCGTATCCGACGCTGCCCTGCAAGCCGGCTATAACAGCCCCGCCAACTTCGCCACCGCCTTCAAGCGTTTGTTCGGCATATCACCCGGCCAGCTGCGCAGCCGGTTAAGACGTTAACGGAGACCACCGCCTACCCACTAGCCACACAATCCCTATTCAGACGGAGAAGACACCGGTAGAGAGATACCGATCACCCCGGTCACAGACAATGCTGACGATGACCGCTTTTTCGACTTCCGTGCTCAGTTTCAACGCTGCCGCCATTGCTCCGCCAGAACTGACCCCCGCGAAAATCCCTTCTTCCGCAGCCAGACGTCGCGTCATGACTTCAGCTTCCAACTGGCTCACTTCCATAATGCGGTCGATCTTGGAAAAATCGCAAATGCGAGGCACATACTCCGGCGGCCATTTGCGAATACCGGGAATTTGCGCACCATCCATTGGTTGCACACCGATGATCTGCACAGCTGGATTTTTCTCGCGCAAATAGCGGCCAGTCCCCATGATGGTGCCAGTCGTGCCCATGCTGGAGACAAAATGGGTGATGCGTCCTTCGGTATCATGCCAAATTTCCGGGCCGGTACCTTCGTAGTGCGCCAGTGCGTTATCTGGGTTGGCAAACTGGTCGAGAATATATCCCTCGCCGGCATCCCGCATCTGTTCGGCCAGATCACGGGCGCCTTCCATGCCCTCCTTTTGGGTCACCAGCACAATATCCGCACCATAGGCTTTCATTGCTTGGCGGCGTTCAATGCTCAAATGTTCGGGCATGATCAATCGCATCTTGTAACCCATCACCGCCGCGGCCATCGCCAGCGCAATGCCAGTATTGCCACTGGTAGCTTCGATTAGCGTATCACCCGGTTTGATGTCACCACGCGCTTGAGCTCGGCGAATCATGCTGAGCGCCGGCCGGTCTTTCACCGACCCTGCCGGATTATTGCCTTCCAGCTTTGCCAAAATAATATTGGAGGTATTGCCAGGCAGATGCTTAAGGCGAACCAACGGGGTATTGCCGACAAAATCTTTCAGCGTGCGATGCATAAATAGCGCTCCGATTAAGGCAGGCATTGTAACCGCTGGTAATGAAGCGCCTAGACGTCAATGGCGATTTACTTATGAAGAAACGGTAGACATCACTTACCTCAGCAGGCCAATACATACCTGCAACATCTGCTGCACTTTAGTCGTATTACGTAAAAAACCACCACAGCATGCGTATTTACACCTGTAAAGACGGTTTTTTGCTTTGTCTTGCCCGAGTTCACAAGATATTGAACAGACTCTAGAAAGAACCAAGCTGCATCTCTGCCCAGATGCGCCAGTCCAGTCTTTCCACCCGTAACCACCACTTGAATGCCGTAGTGTGCACATCCAAGACTTTTCCATCTCCGTCGACCAGTGCCAGATTACTCACGATGTTGTCCATACTGGGAATATATATGCCGATACCCTCGGCATATTGCCAATGCCACGCCAAGTAAGCGGGCAGCTCGTTATCCTGGCCCAACCATAGGCTCAACCCGCTACTGGCAGATGCTTCAGTCTCCGGGTCCAACGAGCTATGTACATGGACAAAATGGAACAGCGCCAAGCGTTCTTCGCCCACCAGCACAAAGGGTAAAGCGTAGTCCTCAGCCTCGGGGCGACTTATAGATTGATTCTGAATGGCCGATTGCACATGTCACCTCATCCACCAATACACGGTTATCAGGTAAGGCACCAATGCCCAAACCCAGCATGAATAACCTCAGATAATGTCCGTGTAAGAACCAGCACGTAACTGTAAGACCTTACAGTTACGCTGAACCGGTAATCGGCGTGAAATGCAAGCACTCAATCGAACCCCACAAGGAGTACAAAATGAAATGCTTGCAAGGTCTCTTCCAAAAAACCACCAAGTCATCAACCGCACTGCAAACATTGTCCGCACTGGAATTGGCGGCAGTATACGGTGGCTCCAGCGTTGATGCCCCCACGCCACCGCAAGCCAATAACGATGTGCCTCCTCCTAAGCCAACTACGGGTGTGGGTGGTTAAGCTGGCAATAGATACTGCCCATGTCAGTCATGCATCTGCCGAATAAAGGGCTTATGTAATATCGTCATCAAGCCGACTAACCACCCGACGCTTACCGTGTTAGCGGCAGTGACCAGCGGTGTCATCGCATTGCTTTGCTCATGGCACCTCCTGATGGACCTCAGTTTGAGGCTCAGAAGGTGTCTAGGAAAAGCGAAGCGATTTATTTACTGATGTTACGCAGTAGCTGCGAGAAGCAGCTGTAACTGATCATAAGCCGCGCGGGAGGCGTTGATCAGTAACTTGCGGCAAAGTGCGAATGGGTTCTTCTGCGTCTTGATGCTCAGGCATTC
>NZ_PDZH01000181.1 GCF_002735695.1 Chitinimonas sp. BJB300
AGTACTCGCGGCATGCCCCTTGGCGCGAAATGCTGCACGACAGTGCCTCGCGCCGTGTGGACATGAGTGACTGGCGCTATGT
Source organism: Chitinimonas sp. BJB300 (assembly GCF_002735695.1). Lineage (GTDB taxonomy): Bacteria > Pseudomonadota > Gammaproteobacteria > Burkholderiales > Chitinimonadaceae > Chitinimonas. The sequence continues at coordinate 83 of NZ_PDZH01000181.1, forward strand.
GATCCGGCAGAAGTGGCTGGATACCGATGTGGCCGAACTCATCAATCCGAGCCGGGCCTTCATCGTACATAAGAGCACCCCCGATGCCGATGCCTTGGGCTGCTCGCTGTGGTTTTCCGATGACTTCCCCGACCAGGAAGAACAAGCGGGGCATCTAGGGGTACGCCAGCGCGTGCGCGTTTTCGAGATGTGGTACCGCGTGCCGGCCCGAATTAAGAAGGTGCAAGGGGGCGAGTTCCACGGCCAGGAATACGACCCGACCGATGCAGTGATGCGTGCCGCCGTCGAGGGCGAGCTATGCCATATCGCCGAACAGCAGCAAATGCAGGTCCGCCTAGCCATTTTCACGACCGCAGGGCTGCTATACGAAGGCCGTAGCCCTTACCGGCACAACCGCTTCCCGTATACCTTGATGGCTGCCTACCAGCGCAATCGCGATGGCGCGTATTACGGCATGGTGCGTGGGATACGTGACCCACAGGATGCGTTCAACAAGCGCATGTCCAAGGCGTTGTATGTCCTCTCGACCAACAAGGTTGTGATGGAAAAAGGCGCGGTGAAGAGTGTCGAACGGTTGCGGGAAGAAGTGGCCAGGCCGGACGGCATTATCGAGCTGGAAGGCAGCAACCGGCGCTTCGACCTCAATGTGGACCGTGACCTGGCCGCCGCCCACCTGCAACTGGCCGATATCGATGCCCGCATGATTCAGGATGTGTCAGGTGTGACGGATGAGAACCTGGGCCGCAAGACCAATGCCACCAGCGGCGTCGCCATCGAGGCGCGGCAGGACCAAGGCAGCATGGCCACGTCGGAGCTATTCGACAACCTGCGCCTGGCGTTCCAATTCCAGGGTGAATTGCAACTGAGCCTGATGGAACAGTTTGCCACCGAACAAAAACAAATCCGCGTCACCAACGCCAAGGGTGGCTTCGAGTTCCAGCCCATCAATGACGGTCTGCCCGAAAACAACCTGGTGCGTACCAAGGCCGATTTCATCGTCAGCGAGCAGGATTACCACGCCACGATCCGGCAAGCGCAGACCCAGATGCTGTTTGAACTGGCCGCCAAGCTGCCGCCCGACATCGCCATGGGGATGTTGGACCTGATTATCGACCTGATGGATGTGCCCAATAAGGACGAACTGGTGCAGCGCGTGCGCAAGCTGACTGGCCAGCGTGATCCCGATGCTGAGCAAACCCCGGAAGAGATCGCTGAGCAGGAAGCCAAGCAGCAAGAACAGGCAGAACAGAACGAACTGGCCAAGCGCAATGCCATTGCTGAAGTAGAGCAGAAAGAAGCCTTGGCAGAGCAAACACGCAATGCGGCGCAGTTCCAACCCATCATCGACCAACTGGAACACCTCTTGAAGCTACAGGGCAAGCAATACGCGCTCGCCGTGGACCAGTTGGAAGCCAAGTTCAACGCCCAACTCGACAGCCTCAAGGCGGCTGTGCGCGACAGCCAGGCGCAACAACGACTATCCCCATCCAAACCGGCCAGGAGGGCCAAGTAAGCCATGACAAAGCAACGCGACGATTTTGATGATTACGACGACGGCTTGACTGCCGAAGAACGCGCCATCCTGGCGGAAACCGATGAGGTAGACGAAGACAGCCGCACCATTGGCGAAATGATGGATGCCGGGTTGAACAATGAAGCGGGCGACGAGTCAGGAGAAGAGGAGGGGGGCGAAGAAGGAGACGAGGGTGAACCGGAATCTGATGGTTTGGCGGAATCAGATGGCACGCAGACGGACTCAGCACCTATTGCAACACCTGCACCACTTGAGCCCATCGCCCCCAAATCCGACGAGCCAACGCCTTTCCGGCCCCAACCCGTTCAGCCCGTCCAATACGACGTGCCAGCCGTGCCCGAGGACGCCGAACAACAACTTGCCGACATCCTGGCGCAAAAAAAAGCCTTAACCACCCAGTTAGAGAACTACGAAGTCGATGCGGCCACGTATCAGTCACAGCTTGATGTGCTGAACGACAAGGCATTGGACCTACGACTGGCAATCCGCGATGCCGACAATGCCCGTGCCCTCAATGCCCAGAATGAACAAGCGGCGTGGGCACAGACCTGTGATGCCTTCCTGACCGCCAACAAGGCGACCTACGCCGATAACCCGGACATGACCGCCCTATTGAATCAGGCGGTGATCCAGGTGGCCAACGACCCCGAGAATGCCGGCCTCAATGGCTGGCAAATGCTCGAAAAGGCCCATGCCACGACGTTGCAGGAGGCCCAAGCGCAATTCAACCGCATGGCCAGGCTGTTCAACCCGGATGCGGTCAAAGCGCAAGCCGATCCTGCCGTGAAGCAGAAGGCACCGGCCAAGCGCCCCGTCATGCCGCCCACGATTGGGGGCTTGCCCAGTGCCGGCAATATCGATACCGGCGATGAATTCAGTGCTCTGGACAAGCTCGACGGTACGGCCTTGGAAGAGGCGATCGGACGCATGAGCGAGCGCCAGCTAGAGCTTTATTACCGATCCCTTTAAGCCCGGCACACCGGGGACAAGCCCTACATTAACCCTCTGTGGCGCAGGTGCGCCCTATAAACCCTCAAGGAGCATTGCCGCATGGCACAAACCATCATTGGCTTGAACGACCCCAAGGCCGTCAAGCGTTATTCCGTTGGCCTCGCTGCCGACACCGCCCGCAAGTCCTACTACAGCCGCAAATTCGTCGGGAAGAACCAGGCCAACGGCGCATTGATTTTACGTAAGGACGAGCTGGAATCGGATTCGGGCGACAAGATTACATTCGATCTCTCTATGCGGCTGCGTGGCGCACCGATTCAAGGGGATGAACGGGCAGAAGGCAAGCAGGAGAGCCTACGTTTCTATACGGATGAGATCAAGATCGATCAACTGCGCAAGCCGGTATCCGCCGGTGGGCGCATGACGCGTAAGCGCACCCTGCATAACCTGCGCCAAGTGGCCAAGGACCGCGCCAGTGACTACTGGTCACAACTCCAGGATGAGTTGTTTTCCATCTACTTGTCCGGCGCACGCGGCAATAACCCCGATTTCATCTGGGAGACCGATTTCAAAGGTTTCGCGAACAATGATGTCGAAGCGCCAGACTCGGACCATATCCTGTACGGCGGCAATGCCACCAGCAAGGCCAGCATCGGCATCGATGATGTGATGAACCGCACCTTGATTGAACGTGCTGCCACCCGCGCAGCAACGCTCAATGCCATCCATACCGACAATATCCGTATCCAGCCGCTCAAGATTGACGGTGAGGACCACTATGTCTGTGTGATGAGCGAATACCAGGCGTACAACCTGCGCACCAGCTCGACCACCAACGACTGGGCCGATGTACAGAAGGCCGCGGCGGCCGCCGAGGGACGCAGTAACCCGATCTTCAAGGGCAATATGGGGTTGTTGAACAACGTCATCCTGCACAAGTACGAGGGGGTGATTGCCTTTGGTGATTATGGCGCCGATGGCAAGCAACCCGCAGCGCGTGCCTTGTTCCTAGGTGCGGGCGCTGGTCTGGTGGCCTATGGCTCTTCGAGTGGCCAGCGCTTTGACTGGCATGAGGAAACTGTTGACCTGGGTAACGAACCCATCATCGATACCTCCAGCATCTTTGGTGTCAAGAAGGCCCGCTTCAATGGGCGCGACTTCGCCGTGATCGCCCTCGATACCTACGCCGCCAACCCGAACTAACCCCCGTTACCGCCGACTTGGCCCGGTAACGGGCTGGGTGGCTTAGGAGCAATCCCATGCTGTATCAATCCCTGGCGGCCCTTGGCCGTGTACAAACCATCACGCCCAGCGATGCCGGCGCGACCTGTGCCCCGTTTGACTACGACCTCAAGGCCGCCTTGGCTGCCGGCGATGTGATCGAGCTGGGCATTCTGCCGGCGGGTGCCCGCATCCTCGATATGACCCTGGTCACGGACAAGCTCGACAGTAATGCCACGCCGACCGTGGCGCTGGATGTCGGTCTGATGTCCGGTTCAGTCGGCGATACCGGTAATCGTACTGTCGGTAATGAATTTTTCGCGGCTGACCCGGTAGGCAAGTTGGGTGGCGCGGCCCGCATGTCCCTCAAATCGGGCTTTACCATCCCCAAAGCACAGGTGGATCGGTCTATCGGCGTCAAGGTCAATGCCATCGCAACCGGCGCACCCACAGGCCGTATCAGCCTGCTGCTTTGGTACACGCTGGGTTAACCGGAGATCCCATGATGCAAATCCAATCCCTCATCAAACCGAGCAACGGCAAGGTGCGCAACATCACCGTACATGGGCAGTCCTATGCCTTCACCCGAGATGCCCAAGGCCGTTACACCACGGAAGTAACCGACGACGAGGCCATCGATTGCCTGTTGAAACATGCCGACCTGTACCGGGCGGTCGCTGAGCCGGTCATTGAAGCAGAAGCGTTTAAGCGCTTGGCCAAGGTCAATCGGGTAATCGAACCTGCTGCGGACGTGGCAGAAGCGCCCAAGAAGCCGGCTAAGGTCAATCGGGCAATCGAATCTGCTAAGGACGAAACGGAAGCGTCCAAGAAGCCGGCCATGTCCAACAGTGAGTCAGACGCTTCGGGCGCTGGCAAGCCGGAAGGCCAAGACGCTGCGGGCGCGGACAAGCAGGAAGGCCAATAAGCATGCTGACGGCCCTGGCAGTCACCCAGCGTTTTGGCTATGTGGTGCAGGATAGCGAGCATATCCGCTGGACTGAGCCCGAGCTGCTGCGTTGGATCAGCGATGCCCAAGTCGCCATTGTGGTACGCCGACCGAGCGCCAACCCGCGCACGGTGGCGCATGCCTTGGTGGCGGGCAGCAAGCAAAGCCTGCCTGCCGGGGCCATCAGCCTGCTCGATGTGATCCGCAATGTGGAAGCCGATGGCATCACGCCAGGCCGCGCCATCCGCATGGTGGATCGGCGCACGCTCGATGAGCAGATGCCGGATTGGCATGCCATGCCAGCGGCAACCCGCATCGTGCATGCCATGTACAACATGGGTGATCCCAAATCGTTCTATGTCTATCCGCCTGCGTTAGCCGGCAGCCGGATCGAACTGACTTATTCCGATACGCCGCCTGACATCGAGCGTTTGTCTGATGCCTTGGCGCTCGACCGCCTCTATCTGACCGCCATTGTCGATTACCTGCTGTATCGCGGTTACGCCAAGGACGCGGCCTATGCCGCCAATGCGGGCTTGGCCGAAGCGTATTTCAACGCCTTCGAAAGCCAGGTTGGCACGCTGAATCAGGTGGAAAGCACCACCACTGTGAACAATAAGCTGAGCACCCCATGACACCGCTAGATCGTCTCTTGACCGGCCTGCTGCCCGCCGTGCCGGATTACCCCGAACCGGTTGCGCTGCACTGGTTGCGTGAGAGTGCCGCCAAGCTTTGCACAGAGTCGGGGATTTGGCGGGCGCCTATCGTGATGCCCGTGACGGCTGGCCAAGTGGCTACCCCGATTCCCCTGCCTGCGGGTGCGGCGTTGGTGGGTATCCAGTCGGCCAAATTCAATGGCTACCCACTGACGCCTAAAAGCGATGCTGCCATGGATGAACAGCATCCCGACTGGCTCGACGGGATTGAGGGGGCACCGTTCTGTTACGCAGAAGGGGCAGCGAATGCCTTGACGCCTTATCCCACAGCAACGGGCTCCCTAGCCCTTCGCGTTACCTTGAAACCCGC